>JAHCIP010000039.1 GCA_026129165.1 Anaerolineae bacterium
GAGAAGGCTGAAGTCGTGGAGGCGACGCGCGAGCGTCTGCGCGCCGAGCGGCTGGACCTGGAAGTGCCGTCGGTGATTCGGCTGGTAACCTATGTCCCCGTGCCGCCGCGCCTTCCGCTGCCGGTGTCACGGCGGACCGTGCTGGCGCGTGACAACTACACCTGCCAATACTGCGCCGCGCAACCCGGCAAGACGCAACTGACGATTGACCACGTGGTGCCGCGCAGCAAGGGCGGGGGCACGACCTGGGACAACGTGGTGGCGGCATGCGGTCCGTGCAACCGGCGTAAGGGCAACCGCACGCCGGAGCAGGCCAACATGCTCCTGCTCAGCATGCCGGCCCGCCCGCGCTACTTGGCCTTTGTCCTACTCGGTGATCGCGGCCGTCAGGATGCCTGGCACAAGTACCTGTCCATGTATTACTGATGAGTGATGACTGATGATGGGATAGAGTAGGCTCCGCACCCTGTCAGGTCTGTCTTTCAGCAAGACGCCCCCGGCTCCAGCCCTGGAACCGGGGGCGATTGACTCAGAGAAAGGCTACGCTCGTGCGGCGATAGGACGCGGCTCTGGGAACTCTTGGCCTTCGGCCGCGATTTCCCGCACCTGCGCCGCCGTCGTCTGGAGCGTCTGCTTCGCTTCCTGGATCACGGTTTCCACCTCAGCGGCGGCCTCTTCATCGGCGCTGGCTTCGGGGGTCAGCCCCACGGGGCTGCTGGCATCGAGGGACTCGGCGGCCAGTTGTTCGACCTGTTGGATAGCCTGCTGAATCGTTTGGAGCACCTCCGGTTCCACGGTCCTGGCGTCCTGCGACGCCTGGGCGATGGCTCTATCCACCGTCAGCACCACGTCTTCGATGCGCTGGTCGAGTGCGTCCATTCCGGAGTCTACATCCAGGGCCTCCTCGCGGCTGCGGAGACGCTCACGTAAGCGGCCGCGTAGAGCGTGAAGCTGGCTGCGCGCGGCCACGAGCGGCCCTGCTTCGGGCACCGTCTCTTCGACTGGCTCCGTCTTGAGAATGAGGCGGTCCAGTAACACCTGGATGATGGCCGCTAAGGGAATAGCCAGAAACGCGCCGACAATGCCAAACAGAGCGCTAAAGGCCAGCAAGGCGAAGATGATGACGACAGGACTGACGCCGACGGCATCGGACATAATGCGCGGCGCGAGAACGTAGTTCTCGAACTGTTGGGCCACAATGTTCAGCCCCAGGACAAACAGGGCCAGTTGGGGCGAGACGGTGAGGGCAATGAGCGTGGCGGGCAATGACCCAACCAGGAAGCCAATCACAGGCACAAACTCACCCAGGCCAGCAACCACGGCGAGCACAAGGGCGTAGGGAACGCCGAGCGCCACATAGCCTATGCTGGTGATGACGGCCATGATAACGGCCAGGATGCCTGTTCCGCGCAGGTACGACCCCATCTTGTGTTCCATCTCGCGCCAGATGGTCAGTAGACGTGGGCGTTCGGAGGGAGGAGCCAGGGACAGCCACAGCCGTTCCATGCGCGACTGGTCCAGTGTCCAGTAGAACGCCACCAGGAAGACGGTAACAAAGGCTTCCGCGATACCGCGTACCGCATTCAGGGCCGACAGCACGCTCGCCTCGTTCATCATCGAACCGAGGCGGCCCTGCACCTCGCTGAGGTTGTCCAGGTTGGGCAGGTTGGCCGCTAATGCCTGCACGGTGCGGCTCGATGAGTTGCGTAAGACGTCTAGCAACTCGGCATAGCGCGTTGGAGCCTGTTCGACCAGGGAGGCGACCTGTCCAATCAAAGGAGGAATAGTAAAGACGAGCACGCCGATGATGACCGCGAGGATGGATAAGTACACGATAATAGCCGCTACGGGCCGGGGGAGACCGTACCGCTGAAGGCCCAGGACGAGCGGGCGCATCGCCGCCGAGACGACGATGGCGACAAAGAACATGAGCAGCAAGTCGCGCAGGCTGTACAGCGCGAGCAAGAGGCCGGCGACGATGAGAATAGTAGCCGTCCAGATGGCGAGGCGGCCAATAGACACAGACGGGGTGGAAGCCTGCACAGGGTTTCTCCTTGATGAGCCTAAACAAACGTTAGAAACCCTAAAGCAAGGGGTGTGCCAGCCCCCGATTTTTGGCAATCGTCCTCAGACGTGCTAGACTCTGGCGGTGAACTATCCTTAATCTGTCGGAGCGAGCATGGCCCAGGTGACAAAGCCGTTAGAGGGCGAGGCGGTCGAAGTGCGGGGGGCGAGTCGGCGGTGGGCGATTCCCCGCTGGTGGTGGGTCAATATCGCCTTCCCGTTTGCCATCACCCGTTTGTTTATTCTCATCGTCGGTGTGCTGGCGATGGGGATTATGGCCCAAAGTCCGCTGGATATCGCCTATCATGTCTCCGACACCCCGGCCCTGGACATGTGGTCGCGGTGGGACGCCATGTGGTACATTCGCATCGCTGATGAAGGCTACAGCTATGTGCCGGGTGAGCAGTCGTCCATCGCCTTCTACCCCTTGTTCCCCGCCTTGCTCAAAGGCGCCACGCTCATTCTGACCCTCGGCCGGCCGCCGACCCTGGCCGAGTACACCGTCGGCGGTCTTATCATCGCTAACCTTGCCTTTCTCCTGGCGCTCACGGCCCTGTATCGCCTGACAGAGCTTGAGTTTGACAGCGACGTGGCGGGGCGGGCGACGTGGTTCCTGGCCATCTATCCCGGCAGCCTGTTCCTATCCACGCCCTACGCCGAGCCGGTCACGATGGCGCTGGTCATTGGCAGCTTCTACCTGGCGCGGCGCCGTCTGTGGGGCTGGGGGGGCTATGTCGCCTTCCTGGCCGCCATTAGCCGTCTCGTCGGCGCGTTTGTGTTCATTCCTTTCGCCTACGAGGTCTGGCAGCAGTGGCGCAAGACGCGCCAGATCGGCACGACCTGGGTCGCCGTTGTGTTTCCTCTGTTTGGCGGGCTGCTCTTCCCCCTCTACCTGTTCTGGCGGTTTGGCGACCCGTTAGCCATTATCAACGTCCAGAAGGCCTGGCAGCGGCAGCCCGGCGCCATTTGGGATACGTTCTTACGCTATCTGTACGAGCCGGTCCACGCCCACGCCTATTCCATGTCGGCCTTGGACCTGGGCTTTACCCTGGTCACGCTGGTCTTTCTGATCCTGGGCCTGCGCAAGCTGCCCTGGCACTACACCCTCTTTGCCGCGCTCGTCCTCTACGCTTCCATTGGCACTGGGACGCTGACATCGCTGATCCGCCACAGCATGGGGCCGTTCCCTATCTTTATGACTATGGCCTGGTATGGCCGCTACCGCCAGGTTTACGAGGGGTTGACGGTCGCCAGCCTGACGCTATTGGGATTGGTGTCGGTCCTGTTCGCCCTATGGTATTGGGTCGCCTAGGCCATGGCTGCCTCTCTGGATGACAGCCCGTACGCTGAGGCCCGCTGGCGTCAGCCTGGCTTGCTGCTGGCCGCCCTCCTTATGCATGTCGGTCTATTGGCGCTGCTCTACTTCGGACCGGGCTACCGTGCCGACCTCTCCACCATCCCCTTCGACTTCACGCGCGGCACCCAGCTTCTTAGCGGCAAGCTGATCTACCGCGACTACCCCTTTGAGTACCCGCCCCTGGGCGCGCTGTGGTACGCCCTGCCGCGCCTGGTCGCTCAGGATACCGCCACGTATCATGCCGCGTTTGCCGTTCAGATGGCGGTGGTGGACCTGGCGACCGTCGTCCTAGTGTGGGCATGGGCGCGGCGCATGGGGCAACGGGTGGGGCCGCCCCTGATGGCTCAGGCGCTCTTTCTGCTGGCCGCCGGCGTGATGATTGTCCTCGAACGGTTTGACCTCGTCGCCGCCGGCCTGACGGCGCTGGCCCTTTACCTCTGGCCGAAGACGGGCGGCGTGTGGGGGTGGGCCTGTCTGGCGCTGGGCGCGGGCGTCAAGATTTTCCCGGCCGCCATCGCCCCCCTGTGGATTGTGGAGCAGGCACGGCGGCGGCAGTGGGGCAGCCTGTTCATCGGGCTACTGATCTTCGCCGTGACGCTGGCCGTGCCGTTCGTCCCCCTGCTCATCATTGCGCCGGACAGCCTGGGCAAGCTGCTGGCCTATCACCAGGAGCGCGGCGTGCAGATTGAGAGCCTGCTGGCGACGCCGCTACTCATCGGTCACGCCTTCGGGGCGACGGTCAAGAGCCAGTTCGCCTTTGGCTCGCAGGAGATAAACTCGGCCCTGACGCCGACGGTGGCAGCCCTGGCGACGCCGCTGGTGATCCTGGCGCTGGCCCTGGTGACCTGGCGCTACGCTCGCGGCCCCCTCGATGAGGAGCGCCGCCTGCGGTTCGCCCTGGCCGCCATCCTGGCCTTTACCCTGTTTAACAAGGTGTTGTCAGCGCAATACATGATCTGGCCCTACACGCTGGCGCCGCTAGTGACGACGCGCCGCCGCCTCGCGTGGGGCCTCTACGCCGCCGCGCTGGCGCTGACCCAGTATCTCTACCCACATGGCTGGAATAGCTTAACCGGCCTGGATCCGCAGGCCATTGCGGTTCAAGCCGGTCGAAATACGCTGTTGCTGCTGGCGTGGGCTTTGCTATTGTGGGAGCCGCGTCAAACGGCTCGGCGCGTCGAGGAGGCGGGGGCGGCGTCGGCGCTTGGCCCGGTGGTGGGCGCTGAGGCGACGTCGGCAGGGTCCGGCTCTAGCGGCTGGGCGCGCCGAGCGCGGTAGGGGGGCGTTGGCCTGCGTCGCGGCGCAGCCGCCATACCAGGGCCATCGCCTCCATAAAGATGTCCGAGTTCATCTTGGACTGACCGAGCCGGCGGCGGTGGAACACGATGGGCAATTCCACAATCCGCGCCCCCAGCTGGTGGCAGCGGTAAAGCATCTCCACCTGGAAGCCAAAGCCGGTGGTGGTGACATTGTCCAGGTCTAACTGCTCCAGGATATGGCGGTGGTAACAGCGATAGCCGGTCGTTACATCGTGATAGGGCAGGCCGAGCAGGGTACGGGTATAGAGGGCGCCGCCCTGGCTGATGGCGCGGCGGAAGGCCGACCACTCGATGGTTGAGCCGCCGGCGATGTAGCGCGAGCCGATGACAACATCGGTTGTGCGAGCCGAAGCGACAAAACGCTCCAGGTCGGCTGGGTCGTGTTGGAAGTCGGCATCCATCTGGAAGATGAGGTCGTAGCCGTGGCTTACCGCGTAGCGAAACCCCATGACATACGCGCTGCCCAGCCCCAGCTTGGCCTCGCGGTGCAGAACATGCACGCGCCCCGCCCACTCCTGGGCCAGGGCCTCCGCGACTGCGCCAGTGCCGTCAGGCGACGCATCGTCAATGATGAGAATGTCAAAGCGGGTCGGCAGGGTAAGGATAATGGGCAGCAGACGTTGGATATTCTCACACTCGTTGTAGGTCGGGATGATGACGAGGGGTTCCACTGGTTTCTCCGTGTATGCCAGTCAGTGGCAAGGCATCAAACTGAAGCAGGGCATGGGCGACGCCGTGCAGTCTGACTCCGCTAGCTTAGCATAGGTCTCTATTCTAAGCAAGAAAAGCTGAACGCCTCATAGCATATTTAATACCATGATGACGCCAGGGGGTCTACCTGGCGACTCACTTGCCAAAACTCATCGCTTATGCATCCATCTTCTCCCCATGCCGACCCGCCCCTCCGTTTGACATGGCGTGACCTGACCCTGGTCGTAGCCTTGGTCATCGCTCTGGTCTGTCTCGCCCTCTACATCTGGCCGGACTATCGCCCTGATCTCTCCACGATCTCGCAGTACGCCGAGCACGCTCAACGTATGGCTGTCGGCCAGCAGCCCTACCGCGACTTTGTCTTCGAGTACCCGCCGCTGGCGATCCCGCTGTTCTTTCTGCCCGGCCTCGGCGTCTCCAATAGCGATGTGGACCGCTACCGCCTCCAGTTCGCCCTGGAGCAGACCGCTCTAGCCGTGGCGCTGGGTTGGCTCGCGCTGGCCCTGGTACGGCGCTACCTCCATGGCCGAGGACTGCTGGGCGTGCTGGTGGCCCTGCCGCTGTTTCTCCTGGCCGCCGGCGTCATGGCGACGCTGGAACGCTACGACCTGGCCCCGGCCCTGGTCACATTGGCGGCGATTTACCTCTGGCCCCACCAACAGGGGCAACTCGCCTGGCCGCTGCTGGCCATCGGGACGGCCCTCAAAGTCTACCCCGCCCTGCTGGCGCCCCTGTTCGCCCTGGAGCACCTGCGCCGGGGCGAAAGGCGCACCCTGGCCCGCAATGTCGGCCTCTACATCGTGACCCTGCTGCTGGCCTTCCTGCCCTTCCTGGCGACGGGGCCGGCCGTGCTGGAAGTGCTGTTCGCTTACCATGGCGAGCGTGGGCTGGAGATTAACTCGCTATGGGCGACGCCCTTACTGCTGCGCTACACACGCGGCGCCCCTCTGGAGGTGGTCCAGGCCCACGCTTCGGAGGAGGTCGTCGCGCCGGGCGCGGACATGCTGGCGGCGCTGGCTGTGCCGGCTATCGTCCTACTGTTGGGCTTGGTCTATTGGGTCTACTGGCGCCGGCTGCGGGCGGTGGAGCCGGCTACAACCAGCGACGACGAGGATGCGATCCCGCGCCTCCTCCGTTTCAGCGCCCTGAGCATCCTGGCCTTTGTCCTACCCAACAAGGTCTTCTCGCCCCAGTACCTGGTCTGGCTGATACCTCTGCTACCCATGCTGCGCGACCGCCAACGCTGGCTCGTATGGGGTCTGTTCGGCTTCATCCTGGCCCTGACCCAGTACGTCTACCCCAGCCACTGGGTTGAATTGACGCGCTTCCTCGACCCCCGCCCCATCTTCGCCCTGGCCGCCCGCAACATCCTGCTCCTGCCGCTGTTTGTGCTCCTGTTCGAGGAGGATGAAACTCACCCCTGAAAGCACTTGCTCTCTTCACGAATCACGAAGGTCACGCAGGGCACAAAGATATAAAGGCACAATCGCCAAAGAGAGCCTGGATAACATTAAGGTAGACTCTCAGCGGGCGCCTCTACCGGCTTGTCTTCCGCCGGCCAGCGTTCGCTGAGCCACAGAATCAGCGGGACAGCGAAGACGACGGCCACCGCCGTCAGGTGGAGCAGCGAGAGATTGCTGAACCAGCCCAGCCGCCACCCGAAGCCCGTCACCAGGTGGATAAGCATGGCGGTAAATGTGAGCAGGATGGTGCGCTCGGCTACCGGCGTACCGACCAGCAGCGCCCCGATGCCAACGAGCCAGATGACATACCAGGGCTGGAACCAGAGCGTGCCGATGAGCAGGTACAGGAAAAAGGCCTGAAAACAGGCGTAGACTAGCGCGTCGAACCCCTCCCGAATGCGGGTTAGCTCGCGCAGGTAGAGCAAGCCGAACACAATGTAAGCCGTCAGCCGCGCCCAGGTTTCCGCGCTGGACTGGTCAGTGACGCGGAGGAGAACGTCACGCACAACGGTGGCAATGGAGGTGGTGAACGCGGCGCCAATATAGGGGACCGAGCCGAGCACCGTCCCCAGGCCGGCATAGAATGGCGCGTGAAGTAGGGCGGCCAGTCCGAACCCGACGGCCAGCCCACCGAAAATCTCCGGCGCGCGCCGCCAGCCCCAGGCACGCAGGGCGGCAACCACAAACACGGGCACGAGAATCAGTGAGACCCACTTCATGGACATGGACAGGACGAGGGCGGCGCAGGCCAGGCTCCACTGGCCGCGCTGGGCGAGAAGCAGCGCCAGCATGACCACCGCTAGCATAGTGATGTCGTTATGGCCGTCGCCCGCCGTGTTGAACTGGACCAGGGGGTTCCACCACACCAGGTAGACGCCCACCCAGGCCAGCTCTGGCCGCGTGCGCTTCAGGATGAGGTAGACGCACAGGGCGGTCAGGCCATAGAACAGAACCATCGCCCCCTTGAACAGCAGCACGTTCTGGATCAAGCTGTCGCCAGCCAGTCGGGCGAGCAGGGCAGAGAGGTGGGTAAACAACGCCCCGTACACCGTGGCCGCCTCGCGGAATACCGTGTAGTTGAAGGTGATGTCGGAGGGGACCATTTCGGGCGACGTGATATACGGGTTCAGGCCCTGGAAGGCCCAGATGCGGCCAAAGAAGATATAGACAAACAGGTCGCCCGCCGTGACCGGGAACATAAGCAACAGGGCGACGGCGAAGACGACCGGCAGCAGGGCGATGACCAGCCCATAGTCCAGCGCCCCGTCGTCCTGGCGCGTCCGCCAATAGGCGAGCGGGGCATCATGCCTCACGACCCGGTAGCCCCAGTAGTACAACCCAAACAGCAGCAGCACCGTGTCCAGGTAATACCACGCGCCAATGACATTTTCGCCCAGCGCCAGCGGCAGGTCAATCAGGGGTTGGTTGATCAGGCTGCGTAGGGCCATCGGCACGGCCAGCCGCAGCAGGTAGACCGCCGCCGTGATCAGGCCGAGGCTGAGCAAGGTCCACACCCCCGATCCCACCGACGCCGGCGCCGGGGCGCGAGGTCGCATGGAGGCCGATTCGGCGCTCCTGCGCCCGGCCTCCTGGGAGGTGTCGCCTGGCGGGTCGGTCGCGCTCATTCCGCCCGCCCTATGGCTAGCACTATGTCGCCCAGGTTGACGGGAATCTCAACCCCGCCGAGGCGCACGACCTGCACCGCCGCGCGTAGGCCGCGCATGATGGGCAGTTGCATCCCCAGCCGCCAGGCCAGGTAGTCCAGGCTAAATAGCCGACCCTGCGTGGCGACGCGCTCGACCCGAAAGCCCGCCTTTTCGATCATCGCCCTGAGGGTCTGGGGCGTAAAGTAGAATAGGTGCATCCGCATCAGCCAGGGCCAACGGCCGCGCACGAGGCGGGCATGCGGGCTGGCGATGTTGATGGTCGTCAGAGCCAGGATACCGCCGGGCTTGAGGATGCGCCGCATCTCATGGAGTTCGGCCAGCGGGTCGCTAAAGTGTTCCAGGACGTCCCAGGTGGCGACGGCATCCACACTGGCGTCGGGCAGCTTGAGAGACTGGAGGTCGCCGACGCGCAGGTCCACGCCGTAGCGTTGGCGGCCCGTTTCGACGGCCCAGCGCGACGGCTCGACGCCCACCGCATCCCAGCCGCGCTGCTGGGCCACATCGAGGAATAGGCCCACGTGCGCTCCGACTTCCACCAGGCGCGGCTTAGTCACCTGGCCGCCCTCGCTGGTCGGGAACAAGGAGGCTGCGACTGTCGCTCCACCCTGAGCGGTGGAAGGGGCGGGGGCGGCATTGAGATACTTCTCAATGAGTTTGAGCGAGTCAACAAAAGCCGCGCGCCGGCGCTCCTCCTCGACCAGGTATGTCGGGTCCTCAACCTCGCCGTAGTTGTCCATGATGGCGTCGGGCGCGAGCCTGGCGACCGAGTAGATCAGACCGCAGCGGCGGCAGCGCACAATGTCATCGTACTGGGCCAGGTAGGGGCTGGTGCAGGCGAACTCGGCGGCCGGGACATCGCTGCCCGGCTGGGCCGTAGCCGGGTAGAGCAGCACGGCATCGGTCGCGCCGCACAGGTTACACGGGGGATAGGAGGTCATCCCTGCGTCTCCGACCGGCTCGCCAGAGAGGGAACATCCGGACTGGCCTGGCTCAGTCGAGGCGGGGCTGGCCGCGCCTTCGACTTGTCCCACGCCCCGCGCCCCGTCTTAACCTGCCACAGGCACATCAGCGTCTCGCTGATGTACTTGAGCGAGCGCGAGACGCTGACCGACGAACTGTCGTGGGCGTAGCGTGTCGGAATGGGGACTTCGACCACGCGGAACTTGCGCACAATGGCCTCGATGACCATCTGACTGTCAAACACAAAGTCGTCCGAGTAGGCGTGGTAGTTCAGACCCTCCAGAAACCCGCGGGTATACGCCTTCAGCCCGCTGTGCAACTCGGCGAAATTTGTCCCCAGCGCCATGTTTTCCAGGGCCGTTGTCAGGCGGTTGCCGACATACCGATACAGGGGCATACCGCCCGCGCGGGGGTCGCCGCCCTCCGCGAAGCGCGAGCCGAACGTGAAATCGGCGCGGCCTTCTTGCAGCGGGCGAATCAGTGCCGGCACAGCCGTGGGATCATACTGGAAGTCGGGATGGAGCAGGACGGCAATGTCCGCGCCACGACGCAGGGCCTCGTCGTAGCAGGTTTTCTGGTTGCCGCCATAGCCTCGATTGACAGGGTGGACGATGATGGGCAGGCCCAGGCGGTGGGCCTCGGCGACGGTCCCATCGGGGCTGGCGTCGTCCACGACGATGACCTCATCGGCGACGCCGTCGGGCAGCGCCTGGTAGGTCTTCGCCAGGGTCGTTTCGGCCTTGTAGGCGGGCATGCAGACGATGACTTTGGGCTTCATTCGGCCTCCGGGCGCAGGCGCTCCCCGTCAGCGGGCCAGAAGGCGGCGACGCTGAGAACGAGCACAATATAGCCCACATAGTTATCAAAATAAAAGCGGGCGAACCACATGTATACCAGAAGGAACAGTCCATAGGCGGCCAGGGCAACGCGGATCGTGTTGGACTGCCATTGCCGCCACAGTAGGACTAGCAGCAGCGGCCCGCCAAAGATGGCCTGTAACAAAACGCTGGGGAAAGGGACGGTAGAATTGGGCACCCAGCCCCAGAAGACCGCGTTACCCGCTAGCCCGATGCCCGACATCGGGTAACTGGTGGGCAGAGCGCCGGACAGGTAGCCAAAGACATCGTCATAAAAGGCCGCTGGGTCCCACGCCAGGAAGGGCAAGACCAGCACGGCGGCGGTGAGCAGGGTCGGTGCGATATGTCGACCGAGGGCCATCAGTCGCGTCCGCCAGGGCAGGCTGTCGCTCCAACCGAGCAGGAAGTAAAACGGCAGGAACAGGATGGCGATATGCTTGGTGGTAACAGCCAGGCCCAGCAGGACACCAGACAGATCGAGACGTCCGCGCTGCCAGGCATACGCAGCGGCCAGCAGCAGGCTGAAGACCAGGATGTCGTTACGGCCCTCGACCAGGAACGACACCAGTAGCGGGTTCAGCCCAACGATGATAAGCAGGCTCAGCCGGCGCACCGGGTCCTCGACCAACTGGTTGATCAGCCATAGCGCCATGACATAAGCCAGCAGGTACAGGATGCGGGCGTCAGACCAGTGGAACAGCGCGCCAAAGACCGCCTGGAATGGGACGTAGGCCAGAATACCGAAGGGCAGGCTGACGACGTGGAACAGGGCCGGGTTGACGTCCCAGTTGGCGGGCCGCTGAGCGTTGGGGTCGCTAGAAAAGGCCGGGCCGGTATAGGGCCACCTGCCCATCGGCGTGTCGGTGTAGTCCACGGCGTAGGGGTTGATCCCTCGCAGCAGGAACTTGGTGGCCTCTTCGACCTGGAGCGGGTTGTCGTGGACATAACGCGACGGGTCGCCCGAGATGACGCGCAGCCCCATAGCGGTCAGTGTGGGCGCGATGACTATGGACGCTATGAGCAAACTCAGGACCACCAAACGAGCGCCGGTCGTGTCACCCCGACCCAAAAATCCAATCAGGAGATAGATGACGGCCAGGATGTAGGCGAGCGTCCGAAAGATGAGCAGGGTCTGAAAGGGCAAGACGAACTCGTGCGACGCGACATACACGCCGCGTAGGAACGTCATGGGGAAAAAGACCGCCAGCAGCACCAGGGCGTCGAGGGGGATCGGGGATTGAGTGCGCGACATAAGTTGTATAGAACGTGATACGTGATGGGTGATGCGTGATACGTGATGCGTGAGCCTCTGGTAGAGAAGTCTTCACGGCGCACGGACAGCACATCACGCCAGAGGGTTGACAAATGCCTCCGACTATTCTATACTACACTAGTGTCAAGAACCAAATATTGAACCTTCGGGGCAGGGTGAGGCTCGCAGGAGCCAATTCCCGATCGGCGGTAGGGCGCGCTGCGCCAAGCCCGCGAGCCGACGCGGCGGTATCCCATTGAGGGGTACGCCGAATAGGCAGGACCTGGTCGAATGCCAGGGCCGACGGTATAGTCCGGATGAAAGAAGGTGACACGGCACGTGTCGGGCTTGGCCTGACTCCGCCGTGCTATGCCTATGCCCCCGATGCGCCTGTTGGCCGTCGGGGTTTTTGTTAGGCAGCCGGTTGGGTAACGCCGTCTGACCCGTGCCAGGCTGAGGCCGGCGCGCTCTGCGCCGCCCCGGCCCGTTCCGCCTAGTCACGCCCCGCGCCTCCGCAGCGGGGCGTTTGTGTTAGAGACACGAAGATTAGGAAGAGGGTCTGAGTATGATCACGACCAAACGAGCCAATCTAGCCGCACGCGCGGAACCACTCGATGGCGACATGGGGCTGCCGCGTCGTTTGCCCACGGTCGGCCAGTGGGCGTCGGTCGTCGGGCCACTGGGCGTCATCGCCCTCTGGCTAGGCTGGACGTGGCTGGCGAACGGCTACCCGGCCTACATCCTCCCTGGCCCCGCGCTGGTGGCGGCGCGCTTCTGGGCTGCGCTGGCCGACGGTACGCTGGCCCGTCACGCCCAGGCAACGACGGTGGAAGCACTGCTCGGCTTTGGCCTGGGCTTCGTCATGGCCGCCCTATTGGGCTATGCCATCGGCAAAGTTCCCGCCCTGGAGCGCGTCCTCGCGCCCTACATCGTCGCCTCCCAGTCGGTGCCCGTCGTGGCCCTCGCGCCCTTGCTCGTCCTGTGGTTCGGCCACGGCCTGCTGAGCAAGGTCATCGTGTGCGCCCTGGTTGTCTTCTTCCCCATCCTGGTCAACATCGTCGTCGCGCTGCGGAGCGTGGACACCGAGAGCCGCGAACTCATGCGGAGCCTGAATGCCTCGCCCCGGCAGGTGTTCACCAAACTTGAACTCCCCGCCTCGCTGCCCATCGTGTTCGGTGGCCTGCGTATGGGCGTGACCCTATCGGTCATTGGAGCCGTGGTAGGCGAGTTTGTCGGCGGCGACACAGGGCTGGGCGCGTTGGTCAACCTGGCGCGCGGTCTGTTCGATACGCCGCTGATGTTTGTGGCGTTGCTCTCACTCATGGCGCTGGCAATGACGTTCTATCTCCTGGTGACTCTCATCGAGCGCCTGGTAACGCGGTCCTGAGGTGGGGGGTAGTGGGTGGTGGATAGTTTGTGTCAGGGTGAGACGGGCTGGGCCAAACCAAGAAGCTTGCGATTGTCATGCTGAGCGAAGCGACCTGTACCCTGTACTCAGGGTAAGCATCTATTCTGGGGCGCTCTCGGAGTAGATCCCTCACTTCGTTCGGGATGACAGTCGAGAGCATAAGCAGGATCATTCCAGATGCTTCGACATGTCCTCTTTTCCCTCATCCTTATTCCGTTGCTCGCCGCCTGCGCCACGTCCGCGCCCCAGACCGCCTCGCCAGCTGTCAGCCCCACGGCGGCCAGGGCGAAGGAAAGCCCGGCCGTGTCGGGTATCAAGGTCGAGAAGGTGACGCTCTACATGGGCTTTGTCCCCAATGTGCAGTTTGCGCCCTTCTACGTCGCCCTGGACAAGGGCTACTTCAAGGACGAGGGCATTGACCTGACCCTCGACTACGGCATGGAGACCGACCTGATCAAGTTGCTGGCGGCGGGGCAGGCCCAGTTCGTCGTGGGCAGCGGCGACCAGGTCATCCTGGCGCGTTCGCAGGGCTTGCCCATTGTCTATGTCATGAACTGGTATCGCAAGTTCCCGGTCGCCGTGTTCTCGCTTGGCCCGCTGACCTCGCCCCAGGACCTCAAAGGGAAAAAGGTCGGCATTCCGGGTCAGTTCGGCGCGACGTACATCGGCCTACGCGGCCTGCTCTATGCCGCGAAAGTGGACGAGAAGACGGTGACGATGCCGACCATTGGCTTTACCCAGGTCGAGAGCCTGCTCAAGCAGCAGGTGGACGCGGCGGTGGGCTACTCGATGAACGAGCCGCTCCAACTCAAGCAAAGCGGACAGACGCCGGCCGTCATCGAGGTCTCGCAGTACATTGACCTCGTCGCCAACGGGCTGATGAGCAATGAAAAGACAGTCCAGGAGAACCCGGACTTGATCCGCCGCGTGGTGCGGGCCAGTCTGCGCGGGCTGCGCGACACGCTGGCCCAGCCCGATGCCGCCTTCGAGACGACGTTGAAGGCTATCCCCGAAGCCGCGAAAACCCGCGAGGCGCAGCGGGCGACGCTGGAGGCATCGCTGGGCTTTTGGCGGACCGACCGCCTGGGCCAGAGCGACCCTCAGGCGTGGCAGACCTCGGCCCGTTTCATGAAGGATGTGGGCCTGATTGCCACTGAGGTCGACCCCAGCCGCGCCTTCACCAACGAGTTTATCCCCGACAAATTGCCCTGATGCTCCTCACCATTGATGTTGGCAACACGAACATCAAGTACGGCGTGTTTGACGGCGACCGACTGGTAGGCGAGTTTCGCGTCGCCACTGACCGCGCTCAGACCGCCGACGAGTACGGCCTGGTCTTGCGTCATCTGCTGGCGGGGCTACCCGACGCGACGCTGGACGGCGTGATTCTGAGTTCGGTTGTCCCGCCCGTGACAGGCGCCCTGGTTCAGGCGGTTCGGGGCTACCTGGGACTGGAGACGCTGGTGGTGCGGCATGGCATCCGCACCGGCCTGGTCAACCAGTACGAGACGCCCCACACCCTGGGCGCGGACCGTCTCGTCGCCTCGGCCGCCGCCGCCGCTCTGTACGGCGCGCCGGTCATCGTCGTCGCTTGCGGCACGGCCACGGTGTTTAACGTCGTTAACGCCGAACGGGCGTTTCTCGGTGGCGCCATTGCCCCCGGCCTGCGTACTGCCGCCGACGCCCTGGCGCGGGCCGCCGCGCGGCTCACGCGTATCGAACTGGCTGCCCCCCCCTCGGTCATGGGCCGCAATACCCCCCAGGCCCTCCAATCTGGGGCGGTCTACGGCTTCGTTGCCCTCATCGAGGGCATCCTAGCCCGCCTGCGCGCTGTCTTCCCCTCGGATAGCCCGCCGCCAACGGTCGTCGGCACCGGCGGGTTGGTCCACATTATCGCCCCGCTGACCACGGCCATTGACGTGGTGGATCCCTCGCTCACGCTGACTGGCCTGCGCCTGCTGTGGGAGATGAACAGGACGGAGGCCCCCCATAGCCGGGGGCAGGCGGAAGACGGAGGTTGAGAGACGGCTATAGTTCGCACCGCTGCCTGTTGTGGTCTATAATATGGGTAATTGGCGGCGTAGTGTTTGACATAGATGGAGTCTGACGATGCGGTTGCGACTGATAACGGGACTGGCCCTTGTCCTGGTGGCGTTCCTCAGCGCGTGCCGGGCGGCGCCGCCCGCAGCGCCCGACAACAGCGCGGTACAACTGGCCCCAGATATATCGCTCAATGACCAAAACGGGGCTGCCTTCCGCCTCAGTGACCAACGCGGTCGGGTGGTTTTGCTTAACTTTGGCTATACCTATTGCCCCGACGTGTGCCCCATTGCCCTGGCCGAACTGGCGAAGGTCAAGCAGACGCTGGGACCGCAGGCTAGCCGCGTCCAGGTCGTCTTTGTGACGGTGGACCCGGTGCGCGACAAGCCAGCCCGCCTCAAGGAGTTCCTGGGCGCGTTCGATCCGACGTTTCTAGGGCTGACCGGCCCCTACCAGGCGCTGAGCAAGGTGTGGGAGGACTATCGGGTGCGGGTAGACCCCGGCGGCCCCGATGTCCCGACCCCGTCACCCGACGAGCGCGATACGAAGGTGTACGACTTTGTGGGGCATTCGGCGATTACCTACCTGATTGACCCCCGAGGGGCCATTCGCGCCCGGTATCCGGCCCAGTGGCCCGCCGATCAAATCGTTTCAGATGTCAAAGAATACATGAAGTAAGCGATTGGCCGAGATGACCATGCGCCTGTCCACCATTGCTATTACCCTACGGCTCAGCGTCCACCTGATCCTCCTGGTGGCGCTCGGACTGGGCTTTGTCTGGCCGCTGGTGGACCCCCAGGCTATCGAGCGCGACCCCTCGCACGTCCACCTCGTGGTGGGCGGCGATGAGGCCGCCCGGTCGCAGGCGCTGGTCGCCCATTTCCACGCTGGTCTAGCCTTCGGCGCTCTCGCCCTGACCCACCCGCTGGAAGTCGCCCCGGACCAGGACGGCGCGCGTGTCATCGTCGTCGGGTCGCATGAGGGCACGGCGGGTTGGGCCCTGGGGGAGGTGGCTAAAAGTCTCCGGCCGTTGATGGTCCTGGCTCTGGTGTGCCTGACCGTCGTGTCCCAGGCCGCCCCCAGGCTTGTTCCCCAACGCCGGCCCCCGGCCCTGCGCCGTCTCGATCCCCCGCCGCGTCGCCTCGCCTGAGCGCTTGTTGCTCTTGCCCCTTACTTTCCTATAGCTCATCATTCAGCGCAGGAGGCGTCTACATGACCCGTTCGATGCGTTGGCTGGCGGCCAGTATCCTGGCGGCCGTGGCTCTATTGCTCTCGCTGTCCATCGCATTGGCCCACGAGAACCGCGATGTGGGCAAGTACCGCTTGACCGTCGGCTGGACCGGCGAGCCAGCCTACCAGGGACAAAGGAACGGACTTTCTCTCGCCATCGTCAACAAGGATACCAACCAGCCGGTCGAGGGCGCGGAGAAGACGCTCAAGGCCGAAATTCTGTTCGGCGGCCAGAAACGGGAAGTCCCCCTGCGCGCCGTCTTCCGCCAGCCAGGGCAGTACACCAGCGATGTGATTCCCACCCGTGACGGTGACTACCGCTTCCACTTCTTTGGCGACATCGAGGGGCAGAAGATAGACGAAGTGTTCGACTCCGCCGACGGCAAGTTCAACGCGGTCCAGAAGACGGACGCGCTGTACTTCCCTGCCGGCGACACCTCGGCGCAACTGGCCCAGACGGTCCAGGCGGCCGACCAAAAAGCGAGCCAGAGCCAGACTTTTGGCATTCTGGGCCTGGTCCTCGGCGCGTTGGGGCTGGTGGTCGGTGGGGTGGCGTTTATGAATGGCCAGCGTAAGGCGGGGACCGCGCCCTAAACGGCGCGGCACGGTAGGGGTAGCCCTCTGTGGCTACCCTGACCCCCGCCATTGCGTTGAGGCCACGGGGAGGGAGACCGCGTCCTAAACGGCGTGGTGTGGGCGGAAAGCTGATAGCTTATCTAGGAAGTGGATGGTAGCCGTGCCGTTATCTCGGTTAGTGAAGTTAGGCAGTATTCTAGTAGCCCTGCTGCTGGTGCTGGTCAGCAGTCGGGCGGCGTTGGCGCATGCGCAGTTGGACCGCGCCGACCCGCCGCCGGACACGCCGCTCGATCAGTCACCGCCGCAGGTCCAGTTGTGGTTTACCGAACCGGTTGAGCCTAGCTTCTCCGAGATTCAAGTGCTGGACGACAAAGGGCAACGGGTAGACAAGGGGGACAGCGCCGTCGTAGCGGGCACCCCCCAGTCCATGACCGTGTCCTTGCCGCCATTGGAGAAGGGCGTCTACACTGTCGCCTGGAAGAACCTCTCGACAGTAGACGGGCATGTGGTGCGCGGAGCGTACACACTGCTGATTGGCGTGGATGCGGCGGCGGCTCCTCCTCCCGTCGTTGAGGCTCCCGACAAACCCGGCGTCGCTCCCCTCGATGCGCCCATCCGCTGGCTCGGCTACCTGGGTGCGGCTACGTTGGTCGGCGTGTTGCTCCTGCTGCAACTCGTCCTTTTTCCAGCCGCCCGTTCAATGCGCCTGACCTCGACCGTTACAACGCAGACCGCCGGTCCGTTGCGGCGGCTGCTCTGGGCAGCCTGGGCCGTGTTGGTCGTGGGTACCCTGGCGGGGTTGCTGCTCCAATCAGTCACCGCCAGTGGGCAGGGTCTCGCTGGCGGTCTGGCCTCCCTGGGCGCGCTATTGACCGCCACACGGGCCGGGTACATTGGGCTGGCGCGGTTGGGGCTGCTGCTGGCCCTGGTCGTGATGCTCTGGTTGTTACGGCGTCAACGTCGGCTCCTCCCGCTGCTTGTTCTGTTGACCAGCGCGCTGATGGCGACCTCCAGCCTGAACTCGCACAGCGGGGCGTTGGGCGCGCAGGCGGTCCAGGCGATGGCGATTGACTGGCTGCACTTTATGGGGGTCAGCGTCTGGGTTGGCGGGCTGGTCGGGTTGGCCTACCTGCTGCCGCGCCTGCTGGACACGCTGCCGGCCGGCCAGCGCTGGACTTTCCTGGCGCGGTTGATTCCCCGCTTCTCGACGCTGGCCGTCGCCAGTGTCGCGGTATTGGGCGTGACGGGCGTCTACCTGGCCTGGCAGCACGTCGGCAGCCTGGACGCCTTAACGCAAACCCTCTACGGCCGCAGCCTGGCGGTGAAGCTGGCCCTGTTTGGGCTGCTCTTGCTGCTCGGCGCGTTTAACCTCCTGATAGTCAGCCCGCGTCTGGAGCAGCTGGCGGCCACGCGGGGCGAGGCGCTGGCGCAGAATATGACGGTCGCCACCCTGGGCCAGCGGTTTGGCCGCGCGGTACGGCTCGAAGTCGTCCTGGCCGGGCTGGCGCTGCTGGCGGCCGGCGCAATGGCGAGTCTGACGCCTGCCCGCCCGATGTATGAGCGCCTTGCGGCGACGCGGCCGCTAGAGATGACTACGTCGCTGCCCGACCTGCGCCTGGCGCTGACCATCAGCCCGGCGCGGCCCGGCGTCAACACCTTTACCGTCACCCTCCACGACGGCCGGGGCCGGCCGATTGATGACGCCGAGCGTGTGGACCTGCGCTTCACCTACCTGGGCGAGGACCTGGGGACGACGGTGCAGGTGGCCCAGCCGCAGGGCAATGGGCAGTACACCGTGCGGGGCGCCTGGGTCGGGGTCGAAGGGCGGTGGCAGACCGAGATGCTCGTCCGCCGGCCGGGGCAGGATGACCTGCGTACGGCATTCCGCTACTCGGTCTCGCGGATCGCCGCCCGACAGGAAGTCGCCGGACAGGGCACGTCACAGCCCGTGCTGCCGCTGCTCCTGGCCGGGGGTGTCCTCGCGGCGCTGGTCCTGGGCGGGCTGGCCGTCTATGTCGCCCGCACGACCGGTTTGCGCTCGCCAGCCGGCGCGGCGACGGGCCTGCTCACCCTGGCCTGTGTCGCCCTGGCCGTGTTCCTGGCCGTCCAGGGTCCGTCGGGTAGCGCCCTGGCCTCGGGCGACTCGCGCAATCTGCGTAACCCCTTCCCGCCGACGCCGGATTCGATTGCCCGTGGGCGGGAAACGTATCAAACCGAGTGTGTTGCCTGCCACGGCGTGCGCGGGAGGGGCGACGGGCCGGCCGCCGTATCCCTCAATCCGAAACCGGCCGATTTCCGCGTCCACATGGCGGCCGGCCACACTGACGCCGACCTGTTCTACTGGCTGTCGGAAGGAGTGGCGGGCACGGCCATGCCCGCCTTTAAGGAGCGGCTCTCGGTTGACGAGCGCTGGCATGTGATTAACTATCTCAAGACGTTCGCGCCGGTGACGCAGTAACCCGACTGTCTGCCGACTACTGGTTACTGTCAACTGGCCGATCTGAGGCGCTTATGCGAGGTCTCTTACAACGATACGTCTGGTTCTGGCTGGCCGCGCTGCTCTTCGTGGGCCTGGTCAGCGGCTGTCGGACCCAGACGCGACTGAATGGACTGGTCCTGGAACCGGCCAACCCCGCGCCTGACTTTACCCTGACCGACCAGCAGGGGCAACCCTTCCAGTTGAGCGCGCAGCGCGGTAAGGTTGTCCTGCTCTACTTTGGCTTTACCCAGTGTCCTGACCTGTGCCCAACCACCCTGGCCGAGATGTCGAACCTGCGTCGCAAACTGGGCGCGGAAGGGCAGCAGGTCCAGGTCGTGTTGATTACCGTGGACCCCGAGCGCGATACGGGGGAGGTCATGGAGGCGTACCTGCGTAACTTTGACCCGACGTTTGTGGGGTTGCACGGTACCCGCGCCGAGATTGACCCGGTGATCCGCGCCTATGGGGTGACGGCCATCAAACGCGAGTTGCCTAACTCTGCAATGGGCTATACGATGGATCACTCGTCGTTTGTGTATGTCATTGATCAGGCGGGGCGCTGGCGTGAGCAATTTGCCCACGGCACCCCCCTGGACTTGATGGTGAACGATGTGCGGACTCTCGTCCGCACCGGGAGGTCATAATGCGTACTTTAGCTCTCGTCACCCTGGCGTGCTTGGCGCTGGCCTTGGCGGCCTGCGGCGTGCGCACCGGTGCGAGTACTCCAGCCTCAGCCCCAGCGGCCACGCTCGGCTCGCTCCAGATTGTGGACCCGTGGGCGCGCGCCGCAGCCCTGGCGATGCCCAAGACCGACGCCAAGACGTCCGGCGGGGCGGGCGCGATGGCGAGTGGGCCGAACAGCGCGGCCTACATGACCATTCGCAATACCGGCGGCGCCGACCGCCTCCTGGCGGTCCAGTGCGACGCAGCTCAGGCGGTCGAACTCCACACCATGGAGATGAAAGATAATGTGATGCAGATGCGGCCGGTCGAGGGGATTGATGTGCCGGCCAACGGCCAGGTGGAACTCAAGCCCGGCGGTTACCATGTCATGCTTATCGGCCTGAAACGCGAACTCAAGACCGACGAGACGATTACGGTGAAGCTGCGCTTTGAGAAGGCGGGCGAGGTGGAGGTGCCGGCCCGTGTTCGCACTCAGTAGGAGGACGGCCATGCGAGTAGACCTGTGGCGAGCGGCCCACTGGTGGACCAGTACACTCGTCCTGGTTGTCGTCCTGATGGGGTTGGTAGGCTGTCGGGCGGCGTCCGAGGCCGAGCGCCAGGCCGTATACGTCATCCAGCCTGGCTCGGCGGCGCGGCTGGCGAAGGGCGAGGCGGTGAGTATGCTGCCCTCGCCGATTACCCTCAACCTGGGTAAGGCCGATATGCTGGTCATTCAAAACGACGACAGCGAGCCGGTGGTCATCGAGGGGATCAAGCTGGCGCCGGGCCAGCGGGCGACGCAACGTTTCTATACGCCTGGCACGTTTGAGTTGGTGTGCGCCGGCGCCGGCCACTCCGAGACGGTGCGTATCATTGTGGAGCCGGCGTCGAAGTAGGAAGGATAACTCACTACCCTTTTAGCTGGGAGTCAATAGACGGATGAATAAAGTTACAGCGTGCGGGTTAGCGATTCTTTGTTTCGTGCTAGCCAGCTGCCAATCGGCTGTCTCGACCTCGCTACCCACGCCAGCGAGCACGTCTGGCCAGGCGGCAAACGCCCCTACGACGACAAAGGCAGGGCCAGCGACCTCTGCTCCGGTCAGTCCTGGCGTGGCTGCTCCAACCACCGCCAGGCCGGCCGTGACACCAGCGACCACCGCGCCGCCAGTCTCGGGGACGAGGGCTCTGGGCAGCCCCGGCGTGACATCGCTCGCTACGCCGACGCCGGGCGGGACGGTGGCGATTCCCCTGGCCGGGGCGTCAGGACGTATCGTCTACGCGCGGGATGGCGGTTTGTATACCCTGGCGCCAGCGAGTGGAACTTTCACGCAACTCGCCACCATTCCCGCCCGCACCTATGTCGGCGCGCCAGCCCTGTCACCGGATGGGAGTCGTCTCGCCTACAGTCTGTATGACCTCCAGCGCGCGACCGACAAGCGCGACAATGGGACGGACCTGTACTTGATGACGGGCGCGGGGGCAGATCCGAAGCTGCTGCTGGAACATGACGCGGTGGGGGTGTGGTTGAGCGAGCCTGCCTGGACGCCCGACGGCAACAGCCTGCTGTATACCCGACGCGACGCGCGCGGCCAGGAGAGTATCGAGCGCATTGGGGTGGACGGGACGGGACGTAAGGCGGTGATTCAAGACGCGGCCAGTCCCACTATCTCCGCCGACGGTCAAACGGTCGCCTACCTGGTGACAGACCCCCAGGCGTATACACAGAGCCTGTGGCGGGCGGCTCTGGACGGCGCTTCAGCGAAGCGGCTGCTGGGCGACCCGGAGTTTGAGGCGCTTGTCAGCCCGCGCCTCGCGCCCGACGTCCAGCGCATCGCCTTTATCGCCGTGGGCGGTCCCAAGGAGGTCATGCCGCCGCGCAAGGCAGCCGCGCCGGGCTGGAACCCCCTGGCCTGGCTCGCCCCACCGACCGCCGTCGCCCACGGCGTCCCCTACAATATCTGGACGGTGAAGCTGGATGGCAGCGACCTGCGCCGGCTGACCCTCGACCTGGAGGTGGAGTTGCCGATGCTGGTCTGGTCGCCGGATGGCAAGTGGATTGCGTTTACCAGTGACAAGGGGTTGGAAGTGGTCAGCGCGGACGGTAGCGAACGGCATTTCCTGGGGCAGGACTTCGCGGTAGGCGGGCTGGATTGGGCCAGGTAGGCTGGCTTAGGGCGTGCGGCCCTGGCCGGCCAGCACGGATGGATAGAGTTCTTCGGCTGCGTCGAAGATCGGCTTGAGGGCGATGGCGCGCGTCGGCAGTCCTTTGAGCTTGATGCGCCCGTGGGCCAGCGCCTCGCGGATACCCATGCGCCGCATCCACAGGGCGTGGATGGTGTCCCCCGTCATGCCGACCTCTAGGTCGAAGGGGCCATTAGCCGGACCAAACGTTACCTGCGGCGGCGCCGTCCTGGTATTGATCAGGACGTGCGCCGCCGGTTGGCTGATGGTGAGATAGATGCGCAGTTTGGCGTCCACCTGGTTGAGGCGGCCTTCGGCCAGCAGCCGCTGGAACAAGGCCCGCATCACAGCGTAGAAGTCGTCGCTGGAGGTGTAGACTGGCATGCTTACCCAAAGAAGACGGACTTGCGGCCCTTGAGTTGCTCGTATAGCGTGCCCTGGATGCGGCCTCGAAGCTGGTCGTTGAGTTCGCTGACCAGGCGACTATCTTGCGCGCCCGCCGCGCCGTACTCGGCCGTCGGGATGGGCGTGTCGAAGGTGATGCTCCACTTGCTTGGTAGCGGTACCGCGCCCAACAGCCCGGTCCAGGGGAACAGTGGCGTGATGGGCACGTAGGGCAGGCCAAACGGTTTGCCCAACGCGTCGGCGCGGCCCAGGACCGGATAAATCTCTTCGGAACCGATGACCGCCACCGGCACCATCGGCGCACCCACTTCGAGTGCCATGTGAACAAAGCCGCCTCGGCCAAACCGCTGCACGCGGTAGCGGTCCTTGAACAGCTTGCTAGACCCCTTGTTGCCTTCGGGAAAGACGAGCACCATCTCGCCTTCGCTGAGCAGACGGCGCCCATTGTCAGGGTGAGCCAGGACCATCCCCATCTTGTTCAGAAGCATGGACAGGAAGGGCAGGCTGGGCAGCCAGTTAGCGTACAGCCCGCGTACTAGACGCGGGTTCGGGTGTTCGCGCTGGATCGCCAGGGCGATCATCGCGCCGTCCCAGGGCAGCACCCCGCTGTGGTTGCTGGCAAGCAGCGCTGGGCCTTCGCTGGGCACATTCTCGACGCCCTGAACCGTGACACGCCAGTAGCGTTGATAGAGGAAGTCAAAAAACGGCTTGACCGCCTCGTAGAACTCAGGGTCGTAGCCATAGGGGTCGGTGTAGTACTCGCCGCGCAGCCGCCGCTTGAGGATGTCACCCTGGTACTGAAGAGTGTAGTTGAGCATGTACCACATGCCCTTCCAGGTGTCGGCGTTAAGCAAGTCACTGCCGCCGGCTAGCGCCTCGGTGGCGCGGCGCAGCAGGGCCATACTCTCACGCGGGGCGAAGCGGTCCAGGTTGCGGCGCACCAGGTCAATGAGGGCTACCGGGGAAAAGGGCGGCGGGCTGAAGTCGGGATGGGTCTCCTGGACGCGATCCACCACGGCTTGCAGTTGCTCGCCCAGTTCCGCCTGCAACTCCTCGGTCGTTGGCTCGCCCGCGCCTTCGACAGCCGACGTCGGCGTTGGCTCAACCGGCGCGGCGGCCTCAACTGTCTTCTTGCGGCGGCCTCGCTTGGGCATCGGCATTTCAACGGGCGCACTCTCGGCGGTAACAGCGGGAGTCGTTGTGTCGGCGGCTGACTCGGCAGCGGCGTCCTTCTTGCGTCGCCCCCGCCTGGGCGCGGGTGTCTCGACCGGCGTGGCTTCAGCGGTGACGGCGGGAGTCGCCACGTCGAGGGGCGGCTCGGCAGATGTTTCCTTAGCGCTCTCGGCGGCGGCGGCGACTTCCTCCGCCTCAGCCGCCCGTTCCGTTGCCGCGACCGTCCTGCCGCGGCCTGGGCGTCGTACAGGCGCGGCAGGGACAGCCGCGTCGGGTGCGGCGGCCTCAGTCTCGCTCACGGCGGCTTTCTTGCGGCGTGACCGCTTGGGCGTGGGCGCCACGCTGACCTCGGTCAGGGCCGCTAACTCCGCCGCGCCACTCTCGGTCAGGGCGCTCACGCCGGGCGTGTCGGGAGCGTCAAAAACCACCGACGTTGGGGGGGCGACCTGGGTAGGGGTATTATCTTCGGCCAGTGAGGTCGAAGGGGATTCGATTTCGTTCGTTGGGGTATCGAGAGGCATGGTCTCAGCCATTGGGCGTCTCCTCAGACGCACGTGAATCACCCTGGCCCGGTCCGCGCTGTAGCCCGATGCTCAGGCCACGTAGCCGTGCCCGCTCCATGAGGGGGGCCAGGATCGCGTCAGTATCATAGGTGGGCGTAAAGCCAAACTCAGTGGTCATACGGCGCAGGTCGCCTACGACAGGATAGCGCAGGGTGTCCCAGCCCAGCGGTTGCGCCTGCTCCAGGGGGCCGACCCCCGACACGCGGCCCGACAGGTAGGCCAGTGGGTGTAGGACGGGGATGGGCTGCACGCCGGCGGCGCGCAGAAGCTTCGCCAGTGGGATGGGCGGGTGCGCGCCGATGTTGACCGCGCCGTTATAGGGTTCATCGGCCCAACCAAGCAAGGCGTGTTCCATCGCGGCGGCTACGTCTTCCTCGTGGACGAGTTGGATCAACGGATCGAAGCCGAGCAGGGTCGGCGTGGCCCACAGCTTGAGCAACTCGTTCATCAGAGAGGGCGACTGCGGCCCCACAATATGGGCGAAGCGTAACACGGTCAGGGCGGGCGCGTCGGGCTGGCCGCGCAGCCGGTACACGACGTCCTCGATCTCGGTCAAGTGCCGGGCATAGCCAGTATCGGTGGCGCGCGGCCGTGTATTCTCGGAGATAAAGGCGGGGTGGTCTGGGCGAGCGCCGTAGGCCAGGGTGTGGCTCATCAGGACCACCTGGCGCACGCCAGCATTGGTCGCGGCCGTCAAGAGGCGGGTCGCCCCTACCACATTATGCTCAAAGCCGGCCTCGGTGGGGCGGCGTTCCCAGCGGAAATCGGTGTGGAGAACTTGCTGGACGCCGTGGGCCTGGAACACCTCGGTCAACAGGGGGTTCGACAGGTCAACCTCGATAGGCTCCACGCCGTCGGGAAGGGCGTCCGGGCGGCGAATATCAATGGCCAGGATGTGGTGACCGGCGCTGCTGAGGCGGCGCGACAGCCAGCCGCCCCAAAACTGGGCCGCGCCGGTGATGGCAATCACGCGGGGTGCTTCCATACCTGCTCCTATCACAAACAAGGTTGGATATATGAGTTATACATCCGCTAGGGTAGGATTGCAACTCGGCGGCACATGTCGTATCATTCCATCCCATCTTCCTACCCTTCCTACCCTTCCCTGTCCTTCCCATCTTACTCGGAGTGATTATGCTTACCTCTACCGTAAATACCTCAGCCGCCCAGGTCGTCGGCAAACCGCAAAAACTGCTGGACGGGCGGGACCGCGTGACCGGGCGAACGCGCTTCGGGGGCGACATCCAGTTGCCCGGCCTGCTGCACATACGTCTGGTCCTCAGCCCTTACGCCCATGCCCGCCTGGAGCGGATTGACGCCAGCCGGGCGCTCCAGATGCCCGGCGTTGTGGCTGTGCTCACGGCCGACGACCTGCCGCCGGCGGCCCGCCAACCGCGCTCCCGCGCCCACGCCATGCTGGCCCACGAGCGTGTTTTATTCCGAGGGCAGCCCGTCGCGGCGGTCGTAGCTGCCACCGAAGCGCAGGCGATGGATGCGGTGGACGCGGTGGAGGTTGAGTACGAGATGCTGGATGCGGCGGTGGACCCACTGCTGGCGATGGCAAAGGGCGCGCCGTTGGTCTGGCCGGACGGCCTGCCGGGCGAGTCGGAGGAGCTGGCGGCGCATGGCGCGGCGGCGACCGGACCGGCCGAGGCCGCGCCCGAACGGTCGAATATTGCGGCGACCAGCCACCTCACGCGGGGCGACGCGGCGCAGGGCTTCGCCGAGGCCGACGTGATCCTGGAGCGAACCTACCGCACGCCCATAGTCTACCAGGCGTATGTCGAGCCCCACGTCACCCTGGCCGAGCCATCCCCGCTGGGCGACGGCCTCACCGTCTACACAGCGACCCAGTCGGTGTTCGGCGTGCGGCAGACCATCGCCGGGGCGCTCGGTATCCCTGAAACCAGCATCAAGATTGTGCCGCTGACCGTCGGCGGAGCGTTCGGGGCCAAGTTCGCTGTGTTCCAACCGTTGGTGGCGGCGGTGGCCCTCCGGCTGCGGCGGCCGGTGCGGCTCGCGCTGACGCGCTCCGAGGACATCCTCGCCAGTACACCCGCGCCGCAGAGCATTGTCGAGTTGAAGATGGGGGCGAAGCGCGACGGCAGGCTAACGGCTATGCAGGCGCGGATGATTTTCGACGCCGGCTGCTTCCCTGGCGCGCCGGCCAGCATCGCCGCGCTCATGCTCGGCGGAACCTACCGACTGCCCCACCTCGCCATTGAGACGGTCGAAGTGCTGACGCACAAGCCCTCAGTGGGCGCGTATCGCGGTCCGGGCGCGACGCAGTCTACCCTGGTGCTGGAACAGCACATGGACGACCTGGCCCACCAGGTGGGTCTGGACCCCATTGAGTTCCGCCTGCGCAACGCCTCCGACGAGGGCGACCCGCTGCCCAATGGGACGCCCTTCCCCCAGATTGGCCTACGCACCATCCTCCAGCGCCTGGCCGAACACCCCCTGTGGCGCGACCGAGGGCCAGCCGGGTCAGGCCGCGGAGTCGGCGTGGCCGTCGGCGGCTGGCTGGGCGGGTTGGAGCCGGCGGCCGCGGCGTGCAAGATGGACCGCGACGGCTCGCTGGTCATCTCGGTCGGCTCGGTGGACCTGAACGGGACGAATACAACGATGGCGGCCATCGCGGCTGAGACGTTCGGCGTGCCCATCGAGAAGGTGCGCGTCGTGACGGGGGACAGCGATTCCGCGCCCTACGCCGGGGCGGCGGGCGGCAGCAAGATCACCTATACGGTCGGGTTGGCGGTCCAGCGGGCGGCGGCCGAGGCCAAACAGCAAGTGCTGAACATCGCCGCAGAACGGCTGGAGGCCAGCGCCGACGACCTGGAAATCGTCCAGGGGGCGGTCCAGGTGCGGGGCGTGCCGGATCGCAAAGTCGCGCTCAAAGAGATTGGCGAGGCGTTTATGCGCTTCGGCGGCGTGGTCGAGCCGGTCTATGGGCGGGGGCGGTCGGCGCAACTAGAACGTGCGCCGGGCTTCGCGGGCGTGCTGGCCGAGGTGGAGGTGGACGAGGCGACGAGCGAGACGCGGGTGACGCGGTTGGTCATCGCCCAGGATGTGGGCTTCGCCATCAACCCACTGACGGTGGAAGGGCAGATGCACGGCGGCGCGGCGCAGGGCGTGGGCTGGGGATTGTACGAACGACTGGTCTACGATGCGGGCGGCCAGTTATTGACGGCCAGCCTGATGGACTATACCGTGCCACGCGCGGCGCAGACGCCGGCGATGGAGGCGGTGATTGTCGAGGTGCCGTCGCCCAATGGGCCGTTTGGGGCGCGCGGCGTCGGCGAGCCGCCCATCATCCCACCGGGCGCGGCGGTCGCCAACGCGGTGCGAGCCGCGACCGGCGTGCGGGTGAGTGAGTTGCCCGTGACGCCGGAGGCGCTGCACCGGGCGCGGCAGGCTGCCACGTAAGGGCGTAAAGATAACCTCCCGAAGGTTTAGAACCTTCGGGAGGTTGAGTCTGATCCGATGTAGATTCGTTGGATGAACGTTGCTTACTGGCCGACGGGCTTCTTGACCTGCGCGTCCTTGATCTCACCGCGCCACGCGCCCGTTGCCTGGCCGCGCGCCTCGATGAACTCCTTGAACCGCTTCAGGTCGCCCTCGACACGGCGGCCGACAAAGCCGAGCTTATCGCCCACGTTCTCAACGACACCTTCGGGGTCATAGTCCAACTGTAGGGTCACGCGGGTCTTGTGATCATCCAGCTTGTGGAAGGTCACGACGCCAGCGTTCTTCGCGCCGGATGTGTTCGTCCAGGCGACACGCATGTCCGGCTCCTGCTCGGTGATGACCGCGTCCCATTCCTCGGTCTTGCCCGCGATATTGGCCTTCCAGTGCAGGCGGCGGTTATCCAACTGCTGGACCGCCTCGACGCCCTCCATAAAGTGTGGGAACTCCTCGAACTGGGTCCACTGGTTGTAGGCCACGCGCACTGGCACATCCACATCAATAGACTTGGTAATATTCGGCACTTTATCCTCCTTGGGTCTCATTCGCGTGCCGCCTCAAAAGGTTAGACGGGACGTTTGTGGCAGCTTGGTCAAACGTCTGTTTAGGCTTCTAGATAGCAAGCGGTGTGCCAGCTTTCAACGTGTCTGTGGTATACTTGAGTAACGGAGGACGGGATGCGACACATCCAGCCGGCGTTGCTGGCGTTACTGCTGACCATGGCGGTTCTGGCCGCGCCCATTGCGCAGGCCCAAGGCCCGACGACCTACATCGTTCAGGCCGGCGACACCCTGGGCGCTATCGCCGCCCACAACGGTACGACTGTCGCGGTCCTCGCTAGCCTCAATGGGCTGACGAACCCGAACCTCATCTATGTCGGCCAGCGCCTGGCCGTGCCAGGGGCCGCTTCGGCCGACGAGCCAGCCGCGCCCCCCGCCGCCGAGGCCGGGCTGCCCGCGCCTTTCGCCCGCGTGACCTTCTCTAACTCGCGGCCAGGCCAGGGCCAGACCGTCCAGGTCAACGTGACCCTCACCCGCCCGGCCCAGGTCAGCGGCGTCTTCCGCGACCAGACCCTCCACTTCAGCCAGGCCGAGGACGGCGCCTGGTGGGGC
>JAHCIP010000390.1 GCA_026129165.1 Anaerolineae bacterium
GACGCTGCGCACCTCTGCGCCCAGCAGCTTCATGCGGAAGACGTTGGGGGCCTGGCGGCGCATATCCTCCGTGCCCATGTAGACGACGCACTCCATGCCCAGCAGCGCGGCGACCGTGGCGCTGGCGACGCCGTGCTGGCCCGCGCCTGTCTCCGCGATGAGGCGGCGCTTGCCCATGCGCTGCGCCAGCAGGGCTTGACCGAGGGCGTTGTTGATCTTGTGCGCGCCCGTGTGCGCCAGGTCTTCGCGCTTCAGATAAATCCGCGCCCCGCCGCAGTGGGCCGTCAGCTTCTCGGCGAAGTAGAGCGGCGTCGGCCGGCCGACGTAGTGGCGCTGTAGGTCGGCCAGACGGGCCTGAAAGTCGGCGTCCTGGCGGGCCTCGGAGTAGGCCGCCTCCAACTCGGTAATGGCGGCCATGAGCGTTTCAGGCACGAAGCGGCCCCCATACGGGCCGTAGCGGCCGCGGGCATCGGGGACCACGCGGGTAGGCGTTGCTTGCATGTTACCAGCCTTTCAGAAATTCGGGCAGTTCAGGCTTATCCGGGATAAACTGGGCGGTCAGGCCGAGAGCCTGGAACCATGTGGTCAGGACACGCAGGCCCGGCGCTTCAGTGGCGTACTGGGACGCGCCGATGAGGTTGAGGGCGCGCACGCGGGCGTGGTCCAGGAACGCCTGGCTCCGCGCCCGCACCACCTGGTCGAAGATGGGGTTGTCCAGGATGCCGGTGATGTAGGTATGGCAGCCTAGCTCGTCGGCCAGTGCCACCAGTTCGGGGTCGGCCCCGTCGCCCGGCACGAGGGCCACCCGTCCTACGGCGCGGTCCACGTGTTCGATGACCTGCGAGTTGTTGAGCTCTAGCTCGCTCTCAACGCGCAGCACCATAGACTTGAAGGTAAAGACGCCTTGCTGGTCATCGGGGACATGCGGGATGCCATAGCAGCCCAGTTTGTTGTTGGACGAGCGGAACGTGCCCTCGACCTCGATGCCCAACTTGCGGGCCAGCGCCCGCCAGGTGGATACCCGCTCGCCAAAGGCCAGCGGCGCGTGCACCGTGTAGACCGAGAGGCCGCGATCGCGCAGGCGGGTCAGGTCGAGACGGCTGAGGGAGAGATAACCCTGGATGCCGTCATAGCGGAGCGGGTGATGGCAGACCAGGAGGCTGCCCGGCAGGGCGCGGGCGAGAACCTGGTCCAGCACCGTGACGCTGGGAAAGACGGCGGTGTAGACCTCCGCCACATCGGGCAGGCCCTGGACCATCAGGCCGTTACCGTGGGCCAGGAACTGCGGCGACGCGAACGAGGCGATGCCCACGTTGGCGAGGCCGAACTGCGGCCAGGCTTCCTGGAACTCGGTGACGCGGAACTCGGTGGTTAGCTGGGTGATGAGGTGGTCGAGGCGCATAGTGGTGTACCGGGACGGAAGACGGAAGATGGAGGACGGAGAACACTCTTCAATCCTCTTCCGTCCTCCGTCCTCCGTCCTCCGTCCGTTTGGCGGCGGCGATAAAGTCGCGGACGAGGGCGGGGTCTTTCTGGCCGGGGGCGCGTTCGACGCCGCTGGACACATCCACGCCCCAGGGCTGGACGACCTCGACCGCCGCCTGCACGTTCTCATGGGTCAGGCCGCCGGCCAGCAGAATCGGGAAACGCTCCGCCAGGGTACGCGCGGCGTGCCAATCGGTCGTCTTGCCGGTACCGCCGAAGCGCCAGGGGTGGTAGGCGTCCACCAGGAACGAGGGCCGGCGGGCGGTGGCGGGGTCGGTAGGCGGGAGGACAGCGGAGAAGGCGGCCACGATACTGTCGGCGTCGGCGCGCGTCTGGGGCCGCAGGGCCTTGAAGGCGCGGGGGGCGAGCCGGTCGATTTCAACCGGCGGCTCGCTGCCGTGGAGTTGGGCCAGGTCCAGCCCGCCCGCGTCCAGAACCCGCGCTACCTCCGCCACGTCCTCATCTACGAACACGCCGACAAAGGTCGGGGGATGAGCCGTGGCGGCGCGCACGGCATCCGTGATGGCGCAGGTCTGTTCGACTGTCACCAGGCGCGGGCTTTTCGGGTAGAAGATAAAACCGAGCAGGTCCGCGCCCGCCGCTGTGGCGATCAGGGCATCCTCGACTGAGGTAATCCCACAGATCTTAACCTGTAATGGGTGTGTCATAAGCCCCTGTTTTCACTTCGCCACTAGAGGATCCAAGATTTGGAGGGTGCTGATCCAGTCAAAATAACTCACGGCTGACACGACCGGGGCATGCTGAACCAAAAACTGCCGTAGCTGTGGGTACTCCGGTCTTGTCGAATAGATGATAATGTTGCTGTCTAGCAACATCACTCTTCACGCCCTGGTAGAGGGCGGTCCTGCGCTGCTCGCGTTGCCACGCCACCGGGTCTTCGATGGCTTGCAGGCCGCCCAACTGGACCAGTTGCTCGAGAATAGCCGCTATTTGAGCGCCAGCCATCACGGCGTCAGGCTGGGATACTGGCTCATCCAGAATAGTAACATAGACGGCCACCTCCCGTTCTTCCTCCGCAGCCGCTGGCGCCTCCCCGCGCCACTCTAGCTGATTGCCCCGCAGAACTGCTTTGTACGTTTGAAGCATGTCACGCTCCTCCCGCTAACTCGCGCACTTTTGCTCCGACATCGTCGGCCACCATCAGCGCCTCGCCCACCAGCACGGCGTCCACGCTCGCCTCGGCCAGCCGCGCCACATCGGCCGCGCTGTGGATGCCACTCTCCGCCACAAAAATCGTATCGGGGGGAGCCAGCGGGCGCAAGCGCAGCGTGAGGCCGACATCTACCTTGAACGTCTTGAGGTCGCGGTTGTTGACGCCGATCACCCGCGCCCCCGCCTCCACTGCCCGCGCCAACTCGGCCTCGTCGTGGACCTCAACCAGGGCGGCCATCCCTAGCCCGTGCGCCAGGTTGAGCATTTCGACCAGCGCGACCTGGTCCAGGCAGGCGGCGATGAGCAGGACGGCATCTGCCCCGGCTGCACGCGCCTCCCAGACCTGGTAGGAGTCAATGAGGAAGTCCTTACGCAACAGGGGGACAGCGGGAATCGCTTCGGCTTCCTGGGCCGCCCGCACGCCGCGCAGATAGTCCAGGCTGCCCTGGAAGAAATGCTCGTCGGTCAGGATGGAGATGGCCCGCGCGCCATGGGTCGCGTAGACCTCGGCCAGGACGACGGGGTCGAAGTCGGCCCGCAGCAGGCCCTTGCTGGGCGACGCCTTCTTGAGTTCAGCGATGAGGCTGACGCCGGGCTGGGCGAGGGCGGCCGCGAAGTCGCGCACGGGCAAGGCATGGGCGCACGCGGCGCGGAGTGACGCCAGGGGCAAAGCCGCCTGCCGTTCCGCGACCTCGACGTGCTTGTGGGCAACGATTTCGTCTAGAATCATAGCAAAGTCCTACGCGGATGCCCGACTGAACTCCACCGCCTGACGCAGCACGCCCAGGGCCGCGCCACTGTCAACCAGGTCAGTAGCGGCTTGGAGGCCGTTGGGTAGGCTACCGGCTTTGCCACCTGCAACGAGCGCGGCGGCGGCGTTGAGCAGGACGACATCGCGGCGCGGGCCGCGCTCGCCCTTTAGCACCCTCACGGTGAGTTCGGAGTTCTCCTGCGCGGTCCCGCCTTTCAAGTCGGCCAGGCTGACGCGGGGTAGGCCCAGGCCCATCGCGTCCAGTTCGTCCACCACCACCTCATCGTTGCCACCGGCCCCGAATCGAGCCAGCCGGTTGACGCCTGTCGTAGAGAGTTCATCCAGGCCGTCCGCGCCGTGGACGACAAAGGCGGCCTGGGAACCGAGGGTCTTGAGGACGCCGGCCAGCGGCTGAACCAGCGAGTCGAGCGGCACGCCCATGACCTGCATGCGCGCGCCGGCCGGGTTGCAGAGCGGCCCTAGGAAGTTGAAGATGGTGCGGATGCCCATCTCGCGGCGCGGGCCAATGGCGTGGCGCATGGCGGGGTGGAGCTTGGGGGCGAACAGGAAGCCAAAGCCGACCTCGTCAATAGACTGAGCCACGACCTCTGGTTCCAGGTCCAGGCGGATGCCGAGGGCTTCGAGCACGTCGGCGCTGCCCGACTGGCTGGACACGGAGCGGTTGCCGTGCTTGGCGACGGCGACGCCTCGCCTTCGGGCGGCGCCTGCGGCGATGATCGCGGCTGCGGTGGAAATGTTGAAAGTCCCGCCGTGGTCCCCGCCGGTGCCGCAGGTGTCGATCAGCGTTAGGCCTTTGGGTGATTTCACCGAATGGACCTTGGCGCGCATGACCTGTGCCGCCCCGGTGATCTCCTCCACGCTGGGGCCGCGCAACTGCATCATGGACAGCAACGCCGCCACCTGTACCGGCGAGGCCTGCCCGGTCATGATCCGCTCGAAAGCGCCGGCGGTCTGTTCGGTGGTGAGCGTCTTGCCGGCGACAAGGATGGACAACAGTTCCTGCATGGTGTGGCTCCGGTGGTGGTTCCGGGTCGTTCCGGGGTTATCCGGGGGGGCGGTGGTCTTTGGGGTGACTGGGTGTCTACATCAACTCACTGATCAACAACAGGGCCGCGGCGGTCAAGACGAGAAAGACGAGAATCTGCGCCGCCAGCGACGCCGCCTGCCGGGGCAACTGCCGCAGGTCGTCGATCTTGATCGCCTTGTAAACGATGGAAATGACCGCCACCAGCGGCAGGAGCAGCAGCAGCCACCAGCGATCGACCGGCAGGGGATCGAGGAACGGGGTATAGGCGGCGATGAGCATGTCCTGGGGGATCATGACGCCCCCTTTGGCGAAGCGGCTGCCCGGTCGAGGGCGATTCGGTCCGCCAGCTTTTTCGGGTCTTTGTAGATCACATCCAGGATCGCCAGCAGATTGATCAGCCCCGCCAGTGCAGTGTAAAGCACGCCCTGTTCGTTGACGTGGGCGAAGCTGGGCTGGTAGCGGTGGTCGCTGTGGGGGCTGATCGGCGACATTCGATTGATTTTGAGGTGATTCTGGACG
>JAHCIP010000391.1 GCA_026129165.1 Anaerolineae bacterium
GGGCCCCCCCGGGGGGGGGGGGGGTGGGGGGGGGGGCCCGGGCCGGAACCTGGCGAATATCAATCCCGCGCACGCTCAGGCGGTCGGCAATCACGCGGCGGGCGTCGGGCGAGAGGGCGAGGCCGAGGCCGACGAGGGCCAGCAGGAGCGCAGCAACGAGGGCCAGGCGGCGGGGGCTCAGGGACCAGCGAGGCCAGAAGGTGGGTCGCTCCGGCGCCGTCTCAAGTCGCTGACGGACAGCCGAGGCCAGGTCGGGCGTCGGGGGATAGGCCAGCCGTGTCCCCAACTCGCCCAGCGCCTGCTCTAGCTCGGCGTCGGACTGTCCTGGTTCACGCATGGCCCTCTCCCCTCCAGTCGTCGGTCACCGACGCATCCCACCCCCGGCGCTTCAACTCATCCCGCAGCCGCCCCATCGCCCGCGAGAGGCGGGATTTGACCGTCCCGCGTGGGCAGTCCAGCGCGTGGGCCATCTCCTCTTCCGTCAGGTCCAGAAAGTAGCGCAGGCTGATCGCCAGGCGGTCCTCCTCGCGTAGGCTGTCCAGGGCCGTCAACAGCGCCTGGCGGCGTTCCAGGGCGAAGGCCGCCGCTTCGGGCGACGGGGCCGCGTCCCCCTCGAGACGGTCTTCGCCGACGCGGAGCGCCAGGCTGGCCCGGCGCTGTTCCGCCTTGCGCTGGTTGCGCGCCTGGTTGGCGACAATGCGCAGCAGCCACGGACGCCAGGGCGCGCCCAGGCGGAAGCGGTCGAGGGCATAGTACGCCTTGACGAAGGCTTCTTGCGCCGCGTCCTCAGCCGCCGCCGCCGAGCCGGTAATCAGGTAGGCGGTACGGAAGGCAACGTCCTGGTAGCGGCGCATGAGTTCGCCATAGGCGCCCAGGTCGCCGCCTTGCGCCCGTTGGATCAAGCTGGTATCGTCCAGTGGTCGGCCCCCCACAGGTCGAGTTCCCTTCGGCTGAAGCGTTCTATCCAGTATACACCCAACCAGGCCACATGGTTCCCGCAGGAGGTCTGGTTTCGACTGACCACCAAACTCATAGGGGTTCTATGCGCAGGGGTAGCCACGAGGGCTACCCCTACAACCCGCGCGGCCATTACCGCATCGGTCCTAGCCTCAAAGAAGAGAGGCCCAACCACCCTGGTCAGACCTCCTTCTCAACCCTCCGTCCTCCGCCCTCACTACTCAGCCCTCCTTACGACCCAGACAGCCGCCGCTGCCACGTGCTCAGGCTGACGCTCTCTAGCCCGTTGACCAGCGCCACCGTGTCGTCCAGGCTCAAGCTGCCGGTGATGGCGTAGAGTTCGCCGTTCTCCTCCCAGCGGATGGTGTAGCCAGCCCCAGTGGTATAGGCGCGAGCATTGAGGCCGCGCACGGTCACCGCCGAGCCAGGCGACGCCGGGAGGCGGATGCCCTCGGCCGCCGAGCCGCCCAGCAGCGTCGCACGCCACTGGGTATTCGACCGCGCCAGGCTCAGCGCGTAGCCGCCCTCATCGGCCCACGACTCGCCCTTGACGACGCTCATGCGCTGCGGGATGGTCGTCGGCCAGTAGTACCTGAGGTTCGGATGCGCCTGTTGGCCGGTGATGGTGAAGACCTCGGACTGCGCCCGAATGGGCGTCTGACCACCACTCGTCACCGTCAGGACGGACACGCGCCAGCGCTGCCCCGTGCCGCCCGTAATGCGCCAGTCGAACTCCCACACGCCATTAGCGTTGGTGCGGCCATTGGCAATGCCAATCGCCTCGGCGTTCTCCGGCCCGGCCACCGCGTTGACATTGGTGTTGGCCGGGAAGCCGGCGGCTCGCACACGCACCGCTGTCCCCGACGCCCCCTGATAGGGGTCCAGGGAGACGGCCGGAGCGGAACGGGCACAGCCGCCCGTGGGCTGGTCGGGCGTCGGGAAGTAGGTCCGCGCGTCCGCGCCGTGGCTCCAGAGGGTCGAGAAGGTGCGCGTGTCTTCGACCAGGACGCGGAAGTAGACCTTGTTCAGCGGGTCACGCGCCTGGGACACGTCCACGTCGTTGAAGTCCCAGACCGGATAGGTCACGCCGCCCTGGCTCGTCGTCCGTCTCACACCCGCCCCGACCAGTTCCATCGAGCCATTGTTCAGGGCTTTGTAGAGCAGGACGCGGCGGTTGAAACCTGTCCCCACCGAGTTGTTGACGTTGGGGATGGTCGCGTGGAACAGGGCGACGGTCACGTTGGCGAGCGTGGCGCGGTTGACCGGCTGCTGCTGACCGAAGCGATCGTGCGGCCAGACGACCTGGATGCGGGCGTTGACGGCCTCAGGTGTGCTGCCCAGAACGCCCCTCGGCTGCTGCGGCTGCGGCAGGTAGGTGCGGGCGTCCGCGCCGTGGCTCCAGACGTTGAAGTTGGTCGCCACGTCGTCCACGGTGACGTAGAAGTACAGCTTGTTGACCCCGTCGGCGGCGGCCGAGACGTCCACATCGTTGAAGTCCCAGACGGGGAACGTGAACCCACCCCGCGTGACCAGGCGCTTCTGAACCGTCGGCATACCGGAGTTCGAGGCGGGGTTGTTGTTCAGCGCGCGCCATAGGCGCACCGTGCCGTTGAAGTCACATGGGACGGTGCGGAGCGTGCCCGGCTCGAACAGGTAGACGGTGATATTGGCCAGGCGGGCCTGGCTGACCGAGGCGTTATTGTGCGGCCAGACAATCTCAATCTTAGCGTCCACCGTCGTCGGCGCGACGGCTGGCGCGGCGGACGCGGGCCGTGCCCCAGCGAGGGACACCAGGGCCAGGGCGAACAGCGCAAAGAGTAAAATGCGTTTCATAACGGCGACCTCCAGACTTTCCTCTTCCATGCTAGAAAAACCCCTCTTGCTTGGAGAACGTCGGAGGCCGCCGAAATGTTCCACCCTTTACATCGTTAACACAATCTCCCGCCCGCTCGCCGCGCTGCGGTATAGCCCATCCAGGATGGATAGCACGTCCAGCGATTGCTCGGCGGGGACGGGCGACGGCTGGCCGTGGTAAACGGCCTCGGCAAAGGCCATGCACTCCAGGGCGTGCGGCTCCATTCGCGTCGGAGTGAGTTGCAACTGAGTGTTGAGCAGTTGCTGGGTGGCGTAGTTGGTGCTGAGTAGCTCGTTGCTCGGCCAGTGCGCCCCGCCCCGCTCGCCGTAGAGCCACATCTGCATGTCTTCGCCTGTTGTATTATGATGCAGCAGCCAGCTGACTTCGAGGATGAGTGTCGCGCCTGTGTCAAAGCGGACAAACGCCGCCGCGAACTCTTCGACGTCCGGCGTGATGGGCGGTCGCCCGCCCCAGATGCTAAATACCCCCGGCTGATTGACCAGCTTATTCCCCGTCACGCCCGTCACTGTCACCGGCTTGGGGTTGCCCATCATCCACAGCGTCAGGTCCAGGATGTGCACGCCAATGTCAATACAGGCTCCGCCGCCGCTGTGCTGGCGCAGCAGGAAGCCGGGACGGGTCGGCATGGCGGCGCGGCGCAGCATCCAGCTTCGGGCGTGGTAGACTGTGCCAAGCGCGCCGTTGTCAATCTCGGCTTTGAGCGCCTGGGTCTTGCCGTCGAAGCGGAAGTGCTGCGCCGTCATCAGCAGTTTGCCGCTTCGGTCACGCGCCTCAATCATGGCGCGAATCTCGTCTGGCGTCGGGGCGAGGGGCTTCTCGCACAGGACGTGCTTGCCCGAGTCGAGGGCCGCGACGACCAGGGGCATGTGATACATATTGGGTGTGCAGATGTCAATGATGTCCAGGTCGGGATCCGCGATAAGGTCGGCGGGGCGTTCGTAGCGCACGGGAACGCCCTGCTCCTGGGCGGCGCGGTTGAGGGCAACCGGGTCGGGGTCGGCCAGCGCGACGACCTCGGCGTAGGGGCTGTCCTTCCAGCCGGGGAAGTGGACGCGGGCGATGCCGCCGACGCCAATGATGCCCACTTTCAGAATCTTGCTCATCGCTCCTCCCGCACCGGAACCCATGTCCCCTGCTCCGCGCCCCTGTAGAGCGCCTCCATGACCGCGCTGCGATAGGCCGCTTCACGCGCGCTGACCAGGGGGGCGTCGGGCTGGCCTGTGACCGCGTCCAGGAACAGGTCAAAGGCGTGCGGCCAGGCGGCGGGCAACTCCGTCCACGGCGTCTTGCCATCCGCCCCCGCGACCCGCTGGCTCTGGAAGTAGAGTTGGCCCTTGAAGACCGCCGCTTGGCCCTGCGTGCCGCTGATGAGCAGCGTGACCGGGTCGGCGATGTCGTCCCAGGCGGCGGCCAGTGAGCCGATCACCCCATTCTTGAACTTGAGTAAGCCTTCGCCCGTTTCGTCACAGGCCGGGTAACGGGCGGTGCCCATACCGAGGCTGGCCGTGACGCTCTCGACCTCACCTAGCAGCCAGAGCATGATGTCCAGGGCGTGCGTGCCGAGGTCGCCAAACCCGCCGACGCCGGCCTGGGCCGGGTCGGCCATCCAGCGCCACTCGGTGTCGAATAGGCCGTTCAGCGCGCCCGCGTGGCAGTTGCTCTGGCGGTAGCGGGTTATCTGGCCGAACGCGCCGTGCTGGACCTGCTCCCTCAGAAACAGGTGGATGGGGTTGCCGCGCTGGAAGTAGCCCGTCTGGAACAGGACGCCCGCGCGCTCGATGGCGTCGGCCATCTGGGAGGCGTCCGCCGCGCCCAGGCCCAGCGGCTTCTCGACAAACAGGTGTTTGCCCGCCGCCGCGCCGGCCAGGACGAGGGGCAGGTGGCGGTCGGTCTCGGAGCAGATGATGGCGGCGGTAATAGCAGGGTCGTTCCAGATCGCGTCAAGCTCGGCTACCGCCAGCGCGCCTAATTCAGCGGCGCGTTTCTCGGCGCGGGCCGGCTCGTGGTCCCACACCGCTCTAACTCTGATGTCGGGTCGCGGCTGGAGGCGCTTGATGAAGCCGGGCACGTGGATGTGCGCGCAGCCCACCAGGGCAACATCGGTCACATTTCCTCCTGAAGTTGTGAATTTAAGTAGGG
>JAHCIP010000392.1 GCA_026129165.1 Anaerolineae bacterium
AATCATCTTCGACCTGGCCTGCCGTCTGGGTCTCGGCGCCCATTTCTGGGACGGCGACATCGAGGCCGCGTACCGCTACCAGCTTCAACCCTCTGGCATTGCGTTGGAGGCGCTGCGCGAGACTCCAGGCGGGCTGCGCGCGCCGGTCCAAACCCGCTATCGCAAATTCGCGGAACAGCAGGCTGGGATACCGCGCGGTTTCGCCACGCCGACGCGCAAGATCGAGCTATATTCCGAAACGTTGTTAGCGGCCGGTTATCCGCCCCTGCCCGAGTATGAGGAGCCGAGGATGGGGCCAGTGTCGCGGCCAGATCTGGTCGAGAGGTTCCCGCTGATTCTCACCTGCGCCAAGCACACTCTCTTCTGCGAGACCCAGCATCGGGCGCTGCCCAGTCTGCGGCGACAGGCGCTCGAACCGGAGGTCGAATTACACCCCCTCGCGGCCGCCGAGCGCGGCATTAGCCCAGGTGACTGGGTACGCATTGAAACACCGGAGGGGAGCGTGCGGGCGCGGGCGCGGATGAACGATACGCTTCAGCCCAACGTCGTGTGCGGCCAACACGGCTGGTGGCAGGCCTGCCCGGAGATTGGCGCGCCCGGCTATGACCCATTCGGCCCGCAGGGGGCCAACTTTAACCTGATTATCGGCAACGACGCGATTGACCCGATTAGCGGCTCGGTCCCGCACCGCGCCTACCTGTGTCAGCTTCGCCGCGCGGAATGACCGTCGCGTGTCTATGCAGGGCGCACTCGAAGCAACTGTGAGGTCGCATGTTCGACACCGATAGGGTCTTTACGGGTTCCATTCCGAGGCTGTACGATGAGTACCTGGTACCCCTGATCTTTGAACCCTACGCTGGTGACCTGGCGCAGCGGGTGGATTCGCACTCGCCAGGTCGCGTGCTCGAAATAGCGGCTGGCACGGGCGTCGTGACCCGCGCATTGGCGGCCGGGCTGGCTGAGAACACCTCTATCGTCGCCACCGACCTCAATCAAGACATGCTCGACCACGCGGCGACCGTCGGGACGCAGCAACCTGTCGCGTGGCGTCAAGCCGACGCCCTGGACCTACCGTTTGGCGACGGTGAATTTGACGCGGTGGTGTGCCAGTTCGCGGTGATGTTCTTCCCCGACAAGCCCAGAGCCTTTGCCGAAGCGCGGCGTGTGCTCAAACCCGGCGGGGTGTTCATCTTTAACGTCTGGGATCGGATTGAAGATAATGAATTCGCCGATGTGGTGACGACCGCCCTGGCCGCTATGTTTCCTGAGAATCCACCGCGTTTCCTGGCGCGCACGCCCCACGGCTACTACGATCCAGCGATCATCGAGCAAGACCTGGCCCGCGCCGGGTTCAGTCAGGCGCCCCAGATGGTGACGATGGCCGAGCGCAGCCGAGCGCCATCGCCAGCCGCGCCGGCCATTGCCTACTGCCAGGGCACCCCCCTCCGCAACGAGATCGAGGCGCTCGACGCCAGCCGGCTCGGCGCCGCCACCGACTTCGCGGCCCAGGCCGTCGCGCGGCAGTTTGGCGCGGGGGAGGTGGACGGCAAGATTCAAGCGCACATTGTGACCATCCAGCCCTGATGCAGAGGAGACCCTATGCCGATGCTTCTTCTCAAACACCCCAGCGCCTTTTTGCCCCTCGCCATGTCGCTGGCTGCGCTGGCCCTCATAGTCGGTTATGTGGGCATGTTCGGTATCACCCGTCAGGCCGATGAAGGAGCCGCCGCCCGCATCTTCCAGCTCCTTATGCTGGGGCAGGTACCGCTGGTGGCATTTTTCGCACTCAAATGGCTGCCGAGGAGGCCAGGACAGGCCCTCTTCGTGCTGGCGCTGCAAGTCGGCGCAGCGCTCGCCGCGATTGGCCTGGTTCTCCTGCTGGAGCGTTAAGCCAGGTAAGCGCCGGTACGGTGGGGGGGTGTCATTCTCTCAGGCTGGCAGTCAAGCCATCTGCGCTAGCTCCTGAGCTTCCGGCGCGGCCAGTCCGAAGGCAGCCGGTAGCTCCGCCGCCCAGGATCGGATGGCAGCCCAGTTGCGGCGATCACCGGCCGGGGCCTGGATGATGAGCATGACAAACAGCACTCCCCACCACGGCAAACGGCCATATTCGAGGCGGCCGCCGAACACCCCGATGCTCACGGGTCGGGCCGGTCGAAGCGCCGCGAGAATGGGACGAAGGTAGTTCGTCACTCTCGCATACCGCTCGCGGAATGTGGGACGGCCAGCCGTGAGGGGCGGCTTGGGCAGGCGGTCGTCTACGTAGACAGGCACACCGTCCACGCTTGTTTCACCCGTCTGCGTCAGGCTGATGGCCGTAACGAATACCGCCAGGGGGATACGCTGCCATGCCTCGTGATGCGTCTTGAGGAAGCGCAGCGCGTCGCGATGCCAGCCCATGATCATCGGGCCGCCGACCACCACCCCGTCATAGTCCTTTGGGCTTTTGGCCTCGGCGAGGGGTAGAACGTCCACCTGCGCGCCACTCTTAGCGATCTCCTCCCCAATGACCTGGGCAACCTCGGCCGTCGAGCCGGCCATCGTGGCATACGTCACAAGGATTCGCTTCATCGTGTGGGCCTCCCATCCAGGCTATAGGGTCAAGATTCCGACCTCACTTAGCCCCATTCTCGCTCACCTTCATGAAACCGAGCGTGCGCCACATCACGCGCATCAGGGTGTGACCGAAGTCCGGCTGGAGGAATTGATTGGGACAACTCCCCGGAATCACCGCGATGCCGTTCTCGCGGCAGACACGCACCGCGTCTTGCGAGACGCTCGTCATGTTCGCCGCCGCCCCCGGCTTCGTGCCCATCATGCAGTGCATCCACACGTGTTTGATGCCGAGGTCCACACACTGCTGGACGATTTGCTCGGTAACTTTGGGGTTGGCGAGGATGAAGACGGCGTCCGGCGTGTCTGGGATGGTCTTCAGGTCTGGATAGCACGGCTCGCCTTCGAAGGTCGTCAGATGCGGGTTGACCCCGTAGACGGTATAACCCGCCGCCTTGAACTTGCGGTAGCCGAGGTTGCAGCCCGTCTCGCGCTTGTCGGAGACGCCGACGACGGCGATGCGTTTCTGGGCCAAAAAGTCTTGCACGAGGGTATCAATTGTAGCCATACGCAGCTCCTTCTCTCCTGGAGATTCCCCCGTATACCAGGATACACCAACAGGCGCCTGATATGGGGGATGAAATGGCTACGGGCTGTGAAGATAGCTCTACGCTTCTCACAGCCAGCTATGGTCATTTAGAACAGGACTGACGCGAAGAGGGGGTATCATTCAGACGGAGGCGAGATGAAGACTATTCTCAGACAACCAAGCGCGATTTTGCCCATCACCATGTCGTTGGCCGCCCTGGCCCTGGTGCTTGGTCACGTAGCTATGTTCGGCGTGACCCATGAGGCCGATGAAGGCACGGCCGCCCATCTCTTCCAGCTACTGATGGCTGGTCAGACTCCGTTTATCGCGTTCTTCGCCATGACGTGGCTGCCGAGGACGCCCAGGCCAGCGCTGCAGGTACTGGCGCTCCAGTTCGGCGCGGCGCTCGCCGCATTTGCGCCCGTCTACTTTCTGAAGCTCTAGGAGTAAGCGTCACCCGTCTCAGCGTTTTGCCTCGGCGAACGACAAGCTCTTGGCCTTCAACGCCTGGCGGAGTTGTTCCAGCGCCTTGGGTCCCATACCATGCAGCCGCATCACCTCGGCCTCACTGACCTGGGCCAACTGCTCCAGCCGGGTATAGCCGGCAGTGGCGAGCGCCCGCCGCGCCGGCGCGGCCAGCTTCGGGAAGTTGTCGCCCGGTTCAGCGGTTGGCTTGTTCGTCATCTCGTTACTCCCTCTACCGGGCACTGTCAAAGTCGTATGGTTAGGCTACAGAACCAGCTGTCAACGGATTTTGAGGAGCAGATTAAACGGATTATGTGACCACGAACGCGTGCAATCTGTTCAATCCGCTCCCTAAAATCTGTTGACAGCCGGTTGCCGGCGCCTACAGCTAGGATTATGAATCAGCCTCGCTCCCTCTAAGCGCCTGTGGCACGCCAGCCACTAACCGCTTCGGCGCGACCAGTTCCCAGGCGACCTGGATGTGAAAGTCCAGGTCGGCGTCGTCTATGCGCGCCAGTTCGATACCTACCCAGCCCCGATGGCCCACATAGGGCGGCTTGAAGAAGACCACGGGGTCGGCCTCAATCAGCCCGCTTTGCATCCCCGGCGGCACGGGCAGCCACACGGCAATATGGCCGTCGCCGTGGTGGTTGTTGGCGAACATGACGAAGACCTTCTTGCCCACAAAGAAGGTTGGCTCGCCGTGGGAGAGTTTCTCGCTGGTCCCCGGCCGGCCCAGGCACATCTGCCGCACCCGTTCCACTTGGTCCATAGCCTCATCCACTGTCTGATGTTCCCTCTAGCGCGTAGGCAACGGCCTGCTCCAACGTCATCGCCCGCCCCTCGGCCCACGCCGCCGTGAACTCGGCCTCGGCCATCTGTGCCTGCGCGACGGCTATATTATAGCGGTATTCGGCCAGTTCCGAATCCGGTACAGGAACGTCGACCCTCTCGCGCGTCCTCTCGGCGGCCCCGAACAGGCGCGCCGCACGCTCCGCCTGGCCCTGAGCCGCCGCAACCGCTGCCAACCCTTCGAAAGAGGCCGCCAGGCCGCCTGTGTCGCCAATCTCCCGCCGCACCGCCACTCCCTCTTCCAAAGCGGCGCGCGCGGCCGCCAGATCCCCCAGGCGCAGTGTCACCAGCGCCAACCATCCTAGAGAGTAGGCGAGGAAACCCTTGTACCCAAGTCTTCTGCGTATCACCGCGCTTGCCTCAAAGTGGGCGCGCGCCTGGGCATAATCGCCATCGGCCGCTGCCACAACGCCCAGGCCCGTGTGGGAGAAAGCCATGCCTGACACATCTTGCACCTCTTCGAATAAGGTGAGACTTTCCTGCTGCAGGGGGTAGGCTCGCCGATGAT
>JAHCIP010000393.1 GCA_026129165.1 Anaerolineae bacterium
TCCTCTTAGGAGAGGGGCCGGGGGTGAGGTCTCTTCCCACACCACCCCTCGGCCCAGGTGCGCCAGGTCGTCCAGGTGGGCGGCGAACAGCCAGGGGCGATAGTGTTCCTGGGTACACGTCAGCCGCTCGCCCTCGCGTTTCCAGATGAGCGCGCGCCCCTCACGGTCCGCCCATACAGAGACGATGCCAGCTGTATCATCCCAGCCAAAGAGAAAGTCATCCATACCTGGATTGTAGCATCGAACAGATGGGCTAGCAAGCATGCGAACCGGTCTTGACATCCTCTTCATTGGACGTATGATTGAAATCTGCTCCAGTCGTCGGCTGGCGCTCCGAACTCAAGGCAAGGTTCACAGAACTGGAGCAGGGCAGCGAGGGCCCTAAAGATGATGGTTCAGACGGATGACGTCCATGAGGCAGGGTTGTATCGAGCGGGCGACCTCGCGGCGCTTGTCTTTTGATTTATGTCTATACCAGTTCTGGTCACTAAACTATACGTCCCCCCACCCCGCCCCAGCGTTGTCCGCCGCCCCCGTCTGCTCCAGCGGCTAAACAAGGGCCTGCTAGCGGGTCGCAAGCTGAGCCTCATCTCGGCCCCGGCTGGCTTTGGCAAAACGACCCTTGTCAGCAGCTGGATTGACGATTTCCGATGGGCGAGGGATGAGGGGCAGTCCGAGGCGGCGCGCCGAGCAACAATCGTCCATCGCGTGGCCTGGCTGTCCCTCGATGAGGGCGATAACGACCCCGTCCGCTTTCTGACCTACCTCGTCGCGGCGTTGCAGACGAGGGCGCCGAGTATTGGCGCAGCCGCCCTGACCGCGCTCGACTCCCCGCAGCCACCGCCACCCGAGGCGATTCTGACTGCCCTGTTGAATGAGATCACTCCCCTCCCTGACCAGATCGTCCTCGTTCTGGACGACTACCATGTGCTTGACTCCAAACCGATTGACCGCGCTCTTACCTTCCTGCTGGACCACCTGCCGCCGCAGTTGCATCTGGTCATCACCACGCGCGAAGACCCCTCCTTCCCCCTGGCCCGCTACCGCGCCCGTGACCAAATGACCGAACTACGCGCCGCCGACTTGCGGTTTACCCCCGCCGAAGCCGCCGAGTTTCTCCACCAAGTCATGGGCCTCCATCTCTCGGCGGCTGACATTAGTGCGCTAGAAGACCGCACCGAAGGCTGGATTGCGGGGCTTCAACTGGCGGCCCTCTCCATGCAGGGGCGCGAGGACATTCAGGGGTTCATCCGGGCCTTCGCGGGCGACCACCGCTACATTGTGGACTACCTGGTCGAAGAAGTCCTGCGGCGGCAGCCCGAACCCATCCGTCGCTTCTTACTCCAAACCGCCATTCTCGACCGCTTGAGTGGTCCGCTGTGCGATGCGGTGCTAGGAACGATGAATGATAAACAGGGAACGATGAGCGAGCCGTCTCAACGTGAAGCCGCATCATTCATCATTCATCGCTCATCGTTTGAGATACTCGAACATCTGGAACGCGCCAACCTGTTCCTCATTCCCCTGGACAACCAGCGCCAGTGGTATCGCTACCACCACCTCTTTGCCGACGTTCTCCAGGCGCATCTGAGGGCGGAGCAGCCCGCGCTGGTTCCCATGCTGCATCGGTGCGCGAGCGCGTGGTACGAGCAGCATGGTTTGGCGGCCGACGCCATCCGCCACGCGCTGGCCGCGCAGGATTTCGAGCACGCGGCGGACCTGATCGAGCGGGCCGTGCCCGACATGCGGCGCAGCCGCCAGGAGGCCACGTTGCTCGCCTGGCTCCAGGCGCTCCCCGACGCACTGGTCCGCGCCCGTCCCGTCCTCAATATTCACTATGTCGGAACGTTACTCCAGACTGGACAGTTGGATGGCGTAGAGGCCCGACTGCGGGACGCCGAACGGTGGCTGGACACGGCGGCTGACAGGGGTGAGCGGACGGACAGCCCAGCGGCTGAGTCTCTGCCGGGATGGCTAGCGATCTACCGGGCCGGTTATGCGCTGATGCAAGGCGATATAACCGCCACCATCACGTATGCCCGGCGGGCGCTCGCTCTCATTGCGGAGGAAGACCACCTGGGTCGCGGGGCGGCTACGGCGCTGCTGGGGCTTGCCTATTGGACGAGTGGGGATCTCGAGGCCGCACACCAGACGTTTGCCGCTGGCATGGCCAGTGTCCAGAAGGGCGGGTATGTCGCTGACGCCATCGGGGGCCTCATCGCCCTGGCGGATATACGCATGACGCAGGGTCGTCTCCGCGAGGCCATGCGCACCTATGAGCGGGGATTGCGGCTGGCGGCGGAGCAGGGCGAGCCTGTCCTGCGGGGCACGGCCGACATGTACGTGGGCATAAGCGAGCTGTACCGCGAGCATAACGAGCTGGGTGTCGCCGCCCAACACCTGCTGAAAAGCCCGGCGTTGGGCGAGCACAGGGGGTTCCCGCAACACCCCTATCGCTGGCGCGTGGCAATGGCTCGGCTACAGCAGACCCAGGGCGACCTAGACGGCGCCCTCTCCCTGCTCGACGAGGCCGAGCGCCTATATGTGAGTGACTTCTTCCCCAATGTACGGCCAATCCCCGCGTTAAAGACACGGGTGTGGGTCGCCCAAGGAAGGTTAGGGGAAGCCCTCGACTGGGCGCGAGAGCGGGGCCTGTCTGCCCACGACGACCTGAGCTACCTGCGCGAGTTCGAGCACATCACCCTGGCCCGGCTGCTCCTGGCCCGCTATCAGCGCGACCGCGCTAACGACTTCCTGGGGGGGGCCAGGAGACTCCTGGCGCGCCTTCTCCAGGCGGCGGAAGCCGGGGGGAGGACGGGCAGCGCGATCGAAATCCTGGTATTGCAGGCGCTCGCCTGCCAGCTACAGGGCGACATCCCGGCGGCGCTTGTGGCGCTCGAACGCGCCCTGACCCTGGCCGAGCCGGAGGGCTACATCCGCCTGTTTGTGGACCACGGCCCGCCGATGGCGGCTCTGCTGGAACGAGCCGTGAAACAAGGAATCACCCTGACCTATAGCCGCCAACTCCTGAGCGCCTTCGGCCAGGCGGAGGACAGGGCGCCCGTCTACCAGGCTTTGATCGAGCCGCTGAGCGAACGCGAGCTTGACGTCCTGCGGCTGCTTGGCACAGACCTGAGCGGCCCGGACATGGCCGACGAACTCACGGTGTCCCTGAACACCCTGCGCACCCACACCAAAAACATCTACGCCAAGCTTGGCGTGAACAACCGTCGCGCCGCCGTCCACCGCGCCACAGAACTCAAGCTGTTATAACTCCCCCACACCCTAACGCCAGCCCTGGCAGGTTCGTCGAACCCCGCGCCAGGGCTTTTGCTTGCCCTCACCACCCCCCGCTTCACCAATCACCCCATCCATCACCACATGTGGTGATGACACCTCACCACATCACCTGGTATAGTGTCCTCGTAGATAAGGAACGCAGCAACACACGAGGCGCGACATGAGCGTAACAGACGAAGCGGCTGAGGAACATCACGAGCCTGACTGGTACGAGATGCGCCTCAAGGGACACCTGGATGCCCGATGGGCCGACTGGTTCGATGGCCTGAGCCTGACTCACGCCGACGACGGAACCACCATCCTCTGCGGTCCGGTGCTCGACCAGACGGCGTTGTATGGCCTGCTGAGAAAAGTGCGTGACCTCGGCCTGCCGCTGGTATCGGTCATTCAGGTGCATCCCCAACAGGCGGATGTACTAGACGACAAATCTTGACTGTATTACAATTATTCGAACAAGGAGACAGACCCGTGAACGCTACTCAGCAGACCGCAGTCATCGAAGGGAACAAGGACTCGCACACCACGCTCAAGGAGGGCGCCATGCAGCCGACAGCCTCGACTCTCATCCGTTGGACCGGTTTAGCCGCGATGGGGGCAGGACTCCTTTTCATCGTCATTCAGGCCATCCATCCCCTTGACGTCCTTTCGAACGTCACCACCGCCCGCTGGGCCATCGTCCACTACCTGGGCATTGCCATGGGCCTCTGCGGCCTGCTCGGCCTGGCGGGACTGTACGCCCGCCAGGTGGAAAAAGTGGGTTGGCTGGGTCTGGTCGGCTATCTCCTGTTTAGCCTCTTCTACGCGCTCACCCTGGCCTTTCAATTCATCGAAGCCTTGATCTCGCCGCTGTTGGCGACCGAGTCCCCCAGGTTTGTGGAGGGCCTCCTGGGCATCGCCAGTGGGCACGCCACTGGGATGAACATGGGCGCCCTGCCAATGGTATACATGTTCACCGGGATTGCCGGGTATCTGCTCGGCGGCCTGCTGTTTAGCATCGCGACGTTCCGCGCTGGCATCCTGCCGCGCTGGGCGGCCGGCCTGTTGGCTGTCGGGGTCGTCTTGCCCCTCCTCGGGTCTTCGCTGGTCCCCCATCCATTCGACCGGATATTCGCCGTGCCGGTAGGGTTAGCCGTGGCCTGGCTGGGCTATGCCCTGTGGTCCGAACGGCGCGAGCCAGCTTCGGCGCCCGTATCCAGCCAAGGAATCCCTCAATTCCGCCCCACCTAAGCCGAGTAAACTCGCTGACAACCACATAGAGTGGACAGGCGGCCATGCCGCCGCCTGTCTCAGCCTGGATAGTCAGACGCGGAGAATCATGAATACGCTAGCTTCCCCCCTCTTGAGCGCTATCGCCATTGGGCTGGGCGCAACTCTCACTTTTGATCTTTGGGCGCTGTTTCTCAAACATGCCTTTCAGATGACGCCATCCAACATCTGTCTAGTCGGGCGCTGGCTTCGCTACATGCCAGAAGGAACCTTTAAGCATTCAAATATTGCGGCGGCTCCCCGCCAGAGCGCGGAATGCATAGTAGGATGGACCGCCCACTACCTGATTGGCATCACGTTCACCATCGTTTTTGTTGCCTTGGTAGGCAACCACTGGTTACAGCATCCGACGCTGGTTCCGGCCCTTGTCTTTGGGGTCATCACGGTCTT
>JAHCIP010000394.1 GCA_026129165.1 Anaerolineae bacterium
ACGTTGTAGGTACCCGGCGGCACGTTGGGGAACGTGTAGTTGCCGTTGGGGTCGGTCGTCGTCGTGGCCACCGTCACGTCGTCGGGCGTACCGAAGGTGTTGTCGGGACCAGGGCTGACGAGCTGGACCGTCACGCCCGGGATGCCGCTCTCACCCCCGTCCTTGATGCCGTTGGTGTTGGCGTCGTTGAAGACGACGCCCGTCACCACCCCGTTCTGCGGCCCCGTCGTCGCCGTTGCCGTCGCCGTCGCCGTGCGTGTCGCCGTCGGCCCGACCGAGGTAGCGGTCGCCGTCGCCGTGCTTGTCGGGGTGCTCGTCGGCGGCACTGCCGTGCCTGTCGCCGTCGCTGTGCTGGTCGGGGTGTTGGTCGGCGGCGCCGGCGTGGCCGTCGCCGTCGCCGTCGCCGTGGCGGTAGCGGTGGCGGTAGCGGTGGCGGTAGCGCTGGCCGTCGGGGTCAGGGTAGCGGTATTGGTTGGCTCCGGCTGGAGCGTGGGTGTCTTGCCGAACGGCGAGGTCGCCGTAGCGGTGACCGTCGGCGTATTCGTTGGTTCTGGTTGGAGGGTCGGTGTTTTGCCAAATGGGGGTGTAGCCGTCGCCGTATTGGTCGGCTCCGGTTGGAGCGTGGGCGTCTTGCCGAACGGAGGCGTGGCCGTCGCCGTATTAGTGAGTTCGGGTACAATGGTGGGCGTGTCGCCGAGCGGCATATCAGGCCCATAGACCTCGACCGGGACGCTGGCGAAAACCCCCGCCGACAATCCACCCCAGACGAGCAGGGCCAAGAGGGTACCGACGAGGACCAGGACTGGCAATAATCTTGAGTGTCGCATTTCCCCCGCCCCTTATCGTTCGATGAGAACTGGGCTGTCACGACTTACCAGCTCGACCGTCCCCATGCGCAGGCCGGACAAGCCACTCTGCCGGGCCTTAAAATGCACGGTGAATAGCTCATCGCTGGCCGTCGTTTCCGCACTAGCTCCCAGTCGGACAACGACATAGTGGATAAGACCCTTGGCCGACTCCACCTGGTTACGCGCCACAAACCGTGTGGCGGCGTCGAACACGTCCCCCGGCGCAACTGCCCCCGGTTGGCCGTCGGTTGCGTCGCCTACGGCCAGCCGCGCCGGATCAAACAGCAGTGTGACATCTGCGCCCTGGAGGTCGGGCCTCCCCACCAGGCGCACCCGCGCGACAAACTCCTCGCCAGCCTTGACCTGGGTAGGCGCGTCGAGGAAGGCGTAGGCAGGGGCGGCCTTACCCATGTCGGGCGCCTTGTGTTTCGCCTCTACGGTGTCAACCCACCCCAAGGGATCGTTGGCCGTGCTCCGGCGTCCATAGTTCGCGCCGACCATCGTCAGGTCCAGCAAATTGATACGCCCATCACCGTTGATGTCGCCCCTCGGGTCGGCGGGCGGAACATCCGGCGGGCTACCCGTGCCATAGTTGGCCCCGACCAGAATCAAGTCCACCAGCCCGACGACCCCATCCTGGTTACCATCTCCGCCGGGCAGGATTGTGGTAGCCATGATCGTTGGGGTAATGTCAGTTGGCACGGTAATCTGGGCCTTCCGGCTCAGATACTTGGGGAAGCTGGCGGTAATCGTGTAGTCACCCGGCGGCACGTTAAGCATGAACGCGCCGTTCGACTGGGTTACCGTTTGCTGAATAATGGTCGCGCCCTGTTCGAGCTTGACCAGGATATCCGCCTTGCTCGACCGCGCCTGGGCGCTCAACTGGCCGCTCACCTGGCGGGTCGAGACCGTCGGCGTCACAGTTGGCGTGCGCGTCGGCACGGGCGTGTACGTGGCGGTCGGCGTGGGGGTAGGAGTGGGCGGCGGCGGGACGATGCCCGTATCGGTGGCCGGATCGCCCAACAGACCATAGGTATGCATCAGGTCCAGGAACGTCCCGAAGCTATATAATTCTGCCTTCCCCGCCACAGTGGCCGGGCCGAGACGGCGCACCCCTGTCTTGAAGAGAGCGTTACTGAAGCCTCGGTTCAGGCGGTCATGGCCGGTCGCCACGCCCAACCCGGTGGGCGACCAGTTGGCGACGGACCCCTTGCCCGCCGCGCGAACCATACTCTCACCGAGCGAGTCCTGGTCCACATCTTGGAACGAGCCGACAAGACAAGTCATGTCCAACACGACCGGATACTTACCCGCATTGGCGAGGGTGTTGACATCGCTGACGGTGAACAGGGCTTCTTCGGCCCACTGGGTGATACTGCTGTGACCGATGTAGGTGACCAGGCGCTCGCCCTGGTTGACGTAGTTGATGAAGGCCGTCTTGGCCGCGGCGGCTGGCGAATGCGTCTCGCCATAGTAGACCTTATGGATGGTGTAGCTGGGCGGCAGCAGCGACGCCTGGTAATCGGCTAGTCGAGGGAAGTTACCAGCATAGGTGCCGGGGTCGTAGTTGTCGGTGATGTAGAGCGCCGATTCCGGCGGCGCTGGGACGCCCAGCGTGGCGGCCTCGTAGGCGATAATCTTATTGATGACGGTCGTCGCTTCGGCCAGGCTGTTGACCGGCAAGCGGCCAAAGTACAGGTCAGGCACAATGTCGGGACCCACCACGGCCGCGAAGTAGTTCTCGTCCGCCGTTTCACCGAGGTAGGGGTCTACCATAGCGGTGTACGGGGGAATATAGTTCTGGCGAGGCTTATTGAGGTAGTTACGGTAGTCATAGACGCCGTCGCCCATCGCCACCACATAGGCGGGCGCCAGGGTCCAGTTCTGGACCGCATAGGCCAGGAAATCGTGGATGGCTTCGGGGTCGAGGACAGCATTGCCAAATTGGTTGTAGATATCCTGGACCTGCACGACCTGGGTGGTAAAGGTGGCGCTGCGATAGGCGGCGAGTTGGTTAGCCGCCGCCGTAAAGTCGGCGGGGGTGATGACCAGATAGTTGGCCGCGTTGGTCGCGGCGCGCAGGTCAGGGCCGGCGGTGGTGAAGGCAATCGCGTCGGGGCTAAGCACGGCCGGCGACTGGAGCAGGACCGCCAGGTAATTTTGGGCGCCGGCGGCGCCATCGGCGAAGCGCACCGTGCCCGGCGCGGTGATCTGCGGGTTGGTCAGCCGCACGGGCGCCTTGGGGTCGGTCACGTCGTAGACACCGATGACCGTGCCGCTGAAGCCAGTGATCTGGTACTCGGATGAGCCGACAGGGCGGGTAAACCGCAAGCGGTCGGACTGAGCCACGAAGGACTGGCGATAGTCCACCTCAAAGTAGTCGGTGAAAAAGGCATCCACCACTACCCCTGGCAGCAGTTCGATTTGGAGCGTCAACTTGTTCGTACCAGGGATGAGGAGATTGGAAGGAATCCCTGTCTTCTCCAGGAGTATCCCACGCGGGCCGTCCCACGTGGCGTCAAGAGCCAGATTGGTTCCATCGTTGCCAAAGAGGAATTTCTGATGATGGTCGGGATTGATATTGACATTGCCGGACAGGGCGGCCAGCTTGGCGCGTAACGTCACGGTGTGGTTCACAGGCGACAAGCCAACCAGTGGAATAGGATAATCCCGCGTCTGGGGGGTCGAAGGGTCCACATGGACGAGGTAGTGCCAGTACCAGTGGGTATCGGAGCCGCCTTCGGTGGGCACGTTCCAGTAGTAGCGGCGATTTTCCTCGACATGGACCGTCGTGGGGAAGTCGGCTGGCACAGGGTTCCCGACGGGCACCCCGGAGCGCGTGGACATGCGGAGGCCGGGCTGGCGGCCAGCGACCAGCCAGTAGACACGCTTGCCGGTATAGCGTTGCTCGTCCTGAGACGGGGGGCGGCCATAGAAGCGAATCAGGTCGCCGGACTCGAACTGGTTATTGCCGTTCTGATCCACCGTCTCTAGGGCGACCTCAAGCCCAGGGGTCAGGTTATAATCCTCGAACAGCTGGAATGTGTTCAATGGCTCAACGAGGAAGCTGGGGTCGGTGATTTGTGTCCGATCGAGGGCGTACAGACCGTCCTGGCTGACCTCAATGCGGTAGCGCGGGCCGGCGTAATAAGCATCCGTTTTGCTCTGCTTGGGGGCCGGCGGAACGCGCCAACCACGCGCCTGGTCGTAGTTGGCGAGGAGGTCGCGCAGGGTCGTCTCAAATGGCCCCTCGTCAACCACTGGCGCGTTGGTCCTGGGCGACATGAGCGAGGCAAAGGTAAGGGCTACCCGCAGGCGGGTATAGCTCCGCAGCTCGCCCTGCGCGGCCTGGTATTGGAAGGGGGAGACACGCAGCTTGACAAAGGCCTGGCTGCGCAGCCGCCCCACCTCGACCAGTTCGACCAGTTGCGTGGGGGTGAAGGCGTCGCCGCTGGAGGGGACGAGAGACAGCGTCGGGGCGGCGGTAGGATACGCCAGGGTGAGGTAGTTAACGTCTGGCGTCACGACGGAGACGGTCCCAAGACGAACGCCGCTCTGAACTTGCTCGCCGACCGCTTCCAGGATGCTGATGGTGGGTGTGATGTCAGCCGGAATGCCCAGGATCACGTACTGCTGTGGCAGTTCCACCTGGCCGGGGGTCGTGGCGAGAGTGAGACCCGGCACATTGAGTTGGTCGAAGGTTATTCCTCCCTCAACCCGCTGCGTCATGGTCCAGGCGGGGACATTGATGTCGAAAACGATGGATTGTGAGGTCGTCTCGACCAGGCGGGTGACCGAGCCAGAACTGGCGGTTTCCGCAGGGGAGGATTGACCAAACGAAAGCCACGGAGAAGCGCAGAAGAGGGCGAACGCTAATCCGAGACCACCCCAGCGCAACCAGCGGCCAGCGCCGGAAGGAGTCTTTATGTGAGCCACACGACTTAAACGCTTAAACATGATGTCCTATAGTGGGCGAGCAACGCCGAGGGTGCCTATGACAAAAAACGATGAAAGCCAACGAATTGTTATGGGAGAGGGAACGAGGGTCGGGCGGCCGGTGGCCAACCGCCACACGCTGCCCCACCCACAAGACAACGGCA
>JAHCIP010000395.1 GCA_026129165.1 Anaerolineae bacterium
CGACCCGCAGGGCCAGGCCCACGAAGAGGTGACATGGTACCGCGTCACCGCCTGGGACAAGCTCGCCGAACTCGCCGCCGAATACTGCTTCAAGGGCCAACTCGTGATGGTCGAGGGCGACCGCATCAAGGTCAACACCTACACCAACCGCGAGGGCAAACCCGCCGCCAGTATCGAACTCACCGCCAACGTCATCCGCTTCCTCTCCAAGAAGGAGGGGTCCCCCGCCGGCGCGCGAGACACCGGCGAGACTCTCCCCAACGAGGACCCCTACACCGGCGATGGCATCCCTTTCTAGGCCGCACCATCCCCGTGCCGCTGACACTCAAGTTTCGCGGCCGCACCTACCACCTCCGACGCTTCGAGCGCCTTCGGCATTGGGACCCCGGCCACGCGGAGGGCTACCTCGCGCAAGTCCTCTACGAGCTGCGCGGCAAGTTTCTGCACGGCTTCTACATCGACAGCGGCCACGGCGAGGTCTCAACCCCCCGAATCTCGATCAGGAGATTGAAACCCTGTCAGTGTCAGCGTCTTGTGGGCGCTAGACGCGAGTCTCAACCCCCCGAATCTCGATCAGGAGATTGAAACAGCATCGGATAGCGTCTAACTACACCCATTATACCACAATCCACAACTAAGTCATCATCCAAAAGGATGATATTGACCGTCGTGCGCTCAAATGGAGTAGTTCGCGCCGGCCTGGCCCCGGCGGTGGAGGGTGATGTGGGTGCGGTCGCCGTCGCGCCAGGCTTCCCAGCGGTAGCGGGCGGTGCGGCCGGTGGGATTGTCCCACAAGAAGTAGAGCGGGGGCTGTACGCCGGCCGCCTGGTACTCGGCGGCGGTGTGGGGGACGCTGATCAGCCCCTTGGCCTTGGCCGCGTCGGCAAAGAGGTTGATGATGTGGCTCCAGTGGTTCGTCTGCTGGATGGTGGGCATGGGCGCCTCCTCGGCGGGGGTGGGCCGGGAGGCTACTGGGCTAAAACCCAGCAGCCCCCTAGCCACTTGCAGCGTTTCCACTCGGCCTCGATGCGGGGGGGCCGGTCGGTGGTGGTGAAGGCGACGACGGGCAATTCGTGCGCGATGGCCTCGGTCACGCTCAGGCGCGTGCCGGGGGAAACTTCCTGGCCGAAGAAGGCAATCAGGCCCGCGCCCTCGCCGGACTTCGCCACAGCCTCGACCATCTGAACCGTGCGGTTGTGGAGCCGCTGGCGCAGGTCGGTCACATGCCCCCCAGCGGCGTAGACGACGTTGACGCCGGTCCCCTCGGCGCGTTGGACGGCCTCTCGGTTCGTACCGGGCCAGGCCCAACGGCCATCCTCCTCAAACTGAGCGTAGACCCAAAACGGCAGGCCCTTCTCGGTGACCACAGGCGCAGCGGCGACGGCTTCGGCATCCGTGCCCTTCGCGCAGCCGGTGGCGATGCCCTTGCCCTTGGCGGCGATGGCTTCGACGGCCTGCCGTACCAGCGGCTTCATGGCCTCGGGCAACTCGCGGCTCCCAGCAATTCCAATGAGTGTCATGGTCGTGGCTCCTTTCGTTCTGAACGAGGAATGAGGAACGCGGAGGAGGTAGCTTCAGACTCCGCGTGATGAAAATTAGAAGTTCACCCGGAGCGGTGTACCGTCCGGGTGAGCGTTCTTGAGGGGAGTGGTCAGGCGTAGCTGGCAGAGGCCGTGGGGGAAGTCGTCGTCCCACAGGCGGTCAATCCAGAGGGCGGTCATCGGCTCGTCGCCCAGCACGAGCGGTAGACGGTGGTAGTCGGTGCTCTCGCAGAGTTCGGTCGAGGTGATGAGATATTCCGCGCCGGCGTCGGCGGGGTACTCCAGGTAGGCGATGACGCGGTCGCGCTGGCCCTCTTCGGCGGCGTTCGCGCGTTGGTGCAGCAGCAGCCACAGGCTCAACGCGGTGAGGAGGATGAGGAGGATGAGGGTTCGGTGGCGTCTCATGGGGGCGTCTCCTTCCGTGGGGGTTAGGGGTTATACCCCGATTACAGCCTGAGTACAGGCCGCAGGCGGGGCACTTGGGGCCAGGGGTCAGGGAGCCTAGCCCCCAGCCCCTAGCCCCTGTTGCCGAGGTCAAAATTAGCGGAGGTAGATGGGCGAGCCAGCGGGGAAGTCGTCATCAAAGCCAGAGCTAAGCCAGAGGTAGCAGACGTCGCCCTTGTCCAGTTGGGGCAGGGCGTCGCCGATGGTGCGGGTGCGGCCGTCGGGGTCAAGCTGAATGCGCTCGCCGACGAGGTCGCATAGGTTGCGGGGGGATACGGCCAGGATGCGGTTGTCGCCGGCGATGCTGCGGAGCAGGTGGCCGATGGGCGTGGGCGTGGGCGTGGCGGTGCGCGTTGGGCCAGGGGTGCGCGATGGCGCGGGGGTGCGCGTCGGTCCCGTCGTCCGCGTCGGCGAGGGGGTCTTGGTCAGGGTGGCCGTGCGCGTGGCCGTAGGCGTTCGGGTCTTGGTGGGGGTGCGCGTGACGGTCGGCGTCTTGGTGGGCGAGGGCGTGCGCGTGGGCGCGTCGGGGCTGTCCAGCTCGTCGGTCTCGGCGTCCAGTTCGTCGCTCTCCATCACGATCTCGGTCGTTGTGTCCTGGTCGTCGCCGCTATCGGCGTGGGCGGTGGCTTGCAGTAGGCTGAGCAGGGCGACCAGGGCGAGCAGGACGAGGGCAATCAGCAGCGGGCGGGTGGCGTTGGCGGGGTGTAGCATGGTCGGGGTTCCTTTCGTGGGTAATCTCTACTGGGTGATGAAGGAGATGAGTAGGCACAGGCCGACTAGGATCGCGCTGATGACCGGGCTGAATAGCAGGATCATGGCGATGGCGATTAGCACCTTATCGACGAAGTTGGGGTTGAGGTCGGGGTGGTCGATCGGCTGGGCGGGTTCGGCGTGAGGGGCGGCGTGAGGGGCGGCGTGCTGGGCGATGACGGGGATGACTTGCCAGCGGGCATACCACCAGGCGTAGCGGAGGGGGTAGCTTAGGAAATAGAGCAGGCCGTAGATGGGGTAGAGGATGCGCTCTTTGATTGCGTTCACTTCGTCTCCTCCTCGGCGTCTTCGCCTTCGTGCAGCCACTTCTCCAATTCGGCCTCGGTCATCCAATCTTCTGGCTCGCCTTCGCAGCCCGATTGCAGCCAGAGTTCGATATAAGCTGGGTTCGTCATGGCTCACCTCCGTTGGGGGAATGCAATGAATAGGAATGAGAGAGATATGGAATTGTGCTTGGACTGCACCCCTGTTACCAGACACAGTTGAAAGTCAATTTCTCCTGGAGGCCGCAAGCTGCTACACTACGGCTTAAGGAGAAGGGTCATGAACGGACGGAAGCACACGCGTGAGTTCAAGTTGCAGGTCTGCCGCCAGATTGCGAGCGGCCAGAAACGCCCAGCCCAAGTCTGCCGTGAGCACCAGCTCGCTAACAGCCTGCTCAGTCGCTGGCGAGCGGAGTATGCGGCGCGGGGCGAGCAAGCCTTCGCCGCCAAGGTGGTCGACGAGGTCGAGGCGTTGCGGGCCCAGGTCGCGGAGCTAGAGCAGTTCTGCGGCCAGTTGGCGTTGGAGAACAAGCTTTTAAAAAAGGCGTTACAGCGCTCAGCGTTGGAGAGCGTCACGCTATGATCCGTCACGTCCTGGTCGAGCAGCCAACCCTCCACGTCGAGCCCCTGTGTGACGTGTTCGGCGTCAACCGCGCTTGGTACTACGCGCGTCTGACAGCGCCTGAGGCGACCGAGGCGGACATCGCGCTACGGGATGCTATCGAGCGCATCGTCCTCAGCTGCCCAGGCTACGGCTACCGTCGGGTCACGGCGGAGCTGCATCGCCAGGGCCAGCTCGTCAACCACAAGCGCGTGCTGCGGATCATGCGCCAGGAAGCCCTGCTCTGCCAGCTCAAGCGTCACTTCGTCGTGACCACGAACTCTCAGCACGGCTTACCGACCTATCCGAACCTGCTGGCCGAGGCGAAGCTCACGGCGCTCAACCAGGCCTTTGTCGCCGACATCACCTACATCCACTTGCCGCGGCAGTTCGTGTACCTAGCGGCCATCCTGGATGCCTACTCGCGCTACTGCGTCGGCTGGCACCTGTCGGCGACGATTGACACCCAACTCACCTTGCAGGCCTTGGAGATGGCCTTGGCGCATCGTCCCGTCGAGCCTGGCTGGATCCACCACTCGGATCGGGGCGTGCAGTACGCCTCGACGGCCTACGTGGAGCGTCTGACCCAGGCCAAAGCGCGCATCAGCATGTCGGCCAAAGGCAATCCCTACGACAATGCCAAGGCCGAGAGCTTCTTCAAGACGCTCAAAGCCGAGGAGGTCTATCTCAACGACTACCGCACCCTGCACGACGCCGAGGCCAACATTGGCTCATTCATCGAGGACGTCTACAACACCAAGCGTTTGCACTCCAGCTTAGGCTACGTGCCGCCCGCTGAGTTCGAGGCGGCGCAGGCTGACAAGGAGACGTTGACTTTGCCCCGTGTCTGGTAAATTGGGTTCACTCCAGCTAGTCCTTCGGTGCGCTCCGTGTGTCTACCTCACCGTCTCACCCACCGGGTGGCGGCCGCGTGCGAGGGCTGTGGGACTTACCTGGGCTAGAGGGCAGTACCCCCACCTGATCGCCGCTGGAGCGCGTATGGCTCTAGCAGGGGCTTAGCTGGCTTACCGTGGATTGCGGCGTCGCGCTCGCGCGCTAGCTCCACCGGCCTCGCCTGACGACACTCATGTTGTCGACCTATCTGCGCCAGGCGCTTCACCAGGGCCGCCTCTGCTATGCTCTTGTTAAGGTGCATGTGACCGTCGTCACGCCCACGGTACATCACAGCCATAGACTTGACTTGGCAAGGGGTACTCAGCCTGTCAATTTTTGCGTGACTGCAAAGAGTCAAATTCGGGTCAGGGGGCGAGAGGCGCGTTGGCAGATCAGGATGGAAGGTCATGTCAGAGGGG
>JAHCIP010000396.1 GCA_026129165.1 Anaerolineae bacterium
ACTAGCTTCGCGTCGTGGCAAGGGAGGGGCTTCCACATCCCCTGCCCTGCTAGGGAGTGGGCAGGGGGTAGGTCAACGTGACCTGGCCGAGCACATCTGCTCGACCCATCCGCCGGGGCGCTGCCCCCGCGTTCATCGGGCTGCCAGCGAGAACAAAAAAGCGGCCTTCCGCACGCCCGTCCCACGCAGGGACCGACGCCAGAAGCCGCCTCAGATGTGTCTCCGCCGGCAGCGGTATTTAGTTATGCCGCTATTTTAGCTCATCTGTTCTGGCTTGTCAAGGGGTTTTGCGCCCCTCGGCCCCATCACGGCAAAAACTTGCCGAGCCGCCCCCCTTCTCCTATCATACACCTTTCAAGGGAGTGAACCAGGCTATCATTCTGTTCATCCTGAGAATTCTGTAAATTCTGTCTAAATATCTCAGGCAGGAGGCTAGCCATGTCTCTCACCCCCGGCCTTGTCGGTCAGTTGGAGCGCCGCGTCGAACCCCAGCACACCGCCCAGCACCTCGGCAGCGGCAGCGTCCAGGTCCTCGCCACGCCGACCATGATCCTGTGGATGGAGGAGGCGGCTGTCCTGGCGACCCACGCCGCCCTCGGCCCCGGCCAGGCCACTGTCGGCACGCTGGTCAATGTGCGCCACCTGGCCGCCACGCCAGTGGGCATGACCGTGAGGGTGCGCGCTGAACTGATCACGGTCGAGGGCCGGCGCCTGGTGTTCCGCGTCCGGGCCGAGGACGAACGCGAAGTCGTCGGCGAGGGCGACCACGAACGTTTCGTGATTGACCTGGCCCGCTTCCAGGCCCGAATCGAGGGCAAGGGGGCTACTCCCTCTCCCTCTGGGAGAGGGTCGGGGTGAGGGTCTTAGGTGATCGTCTTCATCAACGGCCCGTTTGGCGTCGGCAAGACGACCGTAGCGGAGCGGCTGGTCCAACGGCTGCCCGGCGGCCTGCTCTTTGACCCGGAGTGGATTGGCTTCGTCATCAAGCGGACCTGGCACCGCCTTGTCCCGTACAGCGACTACCAGGACGACCGTCTCTGGCGGCGGCTGACCGTCTTCAGCATCAAGACGCTTGCCCGCAGCGGCCGCCCCCTCGTCGTCCCCATGTCCATCTGGCGGACCGACTACTTTGACGAGATTGTCGGCTGTCTGCGCCGCGAGAAAGACGCCGCCCACCACTTTTGCCTCACCGCTTCATCCGAGGTTCTCCACGCCCGCCTGACAGGACGCGGCGACGCCCCGGGCTCGTTCGCCTTCCTGCGCATCGAACCGTGCGTCGCCGCCTTTCAATCACCCCTATTTGACCTGCGCCTTCCCACCGATGACCAGACCCCCGACGCCCTGGTCATCACGATTCTGGCCCACTTACCGGCCTAACCGCTGCATGGCGCTCACACCATCTAAGGCCCACACGTCCACAAGGCTGGGGCGTTCAGGCCCCAGTTCTCGCTGAACACCCCCTACCTTTATAGGACACCGCAGCCTCAAGGCCGCAGCTTGATAGACAAATTCACTTTGACCTAGCCCAGCGTCTCACACGCCGCGTTGCTGTAGCCCGACTTAAACGGCGTGACCGTGCTGGAGGCCGGGTCGAAACGGTGGCGGACCACGCAGCCAATATCGCTGCCCAACATGTGGATCGAGATGGACGGCCCGCGCGAGGTCGTCGTCACGCGGTGGATGTCGCCGTCGGGTGGCAGCAGGCTGTAGAAGTCGCCGGGCCGCAGCGGGCGTTCCTCCACCCGCGTCAGCCGCGCCGTCCCCGCGTCCAGGTCGCCGCCTTCGAGGTGGTAGACCTCCTCCTTCTGGTTGCCTCGGTACAGCCCAACCAGCCCCCACGCCAGGTGATCATGGACCGGCGTGGAGACCCCGCCTGGCACGACCAGGGCGCTCAAGGACAGCGACTTGTCACCGGCCACAAACAGCAGGTACTGACCAATGCCGCCGCCCATGCCGCCGCGCCGATGGGGGCGGGTGAACTCCGGCGGCAGCCAGCCTTTCATGGCTAACAAGTGGGCGAAGGCGGGCCGAATCTGCTCGACCAACACCGCCGGGTCAGCGCGATGCGCCATGGTCGCCTGCACCGACGCGATAAAGCCGCGCACGACGGGTGACTTGACGAGAAACTGATCCTGCGTATTCATGACGCCTCCTGTCCCCTCACCCCAAGTTTTCACCTGTGCCCCGTACTCGGGGTAATCGTCACCGGCTCGACCGCCTCGGGTAGCGCGAAGTCAAAGATGCGCGCGTAGAAGTAGAGTTCCGCTTCCAGGGCGCGCTGGACATTCTCAGCGCGGCGGAAGCCGTGCCCCTCATCCTCGAACAGGATATAGGCGACGGGGATGCCCTTGTCCCGCAGCGCGGCCACCATAGCCTCGGCCTGGTCTGGTGTCACGATCTTGTCCAGGCCGCCCTGGAAGAAGATGACCGGGCAGGCCAACCGGCCGACATGGCGCAGGGGCGAGCGCGCCTGGTACACGTCCCGCCGCGCCGGGTACGGCCCAATCATCGAGTGGTTGTAGCGCGACTCGAACTTGTGCGTCGTGGCGTCGAGTAGCTCCTGGTCACCAATGCCATAGTAGCTCGCGCCTGCCTTGAACACGTCACGGAAGGTCAGGGCGCACAGCGTGGTATAACCGCCCGCGCTGCCGCCGCGAATAATGAGGCGGTCTGGGTCGGCCCGGCCCTGCCGCGCCAGGGTGAGCGCGCCGTTGCAGCAGTCGTCCACGTCCACCACGCCCCATTGCTCATTGAGACGCTCGCGGTAGGCGCGGCCAAAGCCCGTGCTGCCGCCATAGTTGACATCGAGCACGCCAAAGCCCCGGCTCGTCCAGAACTGGGTGTTCAGGTCGAGCTTGGCGGTCGTCTGGCCGGTCGGACCGCCGTGGCTCAGGACCATCAGCGGGGGCGCGGTATCGGGGGGTCCCACATAGTCGTGGTTGGTGGGGGGATAGAAGAAGCCGTAGGCGGTCAGGCCGCCCTCGGTGGGGAACTCCACAACTTCGGGGATAGACAGATAGCCGGGGTCCAGGTCGAGCGTCACCGGGCGGTAGACTGGGGTAAGCGCCCCCGTCACGCTGTCCCACGCCACGACGGCCGGCGTCTCAGTGGGCGAGCCGGCGGCGAAGAAGGCCGTGCCGCCGCTGGCCCGCACCGACACCACCTCGGTGTAGGGCGTCGGGACGGGGGTGAACTCGCCGCTGGCCGTGTCCAGCGTCGCCAGCCGCCACACGCCCCGCTGGCCGTAGGCGCACGCCAGGCGGTCCTCGGCCAGGAAGGCGTAAGTCGAACCGCCAAAGCCCCAATGCGGCAGGCCAAACTCGGCTTCCATCGGGCACAGCGCCTCCGTCTGCCCGTTGCGCCAGCGGTACAGGTTCCACCAGCCGCTGCGGTCGGAGACAAAGTGGAGCACGCCGGCTGGCGACCAGGCCGGTTGGAAAATGGCCTCTGTCGGTCCGCCCGCTACCAACGTAGGTTGCCCCAGGGAGCCGTCGGCCTCGACTTCCACCAACCATAGTTCGCAGCCGTCCCACGGCATATTGGGGTGCCGCCAGGCCAGGTAGGCCAGCCAGTGACCATCCGGGCTGAGGCGCGGCGCGGCGTAGAAGTCGGCCCCCTCGACCAGCACCGTCCCCGCGTCGTCACCGTCCAGGCTCACGTTCACCAGCGTATTGACCGGCTCGTGCCCGCCGCCCGTGTGGTCCTCGCGCACGCTGATGATCCGCTCCCGGCCGAGGTCAAGCTCCATGTCGGCGTAGCGCATCCCTTCCCGCTGCGTTAGCGGCCGCGGCCCGCCTTCCCCATCTTCCCTCGCCTTCCTACTCTGCCCTACGTCCAGCCGATACAGCCGCTGGTCGCCAAAGTGGACATAGACCAGCACGCCGTCCTTGACCGCAAACGCCCCACCGCCGTACTCGTGAACCGCCGTGCGCACGTTGACGTCGGGCGGCGTAACCTCCTCGACAGCGGCCAGGTCATCGGCCCGACAGCGCATGAGGGCGATACGGCCGCGTTCCTGGGGGCGGGCGTCGGTCCAGTAGACAGCCGCGCCGTCCACCTTGAGTTGGAAGTTGCTGACGCGGAAGTTGCCCGCCCCGACCAGGGCGGCCGAGATGGGGGACTGCCAGGAACCATAGGGGGCGATTTGAGGCATAGACATGCTCTGTTCAGACGGCGGCGGGCGTCGTCCACGTCTGGACCACCCGCCACGTCAAGTTGTGCTGATTGAGGGCCAATTCCAGGCGGTCGCTGTTGGGCAGCATGACCAGGACATGGCGGTGCGGCACGCCAGCCTGCTCCTGCGTCCACTGGCGGCCCACATCCGCCACCGCCGTCCGCCGCCCGCGCCACACCACGGCGAGCGGTGTGACGCGGCCATCGCTCTCCAGCCGCGCCTCGACCTCGATTCGCTGGCTCACCTGAGTTCCCCTTCCAGGTAGCGCCGCAGCAGGTCCAGCGCCGCCTCCGCCGACTGCTCCTTGACGGCCCCCCGATCACCCACCCAGACGTGGCGCTCGCACCACTCGCCGCCCGGCGCGACGAGGGCAATGTAGGTCAGGCCGACGGGCTTGTCCTCGCTGCCGCCACCCGGTCCGGCGATGCCGGTCACGGCTACGGTCAGGCTCGACCGAAACACGGTTCGCCCCCCGCGCGCCATGTGGCGCGCCGTCGGCTCGCTGACGGCCCCGTAGGCCATCAGGATGGTCGGGGGGACGCCGAGCAGCCGCTCCTTCGCCTCATTCGAGTAGGAGACGACGCCGCCCAGGAAGTAGGCCGACGAGCCGGCGACGTTGGTGAGACGGTGGGCGATGAGGCCGCCGGTACACGACTCAGCCGTCGCCAACGTCAGCCCCTGGGCCTTGAGCAACTCACCGACTTCCTGTTCGAGCATCGTCACGTGCTCCTCAATTTGGCAGGTCCAGC
>JAHCIP010000397.1 GCA_026129165.1 Anaerolineae bacterium
TGGGCGAGGTGCGTGGGGCCGAGGCGCTCGACATGCTGCAGGCCATGAACACCGGCCACGAAGGCTCCCTCGCCACCATTCACGGCAACTCCCCCCGCGACGCTCTGGACCGCCTGGTGACGCTGGCCATGATGGCCGAGGAGCGGCTGTCCAACGAAGCCCTGACCAAGATGGTGGCGCGCACGATTGACCTGGTCCTCCAGCTCCGCTTCGAGCCACGCACGGGCCGGCGTTGCCTCGTCAGCATCTTCGAGGTCACCGGCCTGGAAGGCGACGTCATCACGGGCAACGACCTCTGGGCGCTCGACCCCGAGCAGGGACGGCTGATGTGGACCGGCATCCAGCCCCGCTGCCTGACCAAGATGGCGGCAAAGGGCATCGCGTATAGTCTGGCGCCCGGACGCGAGCGAAATGGCTGATTCAGGTCCAGGGGACACTCAGGGGACGCCCAGGGGACGGCCGGGGGACGGCCGGGGGACGGTCAGGGGCTACTGTAAGGGGCAGAAGTGAGGGAAGACGATGATCGCGCTACTCCTGTCAGTCACATTTGGGGCGGGTGTCTACCTGCTCTACGAGGGTCTCACCAACCCACGGCAGCCCACCGTCCCGCGCCGGGCGCGCACGAGCGTCGACGAGTTCCTGCTGCGCGCCGGGCTGCCCGACGTCACCCCGCGTGAGTTCGTCCTGTTCTCCGTGTGCGCTGCCCTCGTCACCGGCCTCGTCGCCCACCTCCTCCTGGGCTGGGTCATCGTGAGCGCGCTGGCGGCCCTGCTCGGCCTCGTCGGTCCCCTGGCCTACTACGTCCAGCGCCACGAACGCCGGCGGGCCGTCCTGCAGAACGCCCTGGCCGAGGCCATCGCCCAACTGCGCGACGCCATCCGCACCGGTCTGTCCATCCAGAATGCCCTGGTTGGACTGGCGCGCACGGGGCCGGAGGCGCTACGGCCTGAGTTCGCCATCCTGGCGCGCGAGATGCGCCTGGTGGGCGGGGAAGCCGCCCTGACCAACATGCGCGACCGCCTGGCCGACCCCCTGTTCGACGTGGTCGCTGCGACGCTCATCCTCAACGACCAGTTGGGCGGGCGCAACGTGAGCCAGGTACTCGACCGGCTGGCCCACGCGACGCGGGCGCAGTTGAAGGTCCAGGAGGAGTTGCGGGCGTACCAGGCGCAGACCGTCATGTCGGCGCGGGTCATCGCCGCCATGCCCCTGGTGGTGCTGATTGCCATCCGCCAGGTGAACCCGCGCTACCTGGCCGTCTTCAACGACTGGTCGGGCCAACTGCTCCTCGCCCTGTGCCTGGTCAGCGTCGTCATCGGCTATGCCAGCATGCTCTGGCTCACCCGCCTGCCCGGCGAGCGGCGGATCCTTAGGTAGAGGACAGGATGAGCTTTCAGCCCGACGTCACGACGATGCCCCTGGCCGTGCTGCTGTGGCCCCTCCTGTTTGGCCTCGGCGCGTACCTCTTCCTGACGGCGCAACCCATTGGTCGGCCCAAGCCCGACCTGGTCGAGCGGCTGCGGCGGCTGGACGTGGACGAGCGGGTGCGGGCCGAGCTGGATCAAAAGGGGACCACGCCCATCTTCGCTGTGCGCTGGCTCGAAGCCATCCTGCGCCCGATCCTCGACGACCTGGGGCAGCTCGTGCGCTCCCTCCTGAGCCTCTTCGGGCTGGGTGGCGGACAAGTCCTGGAGCGCAAGCTCCGCGTGGCCCGGCCAGGGGTGGACGCCGCCCAGTTCTTTGGCGAGAAGACGGTCCTGGGGCTGATTGGGCTGGGGCTGTTCCCGCTGCTGAGTAGCCTCGGCTTGCACCCGTTCGGCCCCTGGCCCCTGTGGACCTGGGCGATCGGCTTCGGCATGGGGTTCGCGGCCCCGGACTGGGAACTGGAACGCCGCCTCGTAGCGCGCCGGGTGGAGGTCGCCATGGAGCTGCCGACCATCCTGGACATGCTCACCATCGCCATGTCGGCGGGCCTGGCGCTAGAGCAGGCGCTGGCGCTGGTGGCGCGGCAGGGGCAGGGCGTGGTCGCCCGCGAGTTCCAGCATATCGTGCGTGAGATGGCGCTGGGGCAGCGGTCGCTCGACGAGGCGCTCGTCGCCATGGCCGAGCGCAACGCCGTCCCCCAACTCACCAGCTTTGTCGGGCATCTGCGCGGCGCCTACGCGCAAGGGATACCGGTCATCCAGACTCTTCTAACGCAGTCCGAAGCGTTACGCGAGCAGAAGCGGGTGCGGATTGTCGAGGAGGGGGGCAAGGCGAGCGTGCGCATGCTCTTCCCGGTGGCCTTATTCATCCTGCCGGTGCTGTTTGTCGTGCTGCTCGCGCCGGCGATCTTTGAATTCCTCCGCTTAGCAAGGTGATGGGTCAAGTCATGAAGGAGGCTCAAGTCATGTGGCTGCAAAGTACACTCTTGGTACTGATGGTGATGGTCGGTCGTATCTGGCGCGTCGGACAGCGTTTCCTGGCCGAGGACGACGGCGCGTCGCTGGTCGAATACGCCATCCTGGTCGCCCTGATCGCCATCGTCGCCATCGCGGCGGTCCAGGCGCTGGGCAGCGCCATCGTCCAGCTCTTCCAGAACATCGTCAGCCGCCTCCAGGGGCTGGGGCGCTAGGCCATGAGCTACTGGCGCTGGAGGCGCTTCTGGCGGGAGGAGCGGGGGCAGGCCATGGTCGAGACGGCCCTGGCCTTCCCCCTGCTGCTCCTGGTGGCGGTGGGGCTGATGCAGTTTGCCCTCTTCTACCACGCCCAGAACGTGGTGGTCGGGGCGGTCCAGGACGGCGCGCGGGTCGCGGCGGCCGAGGACCGGAGCGTGGACGAGGGCCTGGCCCATGCGCAGGCGCTGCTGCGGGCTGGGCTAGGTCCGAGCGCCAGCGCGGTGAGTGTCCAGGGGACGGACGCGGGCGACGTGGTGGTCGTCGAAGCGCAAGGCCGGCTGCGGATGATTATCCCGTGGCTGGGTGATGCCTCGCTCCCCCTCCACGCGCGAGCCATGCTCAGTAAGGAGCGCTTCCGTGCGGGTCCAGGGTCTTAAAGCGTGGTTCAGGGAGCAGGCGGGCAGCGCCCTGGTCGAGACGGCGCTGGTTCTCCCGCTGCTGCTCTGCCTGGCCTTTGGCGTCATTGCCGTGGGCCGGGTGGTCCAGGCGCAGATGGGCGTTAGCGCCGTGGCTCGCGAAGCCGCGCGCTCAGCCGCCCTGTCTCAGACGGCGGAAGGGGCCGCTAGCCGAGGTCTGGCAGCCGGCCAGGCCGTCGCCGTGGGATATGGTCTGACGAACGGCTCGCTCGCCTTGAGCGTCGAGCCAGGCGCTTTCGAACGTGGGGGCCAGGTGCGCGCCAGCGCCCGCTACGACCTCTCGCTCGCTGACCTGCCGCTGCTGGGTTTGTTCCATGCCCAGGTCGCTAGCGACCACGTCGAGCGCATTGACCTGTACCGTAGCCGCTGGCAGGCTGGAGGCTCACCATGAAGAGGGTGGTCGTCTCTATCACCAGCCGAGTTCGGGCCTTTCTAGGCGACGAGTCGGGCCAGGCGATCGTCTGGGTGGCCGTGATGTTGCCGCTGTTTCTATCCATCATTGGGTTAGCCATTGACGGGGGCATCGTGTTCAGCGAGCGGCGGGAGCTTCAGAACATTGCCGATGGCGCGGCGCGAGCGGGCGCGATGCAGATTGACGAGCGGGTATACCGCGCGAGTTCAGGGGAACGGGTTGTCCTGGATGTCGAGGCGGCCCCCCAGGTGGCAGCGGCCTACGTGTCCAGTCAGCCGCGCAGGCTGACGGCCGAGGTGGCCGCCGAGCCGAGTGCCGTGACGGTGCAGGTGACGCGCGACGTTCCGACCACGTTCCTGCAACTGGCGGGCGTTCGGTCGGCCCGCGTGACGGCGGTCGCCGTGGCCCAGGCGCGGTATGGCATCGAGCGGGGCAACCGCTAGGAGGTGCGTGTGCAAGTGGACGAGAGAGTGGATGAGCGGCCCCAGGTGGACACGGGCAGCGTCGCCTTTTGGAAGGTGGGGCTAGCGCTCCTCGCGCTGATCGTGGTCCTGATCGGAGGGGCCTTCCTGCTGAACCAGCGTCTGCGGCCCAGAGTCGGCATTGAGCCGGCGCCCACCGCCGTCGCCAGGGCCGAGGTAACACAGGCGCCCGCGAAAAGCGCGCCAGGCCCAGCCAGTACGCCCACCGCGACTCTCCCTGGTGGCCTCCGCGTCGGCAATTCACCCCTGGAGCGCGAGATCGAGGCCGCCTATCTGCACTATTGGGACGTTCTCGCCCAGGCCTACCTTGACCTGGATGCGACACACCTAACCGAAGTTATGGCGGGCGACGAATTACGGCGTACCCAAGAGCAGATCCAGCAACTGAAAGCCCAGGGGCGAGCAGCCAGGCTCGACGTCGTTCACCAGATGGCCTTCGTCAAGGTCTCGCCCGAACGCGCCGAGATCTACGATCAGTATCTCAACCGCAGTGTCTTCCTGGATGCCGCTACAAAGGAAGAACTCAAGACCTCCCAGCCGCCTACCACGGAGAAGTTGTCCTTCACGCTAGAGAAAACGGGTAGCACGTGGAAAGTTGTTGAAGGAGTCCGTCATGATTAGAAAGCTCCTGCTGGCCTTGACCGTACTCTGTGCCGTCATCGCTGCTGCCACCCTGCCGTCCGCTCTCGCCGATGGTCCGGATCCCGGACGCTTTCTACCCCACAGCAACCGACGCGAAGTGACCGTCCAGACCAGGGTAGAGACACGCTCGGATGGGGTCCATGTTCTCATCTCGGTCCGCGAGTCCATCTCTGGCGAGAGCGGCTCCAAGGGGTCGGCTCCATCGGATGCGCCACAGCCGGTCGATGCACCACGGCCCGTGCTTCACGCCCCCAGCGCCCCCCAAGCCCCCAGTAACATCCCACGCGAGCGC
>JAHCIP010000398.1 GCA_026129165.1 Anaerolineae bacterium
GTGTTGGTCGGCGTCGGCGTCGGCGTTTTCGTCGGCGTCGGCGTTGGCGTATTCGTCGGCGTGTTCGTCGGCGTATTCGTCGGCGTGTTGGTCGGCGTATTCGTCGGCGTGTTCGTGCGCGTCGGCGTCACCGTGGCTGTCGGCGTCGGAGTGTTCGCCTGGGTTGATCGCCAGATGTTGATGTAGATATCACTATCGTCCGACCCGTTGAACCAGAACTTCACGCGCACCCGCTGGCCCGGCGACGCCTGGAAGAACGGCTCGGTGTTGTACAGTTGGGCGTTGGGCGCCGGGATGTACGGGCTGATGCTTGCCAGGTCGCCCTGCGTGTCAATCAACTGGTCGCAGCCTCGGAAGAATAGCCGGCTGGCATCGCTCTCCCAGTCACTCGTCAACAGGTAGTACTCGCCCGTGGGCAAGCCCAGGTCGGTGTACTGGTCGGGCAGGGTGTGGAACTGCTCGGTGCTCCAGACCGGGTTGGCCGGCACGCGCGGCCGCTGGAACAGGATTTCCTTCAACTCTCCAAAGTAGCGCGGCTCGACCGTCTCGGCGTTGATGCGGATAGTGAGCGGCGGGCGATTGCCGGCGACCGGCCCCTCGCAGCGGTTCGGGTACGTCCGCGCGAACTCCGTCGGCTCGCGGCGCGCCACATCCTGGCGGACGCTGTGGGGCATGTTGAGCGGCGGCATCACCGATTTGAGGTTGGTGTCCACGCCAAACTGCCCGCTTTGGTAGTAGCCCTGGAGGGCAATCGAGTCTTCGTAGTTGACAAAGTCGCACGGCTTCGGGGCCGGGGTGCGGATGGTGATAGACTTGAAGCCCTGGCTGCCATCGGTCCGGATAGCCGTCAGGACCGCCGCCACGTTGTACTCGTGGCCGTCCACAAAGAAGCGCTTGAGATACCACGGCAGCGGCGCTGTCAGGTTGTGCTGGCCCTGGCCGTTGTCAATGGCCGCGCCCGCCGCGCCCAACGCGCGACCCATGACGAGGCTGGCGAATTCACTCTGCGATTGGCCGGGGATGGGCGCGCTGACGGCCTGGACGTAGACGAACCAGGCGCCATCGGTCGCGCCAGCGTTGGTTCCGCCGGCCGGGATGCGCCGCACCGAGTTGCGGTCCAGGATTGCCATCTCGCCTCGGTTGAGGGTGATGGTACGGATGAAGTCGGGGTACTTCGAGTAGTCGGCGCACTGGTTGCTGTTGGCGTCATTGGCTGGGTGCAGACCGCCGCCTGTGTACCAGATTTGCAGGTCCACGCGGCCGGAGATGTAATCCACGTTGACCATGCGCACCAGGTAGTCGAGGAACTGGGCCGAGCTGCCCCGCCGAAAATCGGTCGGGTCGCTGCGGAAGACGACCATCTCGTCGCCCGACAACTGGTTGCTGGACGGTGGGGGGGGCGAGGGATCAAAGCTGTCCATCTGACCGTTGCCATTGAAATCGGCGCGGATCCCCGTCAGGGCGGCGAGGCTGCGCTCGTTCTCAATGGTGACTGTCTCAGGCGTCCCATCGAAGTTGACATCGAAGGTGGTCAGGCCAGCGCCGTGACTGGGGCTGGCAGGCGTCCAGCCAAAGCCGGCATTGGCGGCGGGCACAGGCAACTCGTCGCGGCCAGTGGCGGTCGGGAAGAAGAAACGCCCGCCGGGGCCGGTCGAGATGGGCCGGTCGCCAAAGTCCACGAACATGTAGGTGTATTCCTGCATCACGGCCGGGAAGCGGTACTCTTCCTGCTCCTGGGCGCCTAGATCAAATGTGACCGTGTACGCGCCCGGCGCGCCCGTAACCTGGACGTAGTATGTCCCCGGCAGCAAGCGGTGGCTGAAGCGATTGGCGGCCGTCGCATCGTTGGGCAGGGGCACGGACGGCGCGCCGCCGTCGCAGCCGGCGAAGACCTGGATGCTCAGCCCGGCGGAGACATCGAGGCGAACATCGCGTGTCTCAGTCAGGTTGAAGCGATAGAAGTCAACACCGCCAGCCAGGCCGCCGTTAAATGACGCCAGGGGGTGCAGCGTCCCATCGAAGGCAGTGGCCTGCGAGCAGGTATTGTTCGGCTCGGTGGGCGACCCCAGGAGGTCGCGCGGGCGGAGGCGCAGCACCTTATCCAGATAGTTCGGCTCGTACCATAGGCGGGGGAACACCTTCTCGCGGGCGTCGGCGCCGTCCACGGCGATGAGGCCGTAGTAGGCGGAGAGCGGCTCGTCGCCACTGAGGAACTCAGCCAGGTAGGCCGGGTTGAGCGTCAGGCTGTCCTTGCGCGGCGCTTGAGGGCCTTGCGGGTTGAAGATACTCAGCCAGTCGGTATAGGGCAAGACTTCGACCGGATACTGGCCTGGGTTCGGGCCGTTGTAGGCGCCGGGATAGTTGAGGTCGCCCGCGCCCTCGTTGTCGCGGCCGTAGATCCGGATACCGTTAGTATCCTTGTAGAGCTTGTCCGCGCTGGTCGAGCCAAAGCCGTCGGGGTCAAACCAGAACTTAACGCGGTCGCCGATATGGTCCAGCGGCGCGGGCTGGTCCTGCACCCAGCGGCGGTATTCGCCCTGGGGCGCGCGGAAGCCACTCGTCAGCAGGTACAGGTCAGGGTTGACCCGCCCGGCTGTCTCAGGCAGGTTGGGCAAGCAGAAGGCCGTGAACAGGTCGGGCAGCGTCCAGTACTGCTCCAGGTAGAAAAACTCAGGGTCAATGTCGCCCACGAAGTACTGCCCATACTTCTCCGCCAGCTCGCCCACGAATTCTGGCTCGCGGTCCTCCTGAACATAGAAGAACGACATAGCGGCCGAATCGTCGTAGGGACCGACGGCGATGCCGGGCCAGGCGCCGCGATAGGGCAGCGGCCCGTCATCCTGGAGGATGGGTGGCACGGGGCCAACCAGCGGTCCGAAGTAGGGTACGGTGCGCTCGTCGGTGGCGAACTGGGTGATGGCCTGGACATCGGCCAGCGTGTAGTGCTCGTAGTTGTACGGCGGGAGGACGCTTAGCCGTTGGCCCGGTAGATAGCCCTGCAAGACCACCGAGTGCTGGAAGATAGTCACGTTCGGCCCCTTGGGGATGGGCGTCCGCAGCGTGATGTAGTTGAACTCGGAGGTGTCGTTGACCGGCGTCGTTGGGCTGATGGCGCGGCCGTTGCGGGTGTTACCCGCGATGGGTGCGCTAGGAGCCACGCCGGGGCGCGTGTTGAGGGCAACGACGTTGTACTCGTGGCCGTCAACATAAAGACGCTTCAACCACCACGGTTCGGTGCTGGCGGTGTTGGGGTTGTTGGGGGCTTGCTCCATCGGGGCGAACGTCGCGCCAACGGCGCGGCCCACGATGACCGTCACCTGGCCGTCCACCGCGTCGGAGCTTTCCACGTAGAGGAACCAGGGCGCGCTGGTCTGCGTCCCCAGGTTGCCATCACCGGAGCGGATGACCGTCGGCGCGCCGTTGACATTCGCCAGGGCAATATCGCCCTGGCCCAGTACGACCGCGCCAAGGTAGCGCGGGGCGAGGCTGCCGGTCCAGTAGATGTCGAACTGCGCCCCGTTGGGGTTGGTGTTCATGTTGCGCAGGACGGCGACGTGGTCCAGGAACTGGATCACCGTCCCGTTAGGGGTGTTCGGATCCAGGTCCAGCGTCTTGGGGTCCAGACGCAGGACGGCGAGTTCGTCGCCCGACAGCGGCTGGCCGTCGGTGTCCAGCGGGTCAAGGGTGCAGTTCTGGTTGAAGTCCACCGTCACCGTGCGTGACAGCGCATTGAACAGGCTCTGCTCGCTCTCGACGTGGACAATGTCCGGCACGTCATCAAAGTCGGCGTCCAGCGAGGTCAGGCCCAGGCCGCGCGTGGTGGCGGTTCCAGAGGTCTGCAACGCGCCGTTGGCGGTGAGCAATTCGCTCTTGCGCTGGCCGATGGGGAAGACCATGGTCGTCGAGCCGACGCGGCCAAAGGCCGGCTTCGGTTCCTGGTCCAGCGGCTGATTGCCAAGCAGGAGGTAGGTGTATTCCTGCATGACCGCCGGATAGTGGATGTCATCCTTCGTCAGGAAGGGGAACAGAGTCGAGCCATCCTGGTTCTTGTCCAGGTGGTCCGGCTCGTACCACTGCCGCGCCCAGACCTTCTCAGCGGCGTTGATGCCGCCAAAGAACAACTGGCGGTACAGCCCGGCCCGCTGGTTTTCGTCGGGAGTAAAGACCTCCGACAGGATGGCCGGATTCCAGGTGAGGCTGTCATAGCGCGGCGCCTGGGCACTCTGTGGGTCGAAGGGTCCTTCGGGGTCGGTATAGGGCCGATCCTCGACCACGCCCGATCCGCCCGCCCCCCCGCCGCAGGCTGGCGACAGGTTACGGAGGGTCACATTGGGGTCGCCCGCCCCATAGCTCTCACGCCCATAGGTACGCACGGCGAGGCACTGGCTCAGCGGGCCAGTCTGGGCCAGAGCGGGCGTTGGCGTGATGGAGGGGGTGGGAAGGGCTTGCTGATCCGGCGCGCCATAGGCCGCGCCGTAGGAACCAGCCAGCGCGAAGGCCAGGGCGAAGGCCATGACCAGGACGCTGACGATGGGCAACGAGCGCGGCAGGTGGCGCGCTCGCGACGATGACGGGCTGGGGGAAGGTGTTTGCGGGGTCATGCGGCGTACTCCTGGAGAGAGTGAACGGCTCTGACTCTCACAACGTAGCCCTGACACCGCCTGTTATGCCATCTATACGCTTTTTCACGTTAGTTTGACGTATGTGACTCGTCAGCTAGGACTTGTCCCGCGCCGGCCTTCGTTCGGCCAGGGCGGTTTCTACCCAGGCTTGCACAGCAGGGCGCAGAGGAGGCGGCGGGATAGGCGGTTGGTAGACCAGTCGCAGGTCATAGCGCGACTCGTCGTAGACCTCGGCCACGGCGGCCTGAAGGTCGAGGG
>JAHCIP010000399.1 GCA_026129165.1 Anaerolineae bacterium
GAGGCGAGCGCCGAGGATCGCGCCGAAGGAATGGCCGACGATGGCGGGGCGCGGCGAGGGCGCGAGCGCGTCATGATAGGTCCACCCGGTTTGCATCCAGGTCAACACGGCCTGGGCCAGGGCGAGGTCTTGATCCCCATTGGGGCTAAATGGACTGGACCCGCCGGCGATATTGGGTAAGCGCGGCGCCACGACGACAGAGCCACTGCGGGCCAGCATGGCGGGTAGCCGGGTCCAGCGTAAGTAGACATTGGGGTCGCCTATGCGGTGACCATGGAGGAAAATTACCAACGGATATTGGCCGCAGCCGTTAAGGAGCGATGTGATGGGCGTATCCGCAAACCTCCCCAGGCTGGGATAGAAGACCTGGAGGGGACCGGGCGCGCCGTTGCTCGCGTCGAAGAACTCTGAGTGCGATGAGACGGGTAACAGCACGCTGGGCTTCCAATTAATCACACACTTGGGCGGCAGGTCCTTCCTCACCCCTGACGATTCGGCCATCGAATGGTCAGCGCCGGCCAGCAACGCCTCGCTGGCGGCGACAGGCGCAGCGTCGGTGATAGACGCGGCCTGACTGGCCGGCGTGAAGCCGGCGCTGACAAGGAACATCATCATCACCCCACAGACAAGAGACAACACACGCTTCATTGGAGTCCTCCTGGAGTAGGTTATGGTTATCATATCTTCTGCCCTATGCTTGCCCGGCGCGTCAGGCGCGCGTGGCGATGACTTCTAGATATTCCGCTTCGACGTGGGTTACGCCGTTGGCAGAACGGTTATTCGCGGCCCACAACTGCTCCAGGTCGCGGCGCAGCGCCGTCTGTCCAGCGCTGTCGAGTGCGGCAAACGCGCGGTTGGTCGGGCCATAGAACTCTCGGAAAAATTCGACCACCTCGGGCACGGCGAACGGATACTTGAACGAGGGGTAAATGCGCCGCGCCAACTTCAGGTCGGAGATACCTGCGCGAAAACGGTCGCGCACGGTGCTCTCGTCACCCCACAGCACGGGGGCGGGCATCATGGCCGGGGGCCGCACATGCTGGCCGTTGACCTTGAACATCTGACCCACGAAGCCGGTGGGGGTCCAATTCGCCATGATGATGCGGCCCCCCGGACGGCACACGCGGATCATCTCCGCGGCGACGCGGTCGGGGCGCGGCGCGAACATGGCGCCCACCAGGCTGACGACGGTGTCAAAGGAGGCATCGGGGAAAGGCAAGTCCTCGGCGTCGGCCTCCTCGAACTGGACCGCCAGTCCTTCGGCCTCGGCCCGGCGGCGGGCCTCTTCGATGAGATTGGTGGCGATGTCCACCCCCGTGACCTTGATACCGGCGCGGGCGGCGGGAATGGCAATCTGGCCCGCGCCACAGCCCACATCCAGCATCCGACTCCCTGGCGCAATGTTCAGGTTGCTCAGGATTTCTATGGCCCCCGGCTCAAGATACTTGGCGAAGGTGGCATACTCGCCGGCCATCCACGTCGCCTTCAGTTTCGCCTTCAGGGCCTGCATCTCGGGTGTCAGGTTATTCATCTGTTATCTCCTCTTGTGCTCTCGGGTGTTGCCCTATTGAACCACAACCTCCTTGCACAAAGAAGCCGATTGCCTGTACAATTAGCTGTACCAAAAGCAGTACTATTAGCGGTATAAGCCCTGGACGGTCCGTCCACTCTGCACCTAGTGAGTGTCCACTATGAACGCTCTCGCGTTTGGCGCCTGGCTCAAACGCCGGCGGCGTAGTCTCGACCTGACTCAGGACGAATTGGCCGACCGAAGCGGTTGCTCGGTCGAGACCGTCCGCAAGCTCGAAGCGGAAACATTACGTCCTTCGAAGGCATTGGCCGAACGACTGGCCGAATACCTGGCCATCCCGGCTGAACAACGCGACCACTTTGTGCGTTTCGCCCGAGGTCAGGCCGACGCGGAACAACTGCCGTCCTCCCTGCCAACTGTTGCCCCGACCCCATTGCCCCTCCCGCCACCTGTTCGACCGACCGTCACGCCACCCACCCCACCCACGCCGCTCATTGGACGTGAGCAACAGACTCGGGACGTCTGTGACCTCCTCCAGCAGCCCTACCTCCGTCTCTTGACCCTCACCGGGGTAGGCGGCGTGGGCAAGACCCGCCTCGCGCTCCAGGTCGCGGCCGCTCTCGCCGACGACTTCCCCGCCGGCGTCTACTTCGTCCCTCTAGCCGCCATCCACGACGCCAATCTGGTCGTCTCCACCATCGCTCAGGTGTTGGGAGTTCGCGAAAACGGCGCCCAGCCGCTGGCTGACAGCCTCGTCGGCTGGCTAGGCGACAAACAGATATTGCTGGTGCTGGATAACTTTGAGCAGGTACTCGACGCGGCCTCCGTCGTCGCTCACCTGGTGAGCCAGTGTCCGTCACTCAAAGTGCTGGTCACCAGTCGCGCGCGGCTCCACGTGCAGGCCGAACACCAATACCGCGTGCCCCCCCTGGCCCTGCCCCCACTCGCCGATGAGCCACAACCGATCCTGGACTACGGATTAGAGGTTGCCGACTACCCGGCGGTTCAACTCTTCGTCCAGCGCGCGCGGCGCGTCAAGCCTGAGTTTCGTCTGACCGAGGCCAACCAACAGGCTGTGGCCGAAATCTGTCATCGCCTCGATGGTCTGCCCTTAGCCATCGAGTTGGCCGCCGCGCGTGTTCATCTCCTTCCTCCCCCCGCGCTGCTCCAACGCCTGACCCCGCGCCTGGCTCTGCTGACTGGCGGTCCGCGTGACCTACCCGCGCGCCAGCAGACGATGCGCGCCGCGATTGATTGGAGCTATGACTTGCTAGAGGCGGGGGAGAAGCAACTCTATCGTCGTCTGGCCGTCTTTGTCGAGGGCTTTACGCTGGAAGCGGCCGCCGCCGTGGCCGGGGGCTTTACGCTGGAAGCGGCCGCCGCCGTGGCCGGGGAAGAGGGAACAGACCAGGACCGCCGGCTGTCGATCTTAGAAGGGGTGTCATCCCTGACGGACAAGAGCCTGGTTCACCAGGTGGAAACGCTGGACGAGGAGCCGCGCTTTAGCCTGTTAGAAACGGTGCGTGAGTATGGTCTGGAGCGGCTGGCAGAGAGCGGAGAGTTGGACCTGCTGCGCGGGCGGCACGCTGATTACTGCCTACACTTGGCTCAAGCCGCCTCACCGGAGCTGTGGCGCACCCAGCAGGCTATATGGTTCGTCCGCCTGGAGGCCGATCACCCCAATTTGCGCGAGGCGCTCCACTGGTTGATCGAACGGGGCGAGGGCGAAGAAGGGCTGAAGTTGGCCGGGGCGCTATGGCGCTTCTGGTATATACGCGGCTATTTTGCGGAGGGACGGCATTGGCTAGAGCTGGCCCTCAGCCAGCAGCAGACAGCATCGGCGGCTGTTCGAGCATTGGCGCTCTATGGCGTGGCTAATCTGGCCTTTGCCCAGGGCGATCCCCCCGTTGTGCATCGCTGCCTGGAAGAGAGCATGGCGTTATGGAAAGCGGCCGGGGATCAGGAGGGCCTGGCGGCCTCACTGCATGTCCTGGCGAACATGGCGCTCAACCAGGGTGACTATCTCAAGGCGCGCGACCTGGAGGAGGAAGGTCTGGTCATTGACCGGGCGCTGAACAACTCGTCTGGGATAGCGCGTAAGCTCCAGTGCCTGGGGCTGGCGCTCTACCGCCTGGGGGAGTATGCCGCCGCCCGCGCTGTGCTGGAAGAGTCCTTGGTCCTGCTACGCTCTTTGGGGGATCGGGTCACTATCACCTATGCACAGAACTTCCTGGCTCTCACGCTCCGCGCTGAGGGGCGGTACGCCGAGGCGCGCGCCCTCCATGAGTCGAGCCTCGCCATCCAGGAGGCAACAGGCGATCAATTTGGCCTGCCCGGTACGCTCCACAACCTGGGCATCGTCATTGCCATGCTTGGCGACCTCGAGGAGGGGGAGCGGCTGTGTACTGACAGCCTGCATCTGGCGCAGAAATTGGGCAAGAAACGCGATACGGGCCTCCCGTCCATCACCCTCGGCTACCTGACGCAACGCCGAGGCGATAGGCGAGCCGCGCTCAGCCACTTCCACCGCAGTTTAACGATGTTCGCGGAACTCGACGACCGCTTTGAAAGCGCCCGCAGTCTCGCTGGCCTGGCGGGTCTGCTGTGGTCGTATGGCGAGCGAGACCTGTCGGCACGCCAGGCCAGCGCCGCCGAGGGGCTGCTGGAGAGAACAAGGGGGCGGATGGAACCACGCGAGCGAGCCGACTACGAGAGCAGCGTAGCCCCGATTCGCACCGCTGTTAGCGACAGGCAATTGGCGGACGCCTGGGCGACCGGACGGACCTGGACGCTCACTGAAGCCGCCCAGACCACACTACCCCTGGTCCAAAAACTCATAGACGGGCCGAGTCAGACTCGATCTCCTGAATCAGAAACGGCAGGTTCGGCTCGGTGAAACTCAAGCCCGGCGCTGGGACACAGTGGTGCTTGATGTCGGGTGGGATGTGCTTATGGTGGGGATGCGTACTCGCCAGCGAAGAATCGTTGGGGTGGGGCTGCGAGTCATACCAGTAGAGAAGCTGACCGGCGCGCCAGATCTCGTAGCCATACGACTGAATATGACCTGGCACGTCGGAAAATGACAGCCTCTCACGAACCACCAGGCGAATGTCGTATCGCAATTCAACCTCCCCGCTCAACACAGCCCGTGTATCGCCACGTCGAATCATAACTAACGTGGAGTGGTCAATGGTGGGGTAGTGTTGGGGAAGCGAATAGATGAACTGCTCGTACTCAGCCAGGGATTGCAACGGGTTCATGGCGTGCTGTCCGTGCAATGAGTTGAGAGACGTTATCGAAGTTGGCGCCCTGGAGAAGATCGTGAACAGCAGCGTTATACTGAGA
>JAHCIP010000004.1 GCA_026129165.1 Anaerolineae bacterium
TGATTGACGCGGGGAACCCGAACGACCCGACGCCGCCCGGCGCGGGGCGGGTGGACATTGGCTATGTCGAGACGGGCCAGGCGGCCTACTTCGCCGATGACAGCTACTGCGCCACCTGTCTCAACGACGGTCTAGAGTGGGGCGTGGACGCCTTCGCCAAGATTCAGGATGCGCTGAACGCCGCCAGGGCGGCCCTGACGGCTCTCAACTGTGGGGCCGGTTCGAGTGGTCTGTGCGCTCTCCAGTTTGTCGTGGGCGTGGGCAGTGGGACCTACAACGAAGCGGTCAGCGTGCCGAGCTACGTGCGCCTGCTGGGCAGCGGGGCCGATACGACAACCATCAACGCGAACGGGGCCACCAATGCCGTGTCGTTCAACGGTGTCATCCGCGCCGAGTTGAACGGCTTTACCGTCACCGGCGCCAGTGGCGCGGGCGTCAACGTCGCCAACGGCTCCAATACGGTCACTATCACCCGCAACCTCATCCGCAATAACGGCCATGGTGTCGCTTTCGGTGGTGGTTCGAGTGGGAATGTCCTGTTCAACACCATCACCGACAATACGGGGGACGGGGTGCGCAGCGACGGCGCGGCCACCTGGCTCAACCTCCGCGACAACCTCATCGTCAACCAGAGCAGCGCGGGTATCCGCAGTCTGAACGGCGGCCAAATCTACAGTGAGTACAACCTGTACAACAACAACACGGGAGGCAACGCCGTCGGTGTTGCGACGAACCAGTTTACCGACATCCTGAACCAGTCGCCCCAGTTCCAGGCCGCGTCCTATCACCTGCAAGCCACCTCACCGGCCCTGGATAAGGCCGACCCCAACGCGACGGTCCCGGTCGGCGGCGGCACGCGGGCCGATATGGGCTACCAGGAACTCACGGCCACGCCGCTGATCCTCCTGTTCGGCCAGGAGGGCGTGTCGTGCGCGGTGGGCAACTCAGGCGTCCAGAGCGTCCAGGTCGGGCTGGTGGGACCGCTGGTGGACCTGACCCAGCCGGTGACATCCACCCTGCCGTCTTCCTGGTCGCCGGCGACGCTGGCGACGGCGGGCCAGACGGCGTCCTACTGGACGCGCAGCGTCACACCCGGCAGCCAGGGCTACTATCGCGTCTACACCCGCGCCACGGACGCCGCCGGCAACCAGGAGACGAACACCTCGGCCTGGTACGACGGCGCGTTCTACGCTGACGGCACAGCGCCCAGCGTGTCGCTGATTACTCCAGCCTCGTCGCTCAGTACGACCCAGGCGGCGGTGGAACTGGTCGGTGAGGTGGCGAACTACACCGACGCCCGCACCGCGCAGACCGTCTTCTTCGAGCTAGTCCAAGGCCAGACGACGACCACCGTTCCCGCCGACTGGACCACCGTTTCCTTCACCAGCGGCCAGCCGCGCCGCTTCCGCGCGATGGTCACGCCGGCCGTCGGTGTCTACACCGTCCGCGCCGCCGCGACAGACAAGGCGGGGAACAAGGGAACCAGCGCCGGGCGCAGCCTGACCATCAACGCGCCCGCGCCTAAGACCCTGACCCCCAGCCATGTCGTGACCTTCATTGATCCGACAGACACTAGCTTTACCAACCAGGCCACGCCCATCGTGCGCGGCGCCGTGCGCTTCGCCAGCGCCAATGGGACGGGGAGCGTGGCCGTCCAGGTGAACGGCGGCGCCGTCGTCAACGCGACGCTGGACGACCCGCTCGCCGCCGTCACCACCTGGTCGGCGCAGGTGTCCCTCAACTCAGGCGCGAATACGGTGAGCGCGACAGCCACCAACGCCAGCGGAACCGGCCCCGCCACGACCATCAATGTGACCCGCGAGGGGACAGCGCCTTCGCTCACCCTCCCCACCATCAGCGGCCCCGTCCCAGGCACCGTCACCCTGACCGGGGCAGCCAGTGACGATGGTAGCGGGTTGGCGAGCGTTGAGGTCAGCTTCGACGGCGGTCAGGTCTGGCTGCTCGCCGACCTGCTACCGGGGGTTGGCGCCACGCCTGGCACCTTCCACAGTTGGAGCCTGTACTGGACGGCCCCGCCGTTCATTGAGTACACGACCTACCCGGTGCGCGTCCGCGCGCGCGACAACGCCGGTAACGAGAACGTACAGAGCTTGAACCTCGTGGTGGACAATGTACCGCCGACGGGAATCACGCCGGTTACATTTAGCACACCGCCGGGCAACCTCGACCAGCCGCAGAGCGTGACGGTCAACTGGACCGCGCCGCAGGATCGCGGTGGCTCGCCCACGGTCCTCTTCGACGTGGACCAGGCCAGCAGTACGGTCGCGACGACCAGCGTGGGCGGCACGAGCGCCAACGCCAATTTCAATGCCAGCGGTCAGTGGTACATCCACCTGAGCGTGAGAGACACGGCCGGCAACCGCCGCGACTTCCACTTTGGACCGTGGACGGTCGGCAGTTTCGAGAATACAGCCCTCCAGTGCTCCGTGCGTCAGCAGACCATCACGGTGGATGGCTTTGTTGACACGAGTGGCAAGGAGTGGCGCGACGACCGCGAACGCCTCGACGACGACGAGCGCCTCACCTCCCACTACACCGACCCCCAGACGGAGAGCGTCCTGGCCCAGAAGCAGACACTCTATGCGACCTGGGACGGCACGGCGTTCTACCTGGGCTGGCAGGGTGCGGCGTGGGCGCTGGACGGGACGCTGTGGGCCTACCTCAGCACGGGCGCGGGTGGGACGAACCAGCCCATCAGTCCGCTGGTGGTGGGCAACCTCCCCTTCGCCGCTAATCTGGCCGTGAAGGTAGAGAGTCCGTCCAGCGCGACCTACTACACCTACACCGGCGGCCAGTGGGTGGCCCTGGGGACGCCGACCTTCGCCAACGGCGACAGCGCCGGTACCGAGGTGATCATCCCCTGGTCCATCGGCTCGGTGAGTGAAGCGCGGCTGGTCGCCTTCGCGACGGGTGAGGGCAGCAACGACAACCGGCCGTGGGCCGTCTTCCCGACGACCAACCCCGTGGCCGGGCCGTGGACGGCGTACTACGACTGGACCAACCTGTGCGCGACGTTTAGCCCGGCCAGCAACCAGCCCGTCGCCGCGACGGTGGACCTCAGCCTGAGTAGCCCGCAGGACAGCAACACCGCCTGGGGGCCGAGCCAGACGCTGAACTACGTCGTTAGCCTCACCAACAAGGAGGACAGCGCGCTGAGCGGCCTCACCCTGAGCGTGGCGACGACGACCGGGCTGACGTATCAGTCGGTGACGGGTGGAACCTGCGCGGGCTGTCCCGGCACGAGCTTGTCGGTTGGCCCACTGAGCCTGGCGATTGGCGAAACCAAGACGGTGACTGTTAGCGGTCAGTTGGGTAACGCCGCCGCGCTCAGCGCCCTGCAAGCGGTGACGACGACCGTCACGCTCGGCGGTGGGGCTATTGGCACGGCGAACCTCCATCACCGCGTGGATGGGCAGCCGCCCACGGTGGCCTTCGTCTTCCCAGAGACCACCGTCCGTTCGGGCGCGATTGAGTTCCTGGGTACGTCGAACGACGGCGCTGGCTCTGGGGTCACGTCGGTGCAACTACGCCCGTTCGGTGGCAGCTTTAGCCCGGCCGCCGGAACAGTGTTCTGGTCGGGTACGTTGACCGTGCCGAGCGCGGCCGACGGGACGACCTTCTCGGCGGAGGCCCAGGCCACGGACGCGCGTGGCAACACGAGCGCGATTGTGAAGCGTGACCTGACGGTGGATAACACGGCTCCGTCCGTCACCTTCAACCTGCCCACCCTCCTGGGCAGCCCGACCTTCGTCCTCAACGGCACGGCCTATGATCCGTTCCCGGCCGGCGGCAAGGTAGTCAAGGTCGAGGTCCAGGTGTTGGGTCCGAACGATAACGCCTCCACCGCGCCGTGGCTACTGGCAGAGGGGCCGTTCCCATCTGCTCTAGATGGCAGCCAGGCCTGGTCGCTCGTGTGGGGCGTGCCAAAGGTCAACGGCGTCGCCTATCAGTGGCGCGCCCGCGCGACGGACGCCGCCGGTAACGTGAGCCAACCGACGGCCTTCCAGCCAGCGACGGTCTACGCCAGCGCCACAGACCTCCAGATCACCAAGACCGACGGCCAGACCGAGGCCATTCCAGGCACGGTGATTACCTACACCATCGTCGCGTCCAATAAGGGCCCCAACCCGGTGACGAACGCGCGCATCCAGGACACGGCGCCGGCCAGTCTGGTCAACGTGCACTGGATATGCGAGGCTGCCACTGACGCCAGTTGCGCTTCCAATATCAGCGGGACAGGCAACATTGATGCTAAAGTCCTGTTGCCCGTCAGCAGGGCTGTCACCTTCACGGTCAGCGCCCTAATTCCGCCGGCCCTGCGCGGTGGGTTGCAGAATACGGCGACTGTCACGACGCCGGTCGAGTTGAGCGATCGGCTGGCAATCAACAACAGCGCAACCGATACCAACACGCTTACCCCGCGTACCGACCTGGTCATTACCCAGGTCGCCCAGCCGAACCCAGCGGTGGCGGGCCTGCCCCTGACCTACACGTTGACGATTACCAACAACGGTCCCTCAACCGCCAACGGTGTCGTCGTCACGGACAGTCTGCCCAGCGGCGTTACCCTGCTGTCTGCCCCCGGCTGCACCGGTACGACCAATCTGACCTGCGCTCTTGGCACCCTCCAGCCCCATGTGCCCGTTACGATTGCCATCCACGTCTTTGTGGATCCGAGTCGACGCGGCAGTCTGGTTAACACGGCTGGCGTCAGCGGGACCGAAACCGACCCCGTGCCCGCCAACAACATCAACACCATGACGACGACGGTGATCGCCCGGTCTGATCTGGTAGTGAGCCAGAGCTTCAGCCCACAGCCGGTGGTCAAGTTCATCCCGTTCACGATGAGCCTCGTCGTTACCAACAACGGTCCCTCGACGGCGACGGGCGTCACCCTCATTGATACCCTGCCCGCCCCCATCCAGTTCCAGTCCGTCTCGTCTAGCCAGGGGTCCTGCTCCGGCTCCCCCCTCAGCCAGACCGTCACCTGTAACCTGGGCACTCTTGGCGTCGGCGCCAGCGCCACCGTCAGCCTCATCGTAGCGTCGAACCTCGAGGGAACGTTCAACAACCAAATCACGGCGTTGGCCGTCGAGCCAGACCCCGTCACCGCCAACAACTCGGCCTCTGGCCCCGTCATCGTCGTCCTGCGTCAGCCTACCGCCACCCCCGTCGGCGCGGCCACCGTGACGCCCACGCGGACCCCCACCCCCACCCAGACGACCGTGCCCGTCACCCCGACGCCCACCCGCACCCTCGTCCCCAGGCCGCCCGTCAAGCCCGCCCTCTTCCGCGCGGGTAGCTGGTTCCTCCGCAACACCTTCTCCTCTGGGCCAGCCGATACCGTCGTCAGCTACGGCTTCCCCTCCGACATCCCCCTCATGTGCGACTGGGATGGCAACGGCACTCGGACGCTGGGCGTCTACCGCCCCGCCACCTCCGCCTTCTACCTGCGCAACTCCACCACCGGCGGCGTCTCCGACCTCGCCCTCCTCTTCGGGTTGCCGAGCGACATCCCCGTCTGCGGCGACTGGGACGGGGACGGGGTGCAGACGGTGGGCGTGTTCCGCCCCTCGACGGCGGCGCTGTACCTGCGCAACTCCAACACGAGTGGCCCCGCCGACCTGGTGTTCCTGTATGGCGTGCCAGGCGACGTGTTCGTGGCGGGGGACTGGAACGGGGACGGGATTGACACGGTGGGGGTGGTACGGGAGACGGGGGACTACCTGGTGTGGTACCTGAAGAACAGCAACAGCAATGGGCCAGCGGACGTGTTCTACTTCTACGGGTTGAAGGGGGACGTGCCGAAGGCCGGGGACTGGGACGGGAACGGGAGTGACACGGCGGGGGTGTATCGGAACGGGCTGTGGTACCTGCGTAACAGCCACAGCGGGGGGATCGCGGACCAGAGCCTCCTCTACGGCGGCGACCTCCTCGACCGCCCCCTCGTCTGGCGCTAGACCTCAGGCTAACGACAACAGCCTCAGTAGAGGCGCGACAAAGTGCCCCGTACTCGGGGTATGTCGCGCCTCTACTGGGGCTGCGTCTCTACGATAATTGCGTTTCTATCCCTGTTGCGTCGTTACCGCTGGAGCCAGGCGAGGAAGATGTCCAGGGGCATGGCGTTGAGGACGTGTTTGGGTTCCAGCCAGGCGCGGCGCGCGGTAGACACGGCGAGCGACATCACCTTCAGCCCGTCGGGATGGTGGGCGTCTGAAGCCAGCGAGATCATCACCCCGCGCTGCATGGCGTAGCGCGCCTGGCCGCCATTGAGGTCCATGCGGTCGGCCTGGCCGTTGATTTCCAGCGCCGTGCCCGTCTCGGCGCAGGCATCGACGAGCGCCTCAAAGTCGAGGTCCATGGGAGGACGGCGGTTTAAGAGGCGGCCAAAGGGGTGGGCGATGATGTCCACGTGGGGGTTGTGGACCGCGTTCAGATACCGTTTCATCAGCGCAGGGCGGTCGGCGCGCTGGCCCGTGTGGACCGAAGCGACGACAACATCGAGTTGGGCCAGCACGTCGTCGGGCAGGTCGAGCGTGCCGTCGGCCAGGATTTCTAGTTCGATAGACCGCAGTACGCGGAACGGGGCCAGCCGGTCGTTGACCGCGTCAATCTCGCGCCGCTGTTCGCGCAGCCGTTCCACGTCTAGACCCTGTGTCACGCCCAGCCCCCGCGAGTGGTCCGTGATGGCAATCCACTCGTAACCTAACGCCTGGGCCGCGCGGGCCATCTCCTCCACCGACCGCGTTCCATCACTCCACGTCGTGTGCATCTGCAAGTCGCCGCGCACATCGCCCAACTCAATCAGATGGGGCAGGCGTCCCTCGCGGGCGGCTTCCAACTCACCCTCGGCCTCGCGCAGTTCGGGCGGAATCCAGTCCAGGCCCAGCGCGCGATAGTGCGCCGCCTCGTCGGCATACGGGGTGAGGACGCCATCGCGCGTGATGCCCCACTCGCTGACATGCAGCCCCTGGGCGACCGCCGCCGAGCGTAGTTCGACATTGTGCGCCTGGGAGCCAGTGAAGTGTTGGAGCAGCGAGCCCCAACTGGCGGGTGGGAGAACGATCAGGTCTACCGAGAGATCGCGGTGCAGAATGACCGTCGCCTTGTTCGCGCCGGCCGACTGGACCGAACGCACCTGGGGCAGTTCGGTGAAGAACTGGACGACAGGCGCGGTGTCGCCAGCCGCGCACAGCAGGTCAATATCCCCCACCGTCTCCTGGCGTCGGCGCAGCGAGCCGCCCATCTCGGCCTGGACAACGCCTGGCGCCTGACGCAGCGCATCGAGCAGCGTCTCGGCCAGCGGCAGCGCGGTCCCCAGTAAGGTTCGGTCGCCCAGGCTATGGAGGGCCTCAATTCCCTTCAGGATGTTCTGCGCCGTCTGCGCTCCCAGCCCCTTCACTCCCTTGAGCCGGCCTTCTTTGGCGGCGGCTTCTAACATCGCCAGGTCCGTGATACCCAGTGTCTTCCATAGCAGGTTTGCCCGCTTCGGCCCCACCCCCGGCACGCGCAGGACTTCAATCAGGCTCGGCGGGACTTCCTGGCGTAACCGTTCGTAGAACTTCAGCGTCCCACTAGATAGTAACTCGTCAATTTTGGTGGCGATGGTTTTACCGACGCCGGGCACCTCTTCCAGCCGACCATCGCGCCACAGCGCCTCGACGCTGCCCGGATACTGGCCTAGCTCGTCGGCGGCGCGGCGGTAAGCCAGGTAGCGGTAGCGGTCCTCCCCCTGGATTTCGAGCATGTCGGCGATGTCGGCAAAGAGTTGGGCGATTTCGGCGTTGGTCATCGGGCGCGGTCTCCGGAGGGTGAAGGTAGGCTAGCCGTCATGCGCATATGCCAGCCAGGGGTAGAATGAGTATACTATAGGGCAATGGATTACAGTCGCATCCACTCATCTTCAGGCTGGGGCAGGGTGAAGCCCAGGAGGGCGGCCGGGATTGCCAGGGCCAATTCGTAGATGCCATACCCACTGAGCAATCCGCCTGCCAGGATGAAGCGGCCGCCCATCTGGTAGTAGCCGCGCAGGAGCATCACGCCACCAATGCCCAGCAGCGCCGCGCCGACCAGGAAGGTTAGAATCATCAATAGATAGGGGTAAATGTACTGAATCTCCCACGGCCAGTTGTGCATCAGGACGGGCAGGGGCCAACTGAGGGCATGATAGACCGCCAGGCCGGCGCACGCCAGCGCCAGTAAGGCGGCTAGGATGGCGCGTAGGGGACGCCCTCGCAAACTCAAACGGTTTTGCATCGCTCTTGTCCTCTCTACACATACGCAGCAGAGGCAATGTTAATTACGATGTGATGCGTGATGCGTAATGCCTTATCTCTTTTGGGAAAGACTGCGGACGAATGAATAAATCTTCAACTTCTGGCGTTTCTCCAATAGACAGGTGCGTCACCCCAGGGGACGGCATGACCCACGACGACTTGATAGCTCGCTGCCAGGCGGGAGAGCCGGCGGCTGTCGCCGAGATGGTGACGGCCTATGCCAGCTTTGTCTACCGCGTCTGCCTGACGGTGTTGCGTCACGCCGAGGACGCCGAGGACGCCATGCAGGAGAGCCTGGTCAAGGTGGTACGCGGCCTGGGCGGCTACCACCACAAGGACGAGGGCAGCTTCCGCGCCTGGCTGCACCGCATCGCCCTCAACACAGCCATCTCGCGCCTGCGCCGCCACCAATTGCCGCAGGTGGAATGGGAGGCCATGGAGACGGCCCCCGCGCCCCACGCCGACCCCGAAGATCATGCCCTCCAACGGCTGACCCAGGAAGAGGTCATGCGCGCGCTGGATCAGTTGAGCGAAGGGCACCGCCTGGTTGTCGTCCTCCGCTACTACAACGGCCTCTCGTGTGAGGAGATTGCCGACCTCCTCAACCTGCCGCCCGGCACGGTTGGCTCGCGGTTGTTCAATGCGCGGACTCGCCTGCGTGAGCTATTAGCGGACCAGACATGGGAAGACGTGGGAAGACAGGACGTGGGAAGGTATAGGCAGCTATGAGTGGAAGGGAGCCGCATCCCATGAGGTGCGACGAGTTTCTCAAGGAATGGTCAACCTATCGTGACGGGTGTGAGGTTGAGTTGAGCGCCGAAGCGGCCGCCCACGGAGCCGCGTGTCCCGCCTGCGCCGTTGAGATGCGTTGGGCCGACGAGCTTGAACGGATGCTGCGCTTAGGTCTGGCGCAGCGCGCCAGTCAGGCGCAACCCTCGGCCAGCGCGGTAGCGCAAGCGGTTCTGGCCGCCACAGCCGCCCTGGAGGAGCGCCCTGCCGCTTCCCGGCCTTCGCCACGCGCCCGGCCCACGCGCTGGAAGTCGGAGCCGCTCCGCTTCGTGCCTCTGGCCCCCCTCAGCCTGGCCCGCTGGGCTGTCGCCGCCGTATTTATCCTGGCGGTAGGCTTGCTGGGGCGAGGCCAGCCCCTGAACCCGACCCCGACCTACGCCGACATGACCGCGACAGCCGTCGCCCTACCCTCGGCGACTCCGTCGGCCACTCTCTCTGCCTACGCCCCGGGGACGCCCACGGTGCTGGCAATGGGGCAGGGCGTGGCGACGCCGGGGCCGGCCCGCTAAGGACGGAAGACGAATACATAAGGTAGTTTTTCGACTTGGTCCTCAGTCGTCGGTCCTCCGTCCCGAATTAGGATTTAAGTCAAGCGCATGCTATAATTGCCGGCCCTGGGGCGGTTCGCCGCCCCAAATTCACGCCCATTGGTCGAACATGCGTAATCCCCGTGTTTGGATTGGTCTTGCGGTCAGCGTTGTCTGTCTCTACTTCGCCTTTCGCGACTTCAACCCGGCCGACCTGACAGCGGCGTTGGTGCAGGCCCGCTATATCTGGTTGATTCCCGCCATGCTCGTCATCGCGGTGTCCCAGGTCGTGCGCGCCTATCGTTGGGGGCAACTCTTTTACCCCGACCCCGCCCCGCCGTTGGGACGGCTGTTCTCGGCTCTCAGTGTCGGCTACCTGACGAGTACGGTGTTTCCGGCCCGCCTGGGTGATGTGGTCCGCGCCGTCCTGATTGGCGGCCGCGAGGGCCAGCGTATCGCCCAATCCTTCTCCACCGTTATCGTGGAGCGAGCGCTGGATGTCCTGAGCATTATCGTCATGCTGGTCGTCATGCTGCCCTTTGTCAGCCTGCCGCCGCTGCTGGCTCAGTCGGCCATCACCATTGGTATCCTCTTTGTCGCCCTGTTCGGGGCCTTGTGGCTGGCGGAGTGGCAGCGGGAGCGCGCCTTAACCCTGGTCCATTGGGTCTTCCGCCGCGTGCCGCGCCTGGACCCCGACCGCTGGACACAGCGGGTAGGCGGCCTCATAGACGGTCTCAAAATTATGCGCGCGCCGCTCCCTCTTGCCAGGGTAACGCTGCTGTCGCTGGCGATCTGGGCGCTCGGCGGCGCTTTTTTTATGTATCTCGTCATGCGGGCCTTCGGTCTGCAAAATGAGGTCGTTCCGCCAGGCAGCGCGCTCCTGGTCGCCGCCTTCGCGCAAGTCGTCGTCGCCCTGGCCGCCACCGCGCCCTCCTCACCCGGTTATGTGGGCGTCTATCACGTGGCGGCGGTCACGGCGCTGGAGGCGTTTGGCGTGCCCCATGCCGACGCGCTGGCGTTCGCCCTGGTGTCCCACGCGGCGAACTTTGGCCTGATTATCGTGATCGGTGTTATTTTTCTGTGGCGGGAAGGGTTGAGCTTCGGCCAGTTGACCCACCCCCAGGTCGAAAAGTAAAGGAGTAGTTACGTGCTAGATCAACGACGGCGTATCCTGATTACCGGCGGCGCGGGTTTTATTGGCTGCAACCTGGCCGATCGTCTGGTCCAGGACGGCCACAGCGTCACGGTGCTGGATAATCTGTCGCGGCGCGGGACCGACAAGAACCTGGCCTGGCTGCGCGAGCGCCATGCCCATCGGTTCCAGTTTGTGCAGGGTGACATCCGCAATCCGGAGACGATGAACCAGGTCGTGACCGGGATGGAGGTCATTTACCATCTGGCCGGCCAGACTGCCGTCACGACCTCGGTCACGAACCCGCGCGACGACTTCGAGGCCAACGCGCTGGGGACGTTTAATGTGCTGGAGGCCGCCCGCCGTTTCGGCGACGAGCCGGCCCTGCTCCTGTCCTCGACCAACAAGGTCTACGGCGGCATGGAGGACGTGGCGGTGGTGGAGTTGCCCACGCGCTACACCTACCGCGACCTGCCCGAAGGCGCCACCGAGCACCAGCCGCTGGATTTCCATTCTCCCTACGGCTGTAGTAAAGGGGCGGCCGACCAGTATGTGCGCGACTACCACCGCATCTATAGCCTGCCTACGGTCGTCTTCCGCCAGAGCTGCATCTACGGCCCGCGCCAGATGGGCGTCGAAGACCAGGGCTGGGTCGCCTGGTTCCTCATCGCCACGACCGTCGGTCGGCCCATCACCATCTACGGTGACGGCAAGCAGGTGCGAGACCTGCTCTACATAGATGATCTCGTCAACGCCTACAAACTGGCGGTCCACCATATCGACAAGACGGCTGGACAGGTGTACAATATCGGCGGTGGGGCGGCGCGGACGATGTCCGTCTGGGCCGAATTTCGCCCCATCCTGTCCGAGGTCTTTGGCCGCGCCATCCCCGATGTGCCCCACGCCGACTGGCGGCCAGGCGACCAGCCTGTCTTCTTCTGTGACATCCGCAAGGCGCAGGCCGACTTTGGCTGGCAGCCTCAGGTGGGCGTGGTCGAGGGCATTCGTCGTCTGGCGGAGTGGGTCCAGGCTAATCGAGAGTTGTTTGGATAGACCAAAGGGAACGTCTGCATGAAAGTTCTTGTTGCGTTAACCTATTATCGTCCCCATGTGAGCGGCCTGACCATCTACGTCGAACGACTGGCGAAGGCTCTGGCCGCGCGCGGCCACATCGTCACCGTCCTGACGGCCCACTATGACCACGCGCTGCCGCGCGAGGAAAATATTGACGGCGTGCACGTCATCCGAGTCCCCGTCGCCTTCCGGGTCAGCAAGGGTGTCATCATGCCCACCTACGGCCAGTGGGCCACGCGCCTGGTGCGCGAGCACGACGTGCTAAGCGTCCACCTGCCCCAGTTTGATGCCTGGGGGCTGGCGCTGCGCGCGCGGTTGTTCAACAAGCCCTGCCTGCTGACCTATCACTGCGACCTGCAACTCCCGGATGGCCTATTCAACCGCGTCGTGGACCAGGTAACGTTCAGCGCGAACTACCTGGCCGCCACCTGGGCTGATAAGATTGTCGCCTACACGCAGGACTACGCTGACCACTCGCGCCTGCTGAGCAAGTTCAAGTCGAAAATTGAGGTCATCCCGCCGCCTGTTATCATGCCCGCGCCCGCTCCCTCGGATGTGGCCGCGTTCCGCGCCCGCCACCACCTCTACGGCCGGCCTACCCTGGCCTTCGCCGCGCGGCTCGCCGCCGAGAAGGGGGTCGAAGTCCTGCTCGACGCCATGCCTACCCTCCTCGAACGCTTCCCGACGCTCAAAGTCCTCTTCGCCGGCCCGTATCAGAATATTGTGGGCGAGGAAGACTACTGGGCGCGGCTCGCGCCACGTATTCAGGCGCTCGGCGACCACTGGGAATTCCTGGGGACGCTCAACCCCCTGACCGAGATGCCAGCCTTCTTTGGTGGCATTGACTGCCTGCTGGTGCCCAGCCTCAACTCCACCGAGTCGTTTGGACTGGTCCAGGTGGAGGCCATGCTGTGCGGTACGCCTGTCGTCGCCAGCAACCTGCCCGGTGTGCGCCAGCCCGTGAAGATGACGGGCATGGGCGAGGTCGTCCCCATTGGCGATAGCGCCGGCCTGGCCGAGGCGGTGACGCGCATTCTGCGCGACAAACCGCGCTACGTTCGCCCGCGCGGTGACATTGCCGCCAGCTTCGACCTGGAACGCACCGTGGACCACTACGAGGACCTGTTCGAAGCGGAGGTGGCGCGTACCACCCACCGCGTCGTCCTGCCGCGCCAGCGCCCCACGGAGCCATTAGTCGAACGCGCCGTGGAGCCGGCCGTCACAGGAGGTCCCCGTGAGTGAGCCAGTCCGGGATTACCTGTCTGAGTCGGTCACGACGTGGGCGCCGGTCACCTTCTCGCCCGACGATGACCCCTTCACCCGTCACATCCGCACCATGGCCCCCCACCGCGCCTTGCTGCGAGCCGTCGAAGTCAAGTTCATGGGCAACGTCCCCCTCGTTCACCCCGTCCTCGACATCGGCTGCGGCGACGGCCACTTCGCATCCATCGCCTACAGTGAGAAGATTGACGTGGGGCTGGACCCGCTGTGGAGCGACCTCATCGAAGCAGCCAAGCGGCGCGACACGTATCTGTCGGTGATGCAGGGCGACGCCACCCGAATGCCCTTCCCTGATGGATCGTTCAACACCGTCATCAGCAACTGCGTCATCGAGCATATCCCCGACAACGATGCTACGCTGTCCGAGATCTCGCGCGTCCTCAAGTCGGGCGGAACGTTCGCCACGACCCTACCCAGCGAGCACTACCCTGAGTTCCTACTGGGCAGCACTCTCGCCCGTCAGCTCGGCTTCCCCGACCTGGCGCGGCGCTACGGCGACTTCTTCAATAATATTTCGCACCACTACCACGTTTATCCTCCTGAAGAGTGGCGTCGCCGCCTGGCCGCTGTTGGTCTGGATATTGTCGAGCACCACTACTACTTTTCCCCGGCCGCCCATCGCGCCTTCGACCTCAGCCACTATCTCGGCGTGCCGAATCTGATTGCCCGCGCCCTGACCCGCAAATGGGTCATCCACCCGGCCCAGATGGCCCCCTTCGAGCGGTGGCTGCGTCCGTATTACGAGGAGCCGCTACCCGACGTAGGAGCCTATCAGTTTGTTCGGTGCGTCAAACGCGCCTGACCTTGAAAGACCGAGACGCCTATGCAAGTATCCTCTTCCACCATCTTGCGGCGGGGTCTGACCCCGACTCTGCTCCTGGTTCTCGCGTTGGGCATCGCGGCCTGGGCGCAACGCTGGCTGACCGACCTGAGCGTGCCTCTCGACGGCAAAGTCGGCTATATCATTGCCGTCGCCCTCTTCGTTTACGCCCTTTTCCGCACCCCGCTGTCGCTGCTGCGCGACTCGCCCCGCGCCGAGACCGTGCCCGCCGAGGTGAGTATCATTCGCCCCCTCTGGCGGGTCTGGCTGTTCCGTGCCTCGGCCGTCCTGTTCTTGCTCGGCTACATGAGCTTTGGCGAGAGTAGGGGCTGCGCGACGACCCTCAACTACTGCTTTACGCGCACTAATGTCGCCCTGTGGTTGCTAGGGGTGGGGACGCTGTTACTGGCCGCCTGGGACTGGAATGCCACCAGCCTAGCCCAGGTTTGGGACCGGGTGCGCAACCTTCGCGTCAACCTGGATTGGACGCGGTTAGCGCTGCTGGGCATCCTGGGCGTCGGGGCCTTTTTCCTGTTCTACCGCCTGGCGAGCGTCCCGGCCGAGACGACCTCTGACCACGCCGAGAAACTGTACGATGTGTACGACATCCTGCGCGGCCAGTACCCGGTCTTCATGTCGCGTAACACGGGCCGCGAGCCGCTGTACTTCTACTGGATCGCCTGGCTCGTCTCGACCTTCAATTTGACGCCGAATCACCTGGCCCTCAAGTTGTCCGGCAGCCTCATCAGCCTGGCGACCATCCCCCTGGCCTACCTGCTAGGCCGCGAGGTCGGCGGCAAGGGCGTCGGGCTGCTGACCGCCTTCTTCCTCGCCATCTCCAAGTGGTTTGTCTCCATCACCCGCGTCGGGCTGCGCGTGCCGTCGTCGCCGTTCCTGGCGACCCCCGCGCTGTTCTTTACCTTCCGCGCCCTACGCCTGAACCGCCGCAACGACTGGCTGCTGGCCGGGCTGTGTATCGGCCTGGGGTTGATGACCTATACCCCCTCGCGCATGATCCCCCTCATCGTCGTCATGCTCATCGGCCTACGCCTGCTGTGGGACGTGCTGACGATGCCGGGCGGCATCCGCGCGGCCTGGCGTTACCTGCGCTACCAGTTGGGCCAGGCGGGCGTACCTGGGTTGCGGCGCTCGGCCGCGTTGGGCATCGTGGCCGATGCCCCCGCGCCAAGCGATGAAACGGTCGTGGCGCCGCCAGCCGCTTCCCCCGTGTGGGATCCGGCCCAGCCTGTCCCGCCAACCCTCACCCGCGCCTTCTGGACCAACGTGGTCCTGATGGTGGCCGTGGCCGTGGTGGCCTTTATGCCCCTGGTGCGGTTCAGCATCGAGCAGCGGGACCAATTCTGGTTTCGTTCCATTACCCGCGCGTCCGCCCGTGAGACGGGTCAGACCTTCAACGCGGTCGAGCGTTTCCTGGGCAATCTCTGGAACGCCGCCCTCCAGTTCAATTATCGCGGCGACAATGTGTGGGTCAACACGGTTCCTTATGACCCGCAGTTGGACCCGGTCTCCGGGGCGCTGTTCGTCCTGGGCTTTGTCTATGTCCTCCTGGCGCTGATTGGCATGCTGCGCTGGTCGAAGGGACGCCAGGTCGGTATCTTCGGGGAGAGGAGCTTCACGGCGGCCGCCCTGCTCATCACGCTGCCCATGCTCCTCATGCCGTCCATCCTGGCGCTGGCATTTCCCATCGAAAATCCCTCCGTTTTCCGTGCCGCGAATGCCCCGCCGGTCGTTATGATCTTTGTGGCGCTGCCCCTGGTGTTGATCGTACGCCGGCTGCGGGAGGCGCTCGGCAACTGGGGCGGGATCGCGGCCGCCGGCCTGGTGGCCGCGGTCCTGCTGGCGGCCACCGTCATGAACTACCGCACCTACTTCGAGACCTACGACTATCAGTTGCGGCGGACGGCTCAGAACGCGAGCGAGATTGCCGATGTGCTGGGCGGCTTTACCAAGAGCGTGGGGGACATTGACCATGCCTGGGTGGTGGCCTTCCCAAACTGGGTGGACACGCGCAACGTGTTCCTGGCGATGGGCGCTGGCCCCCGCAACAACTACCTACCCGTCGAGCAAGGCGCCAACGCGGCCCGGCCGCAGGTCAATGACCCGGCGCCCAAGATGTATATCCTGAACGTGACGGACCAGCGCAACCTCGGAATTTTGCGCTCGCTTTTCCCACAGGGTCAGGTGTATACTTATCAGTCACGGACAGGTCCGGATAAGGACTTCACCGTCTTCTTTGTGCCAGCAGCCAGCGCGCCCCAATAATGGGAAGACGGGAACGCGGTCACGCGGAGTAGGGGTAGCCCCCCGTGGCTACCCCAGGCGTAGTTAAGAGAGTAGGGTATGACCACCGAGTATCCGATACGTTCCACCGAGATCGAGGCGTCGAGAGAGACGCCGCCGGCCGCCCCCCCGCGCCCTCCGGTAGACCTGGTGCGTGTCCTGAGCGCGGTCGTCCTGTTTATCGTCGCGTATAACCTGGGCTGGGCCGTGAGTTCCCTGGTCGCGCCCGCGTGGGCTGCTCTCATCGGCGCTTTCGGGGCCGTCAGCGTGGGTCTCCTGGTTGGGGGCGCACGCTGGCCCACCCTGCGCGTTCCGCCGCGTGCGGCGCCAGCGCCCTCCTCGGCCGTCACGCCCTCAGTGGCTGCCGCCCCGATCACGACGGCGGCAGCCACTGCTCCGCTCGTCACGACGCCATCCGTGATGGCCCCCGCCGCGCCGCCCACAGCGCGTGGCCCCAGGATCGGCTCACCAACCCTTCCCTCTCTGCCAGCCGTGACCCTGCCACGTCTGGGCGCGGGGGTGCGGCTGGAATGGCTCGGCCTCGTCCTGTTCGCGGCCTGCCTGGGCGTCTATGCCTACACTCGATTGGTCCAACTCGATGCCTTTCCCATCTACTTCTTCACCGACGAGGCCATCCATCCGGTTCTGGGGAGTGAACTGGTGCAGCGCGGCTGGACCGACGCCTTTGGCCGCCTCTTCCCACCGTACTTCCAGAATGGACAGTACTGGAACCTGAGCCTGTCGGTCTACCTGCACGGGATTACCGCCACGCTGTTTGGCAAGTCCATTGTCGTCACCCGCGCTACATCAGCCCTGGTCAGCCTGACGGGTGCGTTCGCCATCGGCCTCATCCTTAAGCTGATCTTTAAGAACCGGCTGTGGTGGGCGTCGGTGCTCGTCCTGACTATTATGCCCGCCTGGTTTATGCACTCGCGCACGGCCTTCGAGGTCGTGCTGATGGTGTCGTTCTACTCCTGGTTCCTGCTGTTCTATTTGCTATACCGCTATCGCTCGCCCTTGTTCCTGTTCCCCGCCCTGCTATTCGGCGCGGCGACCTTCTACTCCTATTCCAACGGTCAGTCGGTGATGGGCATTACCGGCATCCTGCTGGCGGTGTCCGACCTGCGCTACCATCTGCGCCACTGGCGCGTTATTCTGTTTGGCCTGGCCGTCCTGCTCCTATTCGAGTGGCCCTACATCCGCTTCCGCAACCTCTACCCGGATGCGGTCTCCAATCAATTGCGCATCCTGGACTCCTACCTCTTCCACGCCATCACGCCCCAGGAGAAGGTGACGAACTTTATCACGCGCTACCTGCGCGGCCTGTCGCCCGGCTTCTGGTTCTTCCCGACCGACACAGAACTCATTCGCCACCGCTGGCTGGGCATGGGCAATATGCACCTCGCCACTCTGCCGTTCTGGCTGGTCGGCGTCGCAGTCGCCCTGTGGCGCGTCAAGTCGTCCGCCTACCGGACCATGATCTTCGCCTTGCTGGCCGCGCCCGCCGGAGCCGCGCTGGCCGACATCGGCGTATTGCGCGTCCTGGCGTTTATCGTCCCGTCGGCCGTCCTGGTAACCGTCGGGTTGGACTGGCTGTTGAGCCTGCCGCGCAACCGCGTGGTCTACGCCGTCGGTGGGGCGGTGGTTCTCGTGTTTGGGGTGGTGACAAGCTACAGTATGCTCAACGATGCCCTGGTGCGCGGGCCGACGTGGTATCAAAACTACGGCCTGTACGGGATGCAGTGGGGGACGAAGCAGATCTATGGCTATCTGCCGGAGTACCTCAAGCAGCACCCGAATGCCCGCGTTTACCTGTCGCCGTCGTGGGCTAATGGGACGGAAATCTTCAATCGTTTCTTCCTGCCCAATGAGTCGCGCGTCCAATTGATGAATGTGGACGCCTTTATCACGGATAAACGGTCCTTCGACCCGAACACGATCTTTGTCATGACGCCGGACGAGGTGGATCGTGCCAATCTCAGCAAGAAGTTCCAGCCTATCCAGGTGGAGCAGGCCATGCCGTACCCGAATGGCGCGAATGGCTTTATCTTCGCCCGGCTGAGCTATGTCCCCAATGTGGATGCCATCTTCCAGGCCGAGAAGGAGGCGCGCACCCGCCCGATCACTTCGCAGGTGGTCATCCAGGGCGAGACGGTGACCCTCAACCACTCGGTTCTCGATAGTGGTGAGGCGAAGCACATGGTGGACGGCGACCGCTTCACCCTGGCCCGCGTGCGCGAGGCCAACCCGGCCATCGTCGAGTTTGTCTATCCCACGCCGCGCCCGATTACCGAACTGGCCGCCGACCTGGGGTCCATGGACTTCTCGCTGACCGTGTCGCTCTACGCGACGCCGACAAGCCAGCCGGTGACCTACACCGAGAGCTACCGCGGCCTGCCGCCCGACCCGCATGTCGAGATGAAGTTCCCCAACGCGCCGCCCCAGGTGACGAAGGTGCGTATCGAGGTCAAGGACTTGAACGCGGGCGAGTTGGCGAAGATTCACATCCGCGAGTTGACGCCGAAGTAGCGGGCGTAGGGGGTGGTGGACTATGATAGCTCGTCGTGTGATGTGGGGAGGGCTGTTGGTGGGGGCGCTCGTACTCGCCCTCCTCGGACAGTTTATTCTCCTGGCGCGGTCCGCCCAGTGGGTGGTCGGCCTGGCCGTCTACCTGGCCGCGTTGGCCTTCCTGTGGTTCGGCCTGCGCGAGATGGAAGGGGAGCTGCCCTGGCTCCGTCCAGGCCGCGAGGAAGATAGGCGCATCCCGGATACGGGGCAACTCGAGACGGGGCAACCGCAGGGGGTCGCCCCTACCCCTGGCCTCGACATGGAGCAACCACAGGGAGTTGCCCCTACGCTGGCGTCGGTCCAGCCCTCGCCCCTTGAACTGGGGACCGATCTGGACGAGGGGGACGAAGCCGGGCTTGCCAGGGCTGCCGCCGACGTTACCACATCCCAACCCCTGCAGGCAACTGTGGCCGCCGAGGGTGAGGCTGCGCCAGCGGTCGAGGTTCCCGCTGCGCCGGAGCGGCCACTCCGGCCGCTCTGGAATGCCGATCTGGTGGGCATGTGGGGTAGCGCAGCCCTGCCAGACGTGCGGCTCAGGCCCCTAGAGCGCGTCGGTGAGTTGGGTCTCTGGCTGCTCACCGTCGCCTGCGCCTTCTACGGCCAGTACCTCATGGTCAGTCAACCCGGCCAGATCAACCAGGGCCTCCTGCTCATGGGCGGGGCGGCGCTGGCATTCCTGGGCCTGGCGCTGCGTCACGAACTCGCCGGCCGGCCGGCCGTGCGATGGGCCAGCCTGTGGCCCTGGTCGGGTCTTCGGCTTCACCTGGAGCGACTGGCGACCCTTCCGACCCTCATCCGTTCGCATTGGTGGCGGTTCGGACTGATCTTGGTGGGCATAGGCGTCGCGGTGTTCAACTATGGCCTGCTGTGGTCTAAAAACGCGGCGACTCCCTACACCGACGCCGTCATCCTGTGGCTGGTGAGCATCGCGTGTCTCGTAGCGGCCTGCGCCACACGGCCGCTGCCCAATCCCGTCGCGGTCATCGCGCGCCATCGCCGCGAGGCCCTGCTCGTCCTGGCGCTGACCGTGGTCGCGGCAGCGCTGCGCCTGGCCTATCTGGGCGCTATCCCCGATATTATCAGTGGCGACGAGGGGCGCATGGGCCAGATGACGCTCAGCGTCGTGAATGGCACGCTCAAGGACCCGTTCGCCACGACGTTCGGGCACAGCACGTTGTATATCTTCGTGCGCGCCCTGGCCGTCGAGTGGCTTGGCGTCAATACACTCAGTCTGCGTCTCGTCGAGGCTATCTTTGGCATCCTCGCCATCCCGATGACCTATGTGTTGGCGCGGCGTATGTTCAATACCTCGGTCGCCCTGTTCGCGGCGGCTCTGTTGACCGTCTCCCACTTCCACCTCCATTTCAGCCGCGTCAGTGTCAACGGCGGTATCCTGGACGCCTTCTTTACCGCGCTGGCGGTGTTCCTGTTCTACAGCGGCCTACGCTCGCGGCGCCCGCTCGACTTCGCGCTGTCGGGCATGGTGGTCGGCGTCCACCTGTTCATGTACATGGGCGGTCGGTTGACCATCCTGTTCTTGCTGGCGACGATAGTGGCCCTGCTGGTGGTCAACCCGCGCCTGGTCGCGGCGAACTTGAGCGGGCTGGCCGCCTTTGGCCTGGTCTACGCCGTGACCGCGTTGCCCATGCTGGTGTGGGCGATGCAGCAGCCGGGGGAGTTTGGCGGGCGGTTTGTCACAATGGGCATTCTGCAGAACGGCTGGCTGGCGAACGAGATGCGCGCCACGGGGCGGAGCCAGTGGGAGGTGCTCCTCCAACAGTTTCGCGTGTCGATGCTCGCGTTTAACGTCTATCCGGCCAGCGCCTTCTACCTGGCCTCCAAGCCGATGCTGGACCTGTGGACGGCGGTGCCCTTCGCGCTGGGGCTGGTCTACGCGCTCTGGCGCGCCTTTGACGAGCGTTTCCTGCTGCTCAATGCCTGGTTCTGGTCGGCGGTGATTGGCGGGCAGGTTCTCGTGCTCAACCCCGACATTTCCGCCTACCGCATTATGATTGTGATGCCCGTCGTCGTGATTCTGGCTGCCGTTGCCTGGTTCAAGCTGGTAGACAGCGCGGCGCAGCTTCTCACGCGCAACCGTTACCTGTGGGGGACGCTGACGATGGCGTTCATCGCCCTGGTGGCCTACGTCAACCTGAGCTATTACTGGGTGGACTTCGCGCCCAACTGCCGGTACGAGGACCGGGGCACGCGCGTTCCCTCGCTTATGGGCTCCTACCTGGGAACACTCGACCGTGACTACCGGGGCTATCTGTATGGCGAGCCGTGGCTGTTCTACGGCACCCACCCCTCGGTGGACTATCTGAGCGGTTCGCTTCCGGTGCAGAATGTACGCGGGGCGCAGGCGGCGAACGTGAACTTTGTGGATCGGACGCATAAGGCCGTGTTTATGTTTGTGCCAGAACAGGTTAAGGTGGCCTCGCCGACCGTGGAACAAACCTTCCCCGGCGGGCGCTGGGTGGAGATCAAAGATTGTGGGACGCCTGTCCTATATGCCTATGAAGTGGCCCCACGCTAGCGGGTTGGGGTGGGGGAGTGAATGGTAAGACAAGCCCTGGCATTAGAGGAAACTGTCTGCCCGTTGTGTCGAAGCGCTGACTATAGGGTGGCGTATCGCTTTGACCCTTATGCAGTCGCCCGCTGCGGCGTGTGCGGTTTCTATTACCTGTCGCCGCGCCTGGCCGAGGCGGCGATGCTCGATATCTACCGTGAGGATGACTACTTCGAGGGGACCGAGAACGGCTATACCAGCTATGTCGAGCAGGAGAAGGCGCTGCGGGCTACCTTCCGCCGTTTTCTCGACAACCTGCGTCGGCGCGGCCTTAGCGGCGGCTCGCTCCTGGAAGTTGGCTGCGGCTACGGCTATCTACTGGACGAGGCGCGGCGCGATTTCAGCCCGCGCGTTGGCACGGATTTCTCAGCCCAGGCCGTCGCCGAGGCGCGGCGCGTGGCCGACCGCGTCTACCAGGGCGGTCTGGAACAACTCCCGCCCGACGAGACGTATGACTGTATCGTCGCCATCAACGTTATCGAGCATATCTACGACCCGCTGCCATTTGTCGAGAGCCTGGTCGCCCATCTGGCTCCAGGGGGGCGCGTCGTCATCGCCACGCCCCACATGGGCAGCTTCTGGCGGCGGTTGATGGGGCGGCGCTGGGCGTCTTTCAAGCTGCCGGAGCATGTTCTCTACTTTGATAGTCCCGCGTTGGCGCGGCTGATGCAGGCGGCGGGACTGGCCCGCGTTCAACCGCTGCCCTACCCGCACGCCTTCCCGCTAGCCCTGGTCGCGGCCAAGCTGAACCTCACCCTGATGGGGCCGTTCGGTCGGGCGAACTGCTGGCTGCCTCAGACGATGGTGGCGATGTATGGATTTAAACGTGATGGCTAGTCCGTCTGAGCCCCCGACGCTCTCGATTGTGATTCCGGTCTATAGCGAGGGGCCGAACCTGGACCGCCTGCTGGCAGAGTTGGAGCGCCAACTAGTTGCCATCGGCGAGAGCTACGAGTTGGTGTTTGTGGACGATGGCTCGACTGACGATACGTGGCAGGTCTTGACGGCCGCCCGCCCGCGGTACCCTCACCTGCGCGCCCTCCGCCTGAGCCGCAACTTCGGTAAGGAGGCGGCCCTGTGCGCCGGGTTAGAGGCGGCGCGGGGGCAGGCGATCATCGTCATGGACGCCGATCTGCAACACCCGCCGCACATGTTGCCCCAGATGGTCCACCTGTGGCGGTCGGGCGACGCTGACGTGGTCGAAGCGGTCAAGGAGAGCCGGGGTCGCGAGTCGCTGACGAACAAGGTCGGGGCGCGCGTGTTCTACACGCTCATCAGCCGGCTGTCGGGCTACAACCTGGAAGGCGCCTCCGACTTCAAACTGCTCGACCGCCGGGTGGTGGATGCCTGGCAGCGCCTGGGGGAACGGGATGTCTTCTTTCGCGGCATGACGGCGTGGCTGGGCTTCCGCCATGCCCACTTGTCGTTTGTTGTACCGGAACGCGTTGGGGGCCGTTCACGCTGGTCCATTATTCGACTCATCACCCTGGCCGTCAATGCCATCACCTCCTTCTCATCCAAGCCGCTGCATCTCATTACAGCCGTCGGGTTAGTCTTTATGGTGTTAGCCGCGCTTCTGGGCGCGCAGACCCTGTACCTGAAACTGGCTGGCGAGGCCGTCAGCGGTTTCGCCACCGTCATTCTGCTCCAGTTGATCATTGGCAGCCTGCTGATGATCAGCCTGGGGGTGATTGGGCTGTACCTGGCCCGTATCTATGAAGAGGTCAAGGGCCGTCCCCGCTACATCATTGCCCAGACCCTCGCCACCCCTGAGGCGGACGGGCCGGCGCCCCTGGAAGCCCGTGAAGGCTGGGCCGACCTCGCGCCTTCTACTCGTCATAAGGCTAGAGCCTAAGACTATGGAGCGTGCCATTCCCACCGCTGTGGTCCTCCCTACCTACAATGAAGCCGATAACCTGACAGCGCTGGTCCAGGCGTTGCTGGCTCTACCCAACGACCTGACGGTGATTGTCGTGGACGACAACTCGCCTGACGGCACAGGCGAGTTGGCCGACCACCTGGCGCGGCAGACCGGGCGGGTGCTGGTGCGGCATCGGCCGGGCAAGCTGGGACTGGGCACGGCCTACGTCGAAGGCTTTCGGACCGCGCTGGCCCACGGCGCGCAGCGTATCGTGACGATGGACGCCGACTTCTCCCACCACCCCCGCTATCTGCCCAACGTCATCGCGCTCACTGAGGAGGCCGCACTCGGTATCGGCTCGCGGTATGTGCGAGGCGGCGCAACGCTCAACTGGGGGCTCCACCGTCAACTGCTGAGCGCATTGGCCAATACCCTGGCGCGGGCGGCGCTGCGGCTGCCATCCCATGACTGCACCGCCGGTTTCCGCTGCTATCGGCGCGAGGTTCTGGAGGCCGTCAATTTAGACTCTATACGCTCTAACGGCTACTCCTTCCTCATCGAGATGCTCTATCAGGTAACGCGCCACGGCTTCCGCGTGGCTGAGACACCCATCCTGTTTGAGGACCGGCGCTTCGGCCAGTCCAAGATTTCTGAGCAAGAGATCATGCGCGCTGCCATGACAGTAGTGCGTTTGTCAACCGCACGGCATCGATAACGGTGATCGACTGAAGGGGACTGTGATAATGATCAACGAGCAACCAGAGCAGCGTCCGCCTGAGTGGATGCCCGTACCTCGTTACTTCCCGCTATCCAAGTTGGCTGCTGTGACTGATTGGCTCTCTGTTCCGATTCTAGCAGAATGGATGACCATTCTTCTCGCTGCCCTCTTGTACGGGGGACGAGCACTTCTCAATCTTGATTCACGCATCCTACAGTTATCAGGTGAACACCCAGAAAGCGCAACTCTTCCTCTTCTCGCAGAAATTGGCCTCAAGCGCTATGGTGAAATACCGCTTTGGAACCCCTATATGACCACCGGGTTTCCCCACGCGGGTGATTTAATCAATCACTTTTGGCATCCCATTTCCACCCTTCCCATTTTGATTTGGGGAGGTATTAACGGGATGAAAATCTCTATCTTTATCGCCTTCATTGTCGCGGGGATGGGGCAGTGGGTTCTAGGGCGCCTGTTTGGGTTGCGAGGGATGTTCAGACTCTGGTCAAGCCTGATGTTCCTACTATGCGGCGGACTAGCGATGCTATGGCGTTTGGGGTGGTATGAACTGCTTCTCGGCGTCGCCTGGTTCCCTTGGTCCTTTGCTGCTCTATGGTGGGCGCTCCAGCGCCGGGATAGGACTTCTCTTGTCTTGGCCGCCATCCCTGTCGTTATGGTATTGTCCACGGGCGGTGGGTATTATCCTTTTTATCTGGGGGGGAGTTTGATTGTGTTGACTCTCACCGCGCTCGTGATGGGGGCAGGGGGGGGGCGAGGGCAAATCTTAATTCGCGCTGGGGTGGTTGCTTTGTTGTCGACCGGAGTTTTGGCGGTCATGATGGCGCCAATGCTAGATGTATTGCGGTTAGCGACAAGGCTTGTGGGTATGGACACAAATCAGGAAGGCTCGCAGCCTATCGCCTATGCGCTGGTTAACTATATCGTCTCCAAGCCTGAGTGGTACAGTAGTTCGATCCTCGGACAGAAGGGAGGCTGGAACTGGTTTTACATTGGCGCTATCCCCATCGGAGCGCTAGGTTTAGCGCCGCTCGCCCTTCGTGTCAAGCGCTATCGTACTGCGATCATCGTGCTGGGTGTACTAAGCATCATCCTGTTAGCGTGGTCAGGCAATCGCTACACACCGATGCGGCTTATTTATGACTGGATACCGACCCTGTACTACCTGCGTTTTCCAAATCGGTTGCTGATTCTCGCCACTAGTCCCTTGCTCATCGTGGCGGGGTTGGGACTACAGTATGTGACTGAAAGATGGCAGCGCCAAGTTCGGGGGGTTGTCGTGGGGGTGTCGCGCTGGGTCGAGGAGCCGCGGCCCATCCGGCTGCTGCCTCTCAGCTGGCTAGTCCAGGGGATGATGGGGCTTGTCCTGGTTTATACCGTGTGGGACGTTTACTCTGTGAATCGCCCCCTTGCATTTTTGCCAGAAGCCCTCGATCCACGCTCCTTTGCGGCGATGAAATGGCTCAAAAGCAACGACCCCGGTCTGTACTATATTGACGTGGGCGGCGCTGTGCCTGGCTTCCCGTGGCTGCCAGCTATCTACGACGCGGAAATGCCTATGATCAATTTCGTATATGGTCGGCTCCTACGTGAGCGTGACCGGCAAATGCAGCCTGGCTCTCCGTTCACGGCGCGAGCCAAATACATGTTTGTCGTCAATGGTCAACCCAAGCCAGTTGGAGGGGAAAAGCTGACGGATTTCGACGGCATCGAACTCTGGCGCATTCCCGACGTTCTGCCCTATGCCTTCACGGTGGCGACCAGCCTGGTTGAGACAAATGCGCACCTCAAGAGGAGCGATGTCACAGAGATGAAGGCGCGTATTGACGGCCCCAACCGCGTCATAGTGGAAGGTACAATGACATCTGACAGCCACCTGGTTGTCCTGATGAATGACTATCCAGGCTGGAAACTTCGGATTGACAATACCCCAGCTGCCTTGGCGTCCGTGAATGGCTACCTGGGCGCTGTCGCCCCAAGCGGCTCTCATGTTTTTGTCTTTGAGTTCCATCCGGCGAGTCATGACATTGGGTTGGCAATTAGCTTGTTGACGTTAGTCGTGATGGTTGGCCTGGTGTTGCTGGATAGAGTTCCGCGCTTTAGGCGCGAGCAGGCCTGACTACTCATATTCTGAAGGCAAGCGCGTTGGCGGGGAAGATGGCCGCGAGATTTGGTACGCGGCCATCTTGTGCGTAAAATTCCCCTGTTATCGGGACAGGTAGTGAATAGAATTCTTGTCGAGCGCGTTACCATAGAGGATAGGATGCGGTAGGTGGGTTAGGAGGTTAGTGTGCAAAAGGCGATTGAAGGCGCGGCCCCAGCCATTCGGCCGGAGGCGCCGGCGGTGACGCCCACGCGGGCGGGCCAGGCCACGTGGCTGAATGGCGCAATGTTGGCTCTGTTCCTGGGCGCGATCTTCGTCTTTGGGGTCTATTTCCGCTCGGTCGGGCGCAATTGGGACGAGGGTCAGACCTTGCACCCCGACGAACGCTTCCTGGTGATGGTGACGAATGCCGTCCAGCCCGTCAAGAGCGTCGGTGAGTACTTTGACACGGCGAAATCGCAGTTGAACCCGTACAACAAGGGTTTCGGCTCCTTCGTCTACGGGACGCTGCCACTGTTCATTGTGCGCTACACCTCGGAATGGTGCCGCGAGTGCGGCTGGCTCCAGAGCTTGCTCGGCGTCAAAGGGCCGTTGACAGGCTATGGCGAGACGACGCAGTTGGGCCGCTTCCTATCCAGCGTGTTCGACCTGGCCGCGCTGGTCGTCCTGTTCTCCATCGCCCGCCGGCTGTACGATACGCGCGTCGCCGTTTTGGCGACTGCTCTCGGCGCGTTCAGCGTCCTCAATATCCAACAGTCGCACTACTACACAGCGGATACCTTCGCTAACCTCTTCGCCATCCTCACTATCCTGTTCTGTGTTCGTGTCCTCCAGGGCGGCGGCTGGAAGGACTATGTGGGCGTCGGCCTATTCTTCGGTGCGTCCATTGGCAGCCGCATCAATCTGCTGACGCTGGCCGGCCTCATCGTCATTACCGTCGTCGTGCGTCTGCTGGATGCATGGCGGGGAAGAACCCTCACCCCCAACCCCTCTCCCATAGGGGGAGGGGAGTCCGGCTCCTTCCCTCTCCCTATGGGAGAGGGCCAGGGTGAGGGTCTTAGCCGTCCCACCTTCGAATCCGTCTGGCTCGGCGCCGTCCTCCTCTTGCTCGTCACCCTGATCACCTTCCGCGTCGTCATGCCCTACGCCTTCCTGGCCCCGGACAGCAGCCCGACCAGCTGGCTCAAGTTCAATACGCAGTGGCAGGGCGACATGGGTAATGCCCAGCGCATGAACCGGGGCGATGTGGATGTCCCCTTCGGGCACCAGTGGACCGACCGCTGGCCGCTATGGTTCCCGTTCTACAACATGGTCTGGTTCGGGTTGGGCATCCCGTTGGGCATCGCGGCGTGGACGGCCTGGGGCGTCGCCCTGTGGCAACTCCTCGCCTCGCTATGGCCGAGACGCGGCCAGCCCTGGTCGCTTGACCGCCTGCTGGATAGCCCCATGCTGCGGGCGCACCTGCTGCCTGTAGCCTGGATTGGCATCACCTTCCTGTTCCACGGTACGCAGTGGGTCAAATCCGTCCGCTACTTCCTCCAGATGTATCCGTTCATGGCGCTCATGGCCGCCTGGCTCGTCGTCTACGCCTGGGACCGCGCCACAGACGCGGCGGCCAGCCGAGGGCGGCGGGGCCGTGCCTGGACGCTGGACAAGATTGCAGCGGGGGCATTCGCTGGTCTGGTCCTGGTAGGGACGTTTCTGTTTGCCCTGGCTTTCGTGAGCATCTATACCAAGCCGGTGACTCGCGTGGCGGCGTCGCGCTGGATTTACGAGAACGTGCCGACCGCCGCGACGCTCCGCCTCGACACCGCACAAGGGCCGCGCCAGGTGCAAGCCGCCATCCCCAAGGGCTTCGCGTGGCCCCAGAACAACGCGACCAATATGACCCCCTTCAAGGCGCCCGCCGAGGGTACGCTGACGGGCATCACGCTCAACTACCTGTCTGACCCGACGCGCGATGCCGACGCCGAGACCCTGGAAGTCGTCGTGGCGCGGGATCCGGGCGGCCAGACCGTGGTGGCGAAGGGGCAGGCGACGGCTAATCTGGAGCAGGCCGGGCCGCGCGGCATGTCGGTACCCGTCACGCTGGACAGTGGGGCGGGGACGGCGCTGGAGCCAGGGCAGGAGTACTTCCTGGTCACGCGAGCCACGCGCGGCGCGCCGATCCAGGCCGGCACGGCCAACCTGGCGAACGAGCACTGGGACGATGGTATTCCGCTACGTCTCGATGGCCGCGACGGCTTTGGCATCTACAACGGCCTGGAAATGACCAACTACGACGAGGATGAGCCGGCCAAGCTCCAGAAGATGGTGGACCGCATGGACCAGGCCGACTATATCTTCATGACCTCCGGCCGCCTCTACGAGTCCATCCCGCGTCTGCCCATGCGCTGGCCGATGACGACGCGCTACTACGACCTCATGCTCAACCATCCTGAGGAGTTGGGCTACGCCCGCGTCGCCGAGTTCACCAGCTACCCCCAGTTGGGGCCGTTCGTCTGGAACGACGACTCATCCGAAGAGCAGTTCCGCGTCTACGACCACCCCAAGGTACTCATTTTCCAGAAGACCCCTGCCTTCAACAAGGCCGAGGTCGCGCGCAAACTGGGCGAGGGCATCGAGTGGGACAAGATTCAGCGGCTGTGGGACAAGGAAGCGACCAACGTCTATAACAATGCCCGCTGGCGGCAGATTCCCGTCATCGGCGGGCTGATCGCCAACCGCCTCGCGCCGCTGCCCGACCAGACGCGGGCGCAAGCGGCGGCCGCTCCAACGCCCGGCATCCCCAGTGCCTCCAAGACGACACTGATGCTGCCCCAGGCGGACCAAGTCCGCCAGCAGCTCGGCGGGACGTGGTCCGCCATCTTCGACCCGGCTTCGCCCCTGAACACGAGTGGCGTCCTGTCGGTGCTGGTGTGGCTGCTGGCGATTTACGCCCTCGGCCTGGCCGCCTTCCCCATCGCCTTTGCCATCTTCCACCACCTGGGCGACCGAGGCTGGTTCAGCAGCAAGATCATGGGTCTGTTGCTCGTCAGCTATGGCGCGTGGCTGGTCGCTAGCGTCCAGCGCATCGTCCCCTTTGGCCGGGAGTTGGTCTGGGCCGTCATGGGGGCGCTGATTGTGGTTGGCGCGCTGTTCGCCTGGCGGCAATGGTCGGGCATCCGCGCCTTTGTGCGCGAACGGCGGCGTGACCTGGTGGCGGGTGAGGTTGTCTTCCTGGCCCTGTTCGTTGGCTTCCTGTTTGTCCGCATGGGTAACCCGGACCTGTGGCATCCGTACATGGGCGGTGAGAAGCCGATGGACTTCGCCTACATGAATGCCGTCATCCGCGCCCAGTTCTTCCCGAACTACGACCCGTGGTTCGCGGGCGGCCAGATGAACTACTACTACTATGGCTTCGTCATGGTCGCCACGCTGGTCCTGATGACGGGCATCATCCCCGCCATTGCCTACAACCTGACCATCCCCGCCTTCTTCGCCCTGACCGGCCTTGGCGCTTACGCCGTAGCCTACAACCTGGTAGATACCCGACGGACGGCAGCGGCGGAAACGACAGCGGACAGTGATCCCCTGTTCATCTCGAAGCCCACGGTCTTCGCCACGTTGGCCGCCATCTTTGTGGCCGTTGTCGGCAACCTGGGTGAAGTTCAGTTGATTCTCAAGGGGTTGTCTGACTTAAGCGGCGGGGGGAGCGTCCAGAGTAATATCCCCGGCCTGTCGACCCTCTTCAACACGGTCTCCGGGCTGCAAAAGCTGCTGAGTGGACAGCATCTAAACTTTCGCCAGGAGTGGTGGTACTGGAACGCCAGCCGCGCCATTCCCCACCCACCGAACGAGATTGTGCCCATTACCGAGTTTCCGTACTTCACCTTCCTGTACGGTGACCTGCACGCCCACATGCTGACCCTGCCGCTGACGCTGCTGGCGCTGGCCTTGGTCCTCAATATCTTCCTGCGGCCGCGCAATAGCTGGACACTTGGCACGGCGAGGGTCGGCTGGCCCACCGTCCTGGCGACGTGGGGGCTGCTGGGTCTCACCGTAGGGGCGCTCCGCCCGGCCAACACCTGGGACTACCCAACCTACATGGCGATTACCGTCGGCGCCTTCGCCGTCCACGCTTATCGCTCGCACGGCCTGACGGCCCGTGCGGTGGGAGAAGTCCTGTGGCGGTCGGCCTTGCTGGCGCTGTTGACGACGCTGTTCTGGCTGCCCTACATCACCAGCTTCGCCACCGGCTTCAATACGGTGGAACCGTGGCCAGGCTCGCGTACCGTCTGGTGGTCATACCTGGTGGTGCACGGCTTCTTCCTGTTCAGCCTGGTCACGTTCGTCTTCTTCCAGGTGCGGCACTGGCTCCAGACGCAGGATACGCCCGAACGCCAGCAGGCGGCGCAACGCTTCCTGCTCCAGGCGCTCGGCGTCCTGGCCGTCGTCGTGGTCGTCCTGGCCCTCGGTAACTACGGCTCGTTTGTCATCGGCCTGCCCATTGTCGTCGCGGCGGGGTTACTGCTGTTGCGACGTCCGGTGGACGACCAAGGACCAAAGACCAAAGACCAAGACATGGCTGAGGGTGTACGACCGGGTTTTGAGGATGAGACAAGCTCTTCGCTCGGTCCTCGGTCCTCGGTCCTTGGTCATGTCTCTGCCCCGACGCCTGCCACCACCTTTATCCTGCTCACGCTGGCGGCGGCGGTGTCGCTGACACTGATGGTGGATGTTATTGTCCTCAAGGGCGACATTGGGCGCATGAACACCGTGTTCAAGTTCTACCTCCAGGTGTGGGTCCTGCTGGGCGTCGGCGCGGCGGCGGCGCTGGCCTGGGTCTGGGATGAGTTGAAGACGCTGGACCTGTCGCTGCGCACGAGCTGGCAGACGGTCTTCGCCGCCCTGTTCTTCGCCGTTAGCCTCTACCCGGTCTTCGCTACCTGGGGCCGCGTCAACGACCGCTTCGACAAGAGCGTCGGCGCGACGCTGAACGGCATGGCCTACATGGATGTGGCGCAGTACAGCGACGCGCCCGACGGTCGGCCGCCGGTGACGTACCCCCTCAAGTGGGACCGCGACGCTATCGAGTGGATGGAGATGAACATCCCCGGCACCCCAGTCATCCTCGAAGCGCACACCGTCGAGTACCGCTGGGGGTCGCGTGTCTCCATCTACACCGGCTTCCCGACCGTTGTCGGCTGGAGCAACCACCAGCGCCAGCAGCGCTCGGCGCTGACGGAGCCGGTGGTGGACCAACGGGGCAACGATGTCAAGACGCTATTCAACACGCCCGACATCGGCCAGGCCCTGCAACTGCTACAGAAGTACAATGTGGGCTATATCTATGTGGGCGAGACGGAGAAGGCGTACTATCAGCCGCAAGGGCTGGCGAAGTTCGAGACCATGGTCCAGCAAGGGGCCGTGGAGCGCGTCTACGCCAACCCCGAAGTGACGATTTATCGGGTACTGGGGGGCCGGTCAAGTTAGTCCTATGGTAGACTTCATCCTCTGGTATCTGACGCTCCAACTGATTGGTCTGGCGGCGCTGCCGGTGACGCTGCGGCTGTTTCGCCACCTGCCGGACCGAGGCTATGCCTTCGCCCGGCCCCTCGGGCTACTCATCCTGGGCGTAGCCCTGTGGGCGGGTGTCTCGTTCGGCTTCCTGAACAATGAGCGCGTGACCATCTTTGTCCTGCTCCTCATCCTGGGGGGTGTCAGTGTATGGTCATGGCTGCGCGAGCGTGACCTGCTCAGCGAGACACTGCGCCAGCACCGGCGGGCAGTCTACGTTACCGAGGCGCTGTTCCTGGGGGGCCTGGCGCTGACGGCCCTATTGCGGGCGTATAGTCCCGAGATCGCAACGGCAGGCGGCGAGAAGTACATGGAGTATGCCTTCATCAACTCCATCCTCCGCGCCGACACCTTCCCCCCGCCCGACCCGTGGCTGTCTGGCTTCGCCATCTCCTACTATTACCTGGGCTACCTTATCCTGGCGATGGTCATCAAGCTGTCGGGCGTGCCCGCCGCGACGGGCTTCAACCTGTCCCACGCCCTGCTTTACGCTCTGACGCTGACCGGCGCGTTCAGCCTGATCTATAACCTGACGCCTCGCAAGACCACCGACGAAGGACGGAAGACGGAGGACGGAGGACCGAAGACAGAGGACGAAGGACCGAAGACGGTGGACACGGGCCTGGAGATGGAAGCCAATTCTTCGTCCGTCCTCCGTCCTCCGTCCTCCGTCGGCTCCATTGGCTTCGGCCTGCTCGGCTCCGTGCTCGTAGCCGTCATGGGCAACCTCATGGGCTTGCTCGAAGTGCTGCACGCGGGCGGTGTCGGCTCGCCTGGCTTCTGGCAGTGGCTCGACATAAAAAGCATCAACGGCCCGGCGGTGGCGGCGGGCTGGATGCCGTCGCGCTTTATCTGGTGGTGGCAGGCGTCGCGCGTCATCAACGACAACGGCGCGGAGATCATTGACGAATTTCCTTCGTTCAGCTTCCTCCTGGGGGACAATCACCCGCATGTCCTGGCGCTGCCTTTTGTCCTGCTGGCGATTGCGCTGGCCGTCAACACCCTGCGCCAGCGGCCGGGCGCGCCGCTCTACTCGCCGCTCGACCGCGAGTTCTGGCTGGAACGGCTCGCCCCGGCCCTGGTCCTGGGCGCGCTCGGCTTCCTCAACTCGTGGGACTTCCCGACGTATACCCTCGTCTTCATCGGCGCGTACGCCATTCAATCCTGGCTGACGCAGGGACGGCGCGGGCGGGAGTGGCTGGTGGACGTGGTCCAGACGGGCCTGGCCGTCGGCGTGGTCGGTCTGCTGCTCTATGTGCCATTCTGGGTCGGCTTGCAGTCGCAGGCGCGCGGCCTTGCCCTCCAGGGCCCCATTAAGACGCGCCTGCCGCAGTACCTGGTGATGTTCGGGCCATTTGTTGTCGTCGCGCTGGCCTTCCTGGGTGTCCAGGCGGTGCGAGTGTGGCGGCGGCGTGGTGACGCGGGCAGCCGCATGGCCGTCATCTTCGTCGGCGTCGTCACACTGCCCTCGCTGCTGGTGATGCTGTTGCGCGGCTGGTTCACGGCGGCCTTCCTGACCTTGCTCATCGGCGTGGCGGTGGCCGCGCTCCTGGTGATGGCCCTGGAAGCCGGCGGCTCCGGTCAGGCCGAGCCAGCCGAAGAAGCGCCCTCCAAGCACGAACGCCGCCGCTCGGCTACCGCCGCCACCGCCACCCGCTTCCAGAACCCGACGCTGCACACCCTGTTCGCACTGCTCCTGTTCGCGCTGGCCTTCGGGCTGACGCTGGGAACCGAGTTCGTCTTTATCCGCGACAATTTCGGCAGCCGCATGAACTCGGTCTTCAAGTTCTACTTCCAGGCCTGGATTCTCCTGGCCCTGGCGAGTGCCTATGCCGCCTGGTGGCTGCTCGGCCGCGAGCGGGCCGAGGGGCGGCAGCGCACCCTGCAACTGTCGTTTAGCCCTGTGCTGACATTGGTGGTGGGCCTGGGCCTCATCTACCCCATCCTGGCGAACATCAGCCGCGCCGACAACTTCAACCACCCGCCCACCCTGGACGGCACGCAGTGGGTCGCGCAGCAGCACCCCGACGACTACGCAGCCATCCAGTGGCTCAACGCCAATGTCCAGGACCAGCCGACCATTCTCGAAGCGCCAGGCGACCAGGGCAAATCGTATGTCTACGAGGGCCGCATCTCGGCCTTCACCGGCTTGCCGACGCTCCTGGGCTGGGGCGGCCATCAATCCCAGTGGCGCGGCAACTACAACGAGCCGGGCCGGCGCGAGCCGCTGATTGACCAGATTTTCCGCACTACCGACACCCGCGCCGCCCAGCAGTTGCTGGACCAGTTCGGCGTCGAGTACGTGGTATATGGCAGCGTCGAGCGGGCGCGCTATGGCCCGACGCGCGGGCCGTCGGCGACGAAGTTTGCCCGCTTTATGGATGAAGTTTTCCGCGACGGCGACACAGTCATCTACCGAATTCGGTGACAAAGGGGAGACATCTTCTTTCCCTGGGAAGAGTGATGATTACAGAAACATTAGATAGAGAAACAGCGGGAATCTCAGAAGTAGTGGATCAACCTATGGCAGTCACCCGACCGGTGGTGACAGTTGAGAAGGCGCTGTACGGGTTGATTGTCCTGGCGGCGGCGGTCCTGCGGCTGGTTCAATTAAGCGCGCCGGCCCTGGACGCCCACGAGGCGGGCCAGGCGTACAATGCCTACCGGCTCGCCACGGGCGGCGGGCTGCCCAGCGGCCCCTACAGCCCCCTCCTGCTGACCTTCAACTTTATCACCTTCGCCCTCTTCGGCGCGGGCGACGCGGCGGCGCGTATCCTGCCCGCCGTCGCCGGCGCGGCCATCTGCGCCCTGCCCTACTGGCTCCGCCGCTGGCTGGGCCGACCTGGCGGGCTGGCGACCGCCAGCCTGTTGGCCCTGTCGCCGTCGTTCGTGTTCTTCTCACGACAGGTGGACGAGGCGGTGATTACGGCGCTATTCACCCTGGCCGTCCTGACGATGGGCATGCGCTATCTGATGACCTCTATCCCCCGCCGCCTGACCTTCATGGTCGTATGGCTGGCCCTGGGCCTCGCCAGCGGGCCGGGGACATGGCTGTTTGCGGTCGTCGCGGTCGGGTTCTCCCTGGTCGTCATCTATTCGGGGCGTGACAGTGTTACGCGCGAGGATTTGCTGGCGGCGCTGCGCGCTATGCGCAGCAACCGCGTTCACTTGGTCGATACGCTGCTCCTGGGGCTGGCCCTGTTTGTCGCCGTCAGCACCGCTGTCTTCTTCAATCCCAACGGGGTCCAGGCCGCCTTCGATGCCCTGGCTGTCTGGGATCGGGCGACGCCGGACGCGGTGAGCGCGGGGCAGTATCTATTGACGCTGGGCGTCTACGAGACGTTGATCCTGGCGCTTGGGGTGGTCGGCGCGGTATGGCTCATCGCCCGCCAGCGCAACCTGTTCGCCGCCTTCCTGGGGGCCTGGTTCCTGGCGGCGCTGGTCGTGTCGCTGCTGGCCCCGACGCGCCCGGCCTCCGGTGTCATCCCCGTACTTGTACCGCTGACCTTGTTAGCCGGCATGGCGCTGGGGCGGTTCGTGGACAATATTATCTTGCACGGCGCCTGGGACCGCGAGCCGCTCTTCCTGCTCTTCGCGATCCCGTTTATTGTCGGGCCGGCGCTCCAGGTCGCCGCCTATGTGACCCAGCCCAACCCGCCGGCCGAGCAAGGTTCGCGTCTCCTCCTCATCCTGGTCATCTTTGTGATTTTCCTGGCGGCCATCTTGGCGGCCATTGGGTCGCTCTTAGGCCGGGACGTGGCTACGCGCAGCCTGACGATTCTCGTCCTGCTCTTGCTGGGAATGAACAGCCTGCGCTCGATGGCGGGCGTCGTCTTCCCCCAGTCCTATGTGCCTCAGGAATTCCTGGGCGGGCCGCGCACCTCCCCGGATGTGGCCCAGGTGGCGAACGATCTGCTCGCCGTCGGCGTGGACCGCTTTGGCGCGCGTCCGACGCAACTGGTCGCCGTGGACGAACGCCTCACGCCGACCTGGCTGTGGTATCTGCGCTGGTTCCCGCGCATTGAGACTCGCAATAACGTCAATGGCTCGACTGCACCACTACTACTGGCCTACGCGCTCGCCAATAGCGACCCGCCCGCGCCGCCGGCTGGCTATATCGGCCAGCGCGGCCGCTATCAGTCGGCGTGGGATCCGAGTGGGTTGGACTGGCGCGGTTGGACCCGCTGGTACCTCTACCGCGACGCTCCTAGCGCCCCGGCGCGTGTGGATGGGTTCATCTGGTACGCCCGGCCCGCGCAGGCTAATCCCCCGCCGGGGTAATAAACGTGTAAGACTTGGTTAAGCCCTCGTTAAAGAGAACTGGCTAGACTGAAGACGGAGGATGAGAGACGTATGCAGCAAACCTTACCCCGTGCGCGGCGCGGGACGCCGCCCCTGACGCCCACTAGCCTGGACACCCCCGTCCAGAGCCTGGTGCGTCTCAACTGGGAGACGGCGCTCTGGATTACCTTTTCCATTATCGCCGTTGTGACCCGCCTGTGGAACCTGGGCCAGCGGGCCATGAGCCACGATGAGAGTCTGCATACGCTGTATGCCTGGAACCTCTACGTCGGCAAGGGCTACGTGCACGACCCGATGATGCACGGGCCGTTCCGCTTCCATATTACCGCCCTGTCCTACTTCCTGTTCGGGGTCAGCGACTTTACCGCCCGGCTCCCCGCTGCGATTTTCGGCATCGCCACGGTCATTCTGGTCCCGCTGCTGCTGCGCCCCTATCTGGGCCGCATCGGCGCTCTGGTGACGTCCGGCATGTTGCTCATCTCGCCCGTCATTCTCTACCATAATCGCTACATCCGTGATGAGACCTTTGTGGGGCTGTATGTGCTGTTGATGATTGTCGGCCTCTTCCGCTGGCTGGACGACCGCCGCCCCCGCTGGCTCTACCTCGTCGTCGCCTCGATGGTCCTCATGTTTACGACCATGGAGTCGGCCTATATTCAGACGGCTATCCTTGGTACATTCGCCTTCCTGGCCCTGGTCTGGTCGCTCCTGCGTACCGACGAAGGCGAAGGCGATAGCCTGCTGACTCGCGCCCGCGCCCACCCCTTGATGGGGTGGGTGGTGGCGATGGGTACGCTTGTGCTCCCACTAGCGACGGCCTTTATTGTCAAGGGGCTGGGCGGCACCCCGCTCGACTACAGTCAGGCGGGCCTTACACGCTCGTTTGGCATCTTCGGCCTCCTGTTCGTCATCGGCGCGGTGATCGGGCTGTGGTGGGACCGACGGCGCTGGCCCGTCATGGCGGCCATCTTCTACGCCATCAGCGTCCTGCTGTACACTACCTTCTTCACTAATCGCAACGGCCTGGCAACCGGCTACCTCGGCTCGCTCGGCTACTGGCTGGAGCAACAAGGCGTCGAGCGCGGAAGCCAGCCCATCTACTACTACGCCTTTCTGTCCCCCATCTACGAGTTCTTGCCGCTGTGGTTTGGCCTGGCCGCGTTCATCTATTACCTGTTCCGTCCGGAGGTGCGCACCTTGCGTGGCGGCTCCTTCCTGTCGCGCACGCTGTTTGTGCCACTCCTGATGTGGTGGTCATTCCTCTCGTTTATCGGCTTCAGCGTCGCCGGCGAGCGCATGCCCTGGCTGCTCTACTACATTGCCCTGCCCCTATGCTTCCTGGCCGGCCGCTTCGTAGGCGACTTCTTCGAGCGCGTCAACTGGGCCGAGGTTCGGAGGACGGGCGGACTGACCTTTGCCCTGCTCCTTGTGCCGAGCCTCATCGTCCTCGTTGTCTGGTTGTTCTTCCGTCCCTTCAACGGGATGGGGCTGGCTGATCTGCGCGAAACGACACTGTGGATCGGGGCGCTGATCGTCTTTGCCGCCCTGGTATGGGGACTGTACCAGGTGGGCCGGGGCATGAGCCGCGCTTCCATCGGCGCGACCCTCTTTGCGACCGCTTTCGCCATCTTCGTCGTGCTGACTATCCGTACCTCGTGGTACGCTAACTACATCAACGACCAGTTGGCGGTGGAGTTCATTGTCTACGCGCACGCCACGCCGGATGTCAAGCTGGTCGCCAACGAGTTGGATGACCTGGCGAACCACCTGGGCGGACCGTCGCAGTTGAAGATCGTCTACGACAACCTGGTCCCCTGGCCCTTTGAGTGGTACCTGCGTGACTACACTCAGAAGCAGTACGTGGGCGAGAACCCGCCTGGCCCCATTGACGCGCCGGTCGTCCTCATCGGCGGCGGCAACGACGCCAAGTTCAAGCCCTATCTGCGTGATTACACGCGCCGCGAGTACAACATGGTCTGGTGGCCGATGGAGGAGTACAAGAACCAGACCCTTGCCTCAGTCGTGGCCCTGCTCCAGAACCCGGCTGAACGGCAGAAGTGGTTCGACATCCTCGTCTGGCGCAAGTACCCCAAGCCGCTGAGCGATTGGTATCACCACAACACCTTCGTTCTCTATGTCAAGAAGGATGTAGTCAACCGCATCTGGGCCATGGGCGCGGCTGACCCCAGCCTGATCACGGCCAACACCGAAGCGGCGCAGAACCCCTACGATAAGGTTCGTAAGGATGTGACGGCGCAAATCACCTACGGCGGCGCGGGCCAGCTTGCCAATCCGAAGGACGTGGCCCTGGACGACAAGGGCAACATCTATGTGGTGGATGGTAACAACAACCGCATCGTCAAGTACGGGTCGCAGGGCGGGGCGCCGCTCAAGGTATGGGGCAGCCCCGGCAATGGGCAGGGCCAGTTCCGCGACGGCCCGTGGGGTATCGCCGTCGATAGTAAGCGCAGCTTCGTCTATGTAGCGGATACCTGGAACGGTCGGGTCCAGAAGTTTGACCTGGATGGAAACTTTATCACGGCCTGGGGCAACTTCGACCAGGCGGCGACGCTCAACGACAAGCCGACCGCCATGTACGGCCCGCGTGACATTGCTGTGGACGCCGATGGCAACCTGTTCGTCACCGACACGGGCAACAAGCGCATCCTGAAATTCGACCCGGACGGCAAACCTCTGGGGCAGTACGGCGGCGGCGGCTTCGAGCCGGGCAAGTTTCAGGAGCCGGTGGGCATCGCCATCAGCCCGACGGATGGCAGTATCTATGTAGCCGACACGTGGAACCGCCGCGTGCAGAAGTTCGACAAGAACATGGCTCCCCAGGTCCAGTGGCAGGTGGAAGCGTGGGACGGCCAGTCGGTGGTGAACAAGCCCTATATCACCGTCGATAGCAAGAACCGCGTCTACTTCACCGACCCGGAGCAGTACCGCGTCATCGTCCTGGACGACAAGGGCCAGCCGGTGGCGAACATGGGCCAGCCGGGCAAGGACGCCAAGGGCATCGAGTTGCCGGTGGGCATTGTAGTCGCCCCCGACGGCAAGGTGTACGTGGCCGACAGCAACAACAACCGCATCGTCCAGTGGCCGCCCTTGCCGTAGCCACGCCTCTTATTCAGGTGCGCAACACCCCGACCTGGGCTTCAGGTCGGGGTGTCCCTGTCTACGTCTCACTTTAGCGAGATGCTTCGCTTCGCTCAGCATGACAGCATGCACTACTGCCAAGACGAATGGCGTTCACCGCTGATCATCACTTCGCTACTTTCGGCTTTACTCGTATTCCTACTTGAGCTAGAGTAGCTATCCACTCTAGCCTGTTCCCCCTACTCATGCTATAATCAAAGTGATTGAACAGCCGCCCGCGCCTGGTGGTGGGGGCGGTGATGTTATGGTGCAGTGAGTCCGTAGGGCGACCAGTGGGGTGGCCCTACGTAGGAGGCTGTCTTGAACATTCACGAGTACCAGGCGAAAGAGATTTTTGCCAAATATGGCCTGCCTATCCCCATGGGCGAGGTGGCGACAACGCCCGACCGAGCCTACTCCGCCGCGCGGCGCATCGGTGGGCCAGTCGTCGTCAAGGCCCAGGTGTTGGTCGGCGGGCGCGGCAAGGCCGGTGGCGTCAAGCTCGCCAAGACGCCCGAGGAGGCGCGCGAGAAGGCCAATGCCATCCTGGGCATGACCATTAAGGGTATCACAGTCAAGAAAGTACTTGTCGCGCCGGCAGTGGATATTGCCCGCGAGATTTACCTGGGCATGGTCATTGACCGCGCTAAGAAGGCGGTCGTTATGATGGCCTCGGCGGCCGGTGGGGTGGATATTGAAGAGGTCGCGCGCGAGACGCCTGAAAAAATTGTGCGCACCACCGTTGATCCGACCATCGGACTGCGCGATTACCAGGCGCGTGACGTAGCCTATGGCCTGGGGCTGGCGGGTAACCAGGTCAAGGAATTTGTCCAGATCGCCAAGGGCCTCTACCAGGCGTTTATGGACAACGACGCTTCGCTGGCCGAAGTCAACCCGCTGGTGGTTGCCCCAGATGGCAAGCTGCTGGCGATTGACGCCAAGATGAACCTGGACGACAGCGGGCTGTTCCGCCATCCCGGCCTCGATGACCTGCGCGACGAGAACGAGGAGTCGGCCGACGAGCGCGACGCGCGGGCGGCGGGCCTCAATTACATTGACCTGGATGGCAACATCGGCTGCCTGGTGAACGGAGCGGGCCTGGCAATGGCAACCATGGACGCCGTCAAGCTGTTCGGTGGTGAGCCAGCTAACTTCCTCGATATTGGCGGTGGCGCGCGCGCCGACAAAGTCGCCACCGCGTTGCGCATTATCCTGCGCGACCCCTCGGTCAAAGCGGTGCTCGTCAATATCTTCGGCGGCATTACCCGCGTGGACGAGGTAGCACGCGGGGTCCAGATAGCCCTGGAGGAGACCGGGACCAAGGTGCCCTTTGTCTGCCGCCTCGTCGGTACCAACGAGGCGGAGGGGCGCAAGATGCTGGCTGGCGCGAATGTCGCCTGGGCCGCCACCCTGTCCGAAGCGGCGCAGCTCGCGGCGCGCGCGGTCCAGACCGGCCGTGCGGAAGGTTGACGTGAGCCAGCCACCCAACTGGGACGCGGTCCGCGACGAGGTGGTGGGCATCCTCCAGGACTTGCTGCGCCTGGACACCACCAACCCGCCAGGCAATGAGAGTCTCGCCGCTGAGTACGTGGCCGCCAAGATGCGCGAGGTGGGCATCGAACCGGTGGTGCTGGAGTCTGAGCCAGGGCGTGGGAGTGTCGTTGGTCGCTGGCACGGGACAGGCGAGGCCGCGCCCCTGCTGCTGATGAGCCACACCGATGTCGTGCCCGCCGAGCCGGCCGCCTGGTCGCATGGACCGTTCAGCGGCGACCTGGCCGCCGGTTATGTGTGGGGCCGAGGCGCGCTGGACATGAAGTGTATCACGGCGGCGCATCTGGTTATCCTGCGCCTGCTGGCGCGGCAGGGCCTCCGCCTGCGCCGCGACGTGGTCCAGATGGCGGCGGCTGACGAGGAGGTGGGCGGCGTCAAGGGGGCGGGCTGGCTGGTGCGCCATCACCCCGACCTGATTCGGGCCGAGTACGCCCTCAACGAAGGCGGGGGCAACGAGTTCCCGTTTGGCCCGACGCGGTTCTACTCTGTCCAGACCGCTGAGAAGGGACTGGCGCGGTTCCGTATGCGGGTGCGCGGCGAGCCAGGGCACGGCTCGGTGCCGCGCCTGGATAACGCCGTGGTCCGTCTGGCCGCGGCCGTCGCCCGCCTGGGCAGCACGCCCCTCCCTCTCCACCGCACCCGCACCGTCGAGGCCATGTTCGAGAGTATCGGGCAGGCCGTACCTGGTCTGGCGGAAGCCTCGTCGGGGCTGTGGGATGAAACGACCAGTTCGCTGACGTTGAGCAAGATACCCGTCCCTGACTCGTTCCGTCGCCTGTTGGCCGCCATGCTGCGCAACACAGCGACGCCGACCGTCCTGCAGGCCGGGACCAAGATCAACGTCATCCCGTCGCTGGCCGAGGCGCTGGTGGATGGCCGGACGCTGCCCGGTTTCGCGGCGCAAGACTTCCTGGCCGAGGTGCGGCCCGTTGTGGGCGACGACGTGGAACTGGAACTCCTGGACGACTCGCCGGCCCTGGAAGCCGATCTCGACTCGCCACTGTACTCCGCTATTGTGGATGTGATGCAGGACGAGCTACCCGGCGCCCGCCCCTCACCGACGCTGATTACGGGCGCAACGGATGCCAAACACATTGTCCACCTGGGGACACGTGTCTACGGCTTCGGGCCGCTGCGCTACGAGGCGGCAACCGAGGGCGAGGCGCTGGTCCACGGCCACAATGAGCGCATTTCTGTAGACAACCTGTTGTTTATGACCCGCGTTCTCTACAACGTGGTGACACGTTTCGGTTTGACATAAATTAACGGAGCATCTCCGATGAGCATCCTCATCAATCAGGCTACGAAAGTTGTCGTGCAGGGCATCACCGGGCGCGAGGGCCAGTTCCACACCAGCCAGATGTTGGCCTATGGGACACAGGTCGTGGCTGGCATGACGCCTGGCAAGGGCGGGCAAATGGTGTTGGACGTACCGGTGTACAACTCGGTTGCAGAGGCGGTCAAAGAGCAGGGGGCGGATACCTCGCTCATCTTTGTGCCGGCTGCTGGCGCGGCCGACGCCATGCTGGAAGCCGCCGACGCTGGCATCCAGTTTGTCGTCTGCATCAGCGAGAACGTCCCGACCCTGGACATGATCGAGGTGACCCACTACTTCGACCGTAAGGGAGTACGGCTGCTCGGCCCCAACTGCCCCGGCCTCATTTCGGCGGGCCAGTGTAAGGTTGGCATCATCCCCAACCACGTCGCTACGCCAGGGCCGGTCGGCATCGTGTCGCGCTCAGGCACGCTCACGTATGAAGTCATGTTCGCCCTGTCGCAGCGGGGGCTGGGCCAGTCCACCGCCGTCGGTATCGGCGGTGACCCGGTCAAGGGGACCAACTTCATTGATGTCCTCAAGCTGTTTAATGAAGACCCTGCCACTGAGTACATCGTGATGATTGGCGAGATCGGCGGCACCGACGAAGAACGCGCCGCCGAGTATATCGCCGCCAACGTCAAGAAGCCGACCGTCGGGTTCATCGCCGGGCAGACCGCCCCGCCGGGCCGCCGCATGGGCCACGCTGGCGCGATTATCTCGGGGGGCGAGGGCCGCGCCGAGGACAAGATCGCCGCGTTTAAGAAGGCGGGCATCGCCGTCGCCCGTCACCCCGATGAAGTGGCCGACTTGGTGATGAAGGCGGCGGGCCGAAGTTAACTCGAAGTCATTGTGCGGAATAGGCAAGTCCCTAAAGGCTTTTAGAAACCTTTAGGGACTGCAAAGAAGCAGATTCATGCCTACCTTAGCCCATCGTCTCGTTCGGTTCTTCCGTCACGCGCCGCACACTTATGTGGTGGGGGGTGCCGTGCGTGACCGTCTTCTGGGCCGCGACGTGCATGATTTTGACCTCCTCGTCCAGACCGACGGGCTGGCCGTCGCGCGTCACCTGGCCGATGCACTGGAGGGTGCCTACGTCCCGCTGGACGCGGACATGGCGACCGCGCGTGTCGTCCTGGGCCGCGAGCAGGTGGATATCGCCCAGCAGCGCGGTATGCATCTGGAAGACGATCTTTGGTTGCGCGACTTCTCAGTCAACGCGATGGCGATTCCCCTGAGCGCGTGGTTGGATAAAACACCGACAGTCATGGACCCGGTAGGGGGGCAGGCCGACCTGGCGACGCGACTGGTGCGGGCAGTCAGCGAAGAGGCATTTCGGTATGACCCGGGTCGCCTGCTGCGTGCGCCGCGCCTGGCCGCCCAGCTAGGGGGAACGATTGAACCCCAGACGGAGCAGTGGCTGCGCCGGGATGCCCACCGGCTGCCCGAAGTATCCGGCGAGCGCCAGCGCGACGAGTTCTGGCGCTGCCTCCTTCTGCCGGGCGCTGAGACTGTCATGCGCCGCCTGGACCAGTTGGGCTTGCTGGGTCTGCTGCTGCCGGAAGTCACGGCCATGCAGGGCGTTACCCAGCGGCCGCCACACACCCTGGACGTCTACGATCACAGCCTGGGTGTTCTGACGGCTCTGGAAGGGCTACTGGTCGCGTTGGGCGTTCAGCCTGGCGAGGCCGACCCGATGGATGCAGCAGCCCTCGCGCCCTACCGAGAGGCGTTGGCCTCCCATCTGCTGGAGGAGCCGGTGCGCGGCCGGCCGCGCTGGTCGCTGCTCAAGTTCGCGGCGCTGGTGCATGACACGGGCAAACCGGCGACACGCACGGTGAAGCGGGGCATCGCCCACTTCTACGGCCATGAGGGCGTGGGGGCGGATATGGCGGCGCCCGTTGGCGAACGGCTCAAGTTAAGCGGCCGCGAGATCGCCTGGCTCAAGCTGGTTATCCGCCACCACCTGCGCCCGCTGCAACTGTCGCAACTTGACCCACCCAGCCCGCGTGCCCAGTACCGCTTCTTCCGCGACCTGGGCGACGCCGCGCCCGACCTGCTGCTCCTGTCCATCGCTGACAACCGCGCCAAGGGCGATCCAGACGACGAATCGGCCGCGCCGGATGCTATCCTGGCGTTGACGGTCGAGATGCTGGGACTCTACTACCAGCCGCAGACTGCGCTGGTCGTCGCGCCGCCCGCCCTGGTCAACGGCTACGACTTGATGCGCGAGCTAGAGTTGGGGCCAGGTCCGTACGTGGGCGAACTGCTGGAGAGCATCCGTGAGGCCGCCGCAGCGGGCGAGGTGACGACCCGCGAAGAAGCCGTGGCTCTGGCGCGGCGGACGCTGGCGGAAGCGCGGGGTTAACTCGGACCATGTCCACCCGCCGCCGCCCGCCCTATCGCGCACGCACCTCGTATATCCTGGTAGCCGTCGCGCTCGGCGTTGGTTTGTTCGCCCTGCTGGCGCTTCTGACCCCACTGACGCCCTATCTGGCCTGGCTCGCCGCCTGGGGTGTCGTAGCCTTTGGCTTCTTCGGCTATGACAAGGCTCAGGCGCAGCAGCAGGGCTGGCGGGTGCCTGAGATGGTCTTGCACGGCCTGTCGCTGGTCGGCGGCTTCGCCGGCGCGCTGGCCGGGATGTTGGTCTTCAGGCACAAGACACGGCATAGCATATTCTGGCTGGTCGTCGCCCTCAGCGCAGTGCTCCACCTGGCCCTTCGGCCTTACCTGGGTTAATTCACATACGAATTCCCCTCACTGGCTTGACCTGTCCTTGGATGAGACGTTAGGGTAGGAGTTGGCCGTTTTGTCCCAGTTTATGGCCCGTCTAAAGGCGGATATCGAGGAGCCTCTCCGTATAGCCCGCGTCCCTGGCCTCGTCCTGGCGGTAGCGCGGGAGGGCCAGCCTGTTGAACAACTCGTCATCGGGGTTGACGCGGTAGGGACACCGCTCGCCCAGGACAGTCTGTTCCCGGTCGCGTCCATTACCAAGCTGGCGACGGCCCTGGCCGTGCTCCGCCTGCGCGACGACGGCGCGCTGCGGCTGGACGACCCCATTGTGCGCTATCTGCCCGAAGCTGCCGCCGCCCAGCCGGGGGTGACAGTACGTAAGCTGCTGTGCCATACGGCCGGGTTGCCGACGGATGTATCCGCGAACCTGGCACCGTATACGGCCCGCCTCAGTTGGCCCATCCTGGCGCGCGCCTGCCTGGAAACTGAGTTATCTCATCGCCCGGCCACGCTGGTCCTGTACAGTAATGTAGGCTACGGGCTGCTGGGTGAGATTGTCGAGCGGCAGATGGGGCAGCCCTTTGCCCAGGCATTGCGCGAGTTGGTCATGGACCCGCTGGAGGTGGAGGCGTACCTGGGTGTCCCCCACCGACCTACAGCGCGGGTAGCGGATGTACGCAGCAGCCATCATGGGACCGACCTGGAACCCTACAACTCCGACTTCTGGTTATCACTGGCCCTGCCTTACGGCGGGCTGGTGACGACGATGGAAGGGGCGCTTGCGCTGGTCCAGGCGTTCAACGGGAAGGCGGAGGAGTTTCTGCGCACGACCACCCTTTTGGAGGCGACACGTAACCAGGCGGGCGAACTGGCCGGTAGGTCGGGGTTGCTCCAGTGGCCCTTCTGCCCTTGGGGTCTGGGGCCGGAGTTGCGCGACGCCAAGACGCCGCATTGGTCGCCGCCTGAAGCGAGCGCCGAGTCCTTCGGCCACGCGGGAGCGTCGGGCTGCCTGGCCTGGTGCGACTCGTCAGCTGGCGTCGCCTGGGCGTTCCACGGCGCACGGGTGGCGGATACCGGCTGGCTGCTGCGGAGGGGAGCGGCCATCGGCGCGGCGATTCTGAAACGGGTAGGTGAAGAGTCTAGACAGAATTAACATAATTTAAATAATTTACATAATGATAAGAAAAGGTGTGAGTCACGGGAGACAGGGATGGAAATCCAGGTGGCGGCGGCGAAGGTCGGTAAATACGCGACACGCGAGAGCGGCGATACGTTTGAGGTGGTCGAGCGGCCCCACGGCGGGCTGTCGTTTGTCCTGGCTGATGGCCAGCGCAGCGGCCGGGGAGCGAAGTCCATCAGCAACATTGTCGCCCGCAAGGCCATTAGCCTGCTGGCCGAGGGGGTGCGGGATGGCGTCGTCGCCCGCGCCGCCCACGACTACCTGTATACCCAACGCTCGGCGCAGGTCATCTCCACCCTCAACATGGTCTCGATGGACCTGGCGACACGCACCATCGTCATCTCGCGCAACAACCCGTCGCCCGTCTACGTGGCGCAGCCGGGGGGGCTGCGCCCCCTGGACGAGCCATCGCAGCCCATCGGCGTCCACCGGGGGACCAAGCCTCATATCACCGAGTTGCCCATCGAGCCGAATATGTTCGTGGTCGTCTTTACCGACGGCATTGATGGTGCAGGGGTGCGCTACGGGCTGAAGCTGGACCTGCCCAAACTTATCACGGACTATTTCGAAACCGAAACAAAGGTCGGGGGCCGGTCCGAGTCGGCGCAGGCTCTGGCCGACCTCATCCTGGCCGAGGCGCTGAAGCTCGACCAGGACCGCCCCAACGACGACATGAGCGTGGTGGTCGTGGCCGTGCTGCCGCGCACGGTTCAGGACGGCGCGCGGCGCATGACGATGCACTTCCCCCTGGAGGGTTAGCACAGCGTTGGGGTGTATCGCCGCCCACAATTTGACCTACCCTGGTGAAGGGGCTATAATTCGGTTTGCTCTGGTTGTGGTTGACGCACTCCCGCTCCCGCCGCCATCACGGTCGAGGTTGCCTCGGCCTGCCTTTGTGGCGGCGTTGCTGTGTGCTTGGCCGATTCTTAGTCAGGAGGTTTGACTCCGTATATGGACCGACGTTTTTGGACAACGGTGGGTTTTATTGTTCTGGTGTCTGTACTGGCTTTTTGGGTCGCCTGGCCGCATGATCCGGCTCTGCGTATCAACCTGGGGCCTATTAGTTTCCCCGATATTAAAGTTCACGAGGGATTGGACTTGCAGGGCGGCCTTCAGGTACTTCTCCAGGCTAAGACCCCTGACAATCTCCCCCCGCCCCGCGCCGACCTCGACGCCACGCGCTTTATCATCGAAAACCGTGTCAATGGCCTCGGCGTCTCCGAGCCGGTGGTCCAGATTCAAGGTGAGGATAAGATCGTCGTCGAGTTGCCAGGGGTGAGCGATCCCGACGCCGCCATCCGTACCTTCGGCCAGACGGGCCGCCTCGAGTTTGTGGATGCGGGTGACACATCTCTGTCCCCCGGCGAGAAGGTCCAGACGACCTACCCAACCCTGTATCCGGTACCGGAAGATCAGTTGACGGCTACCTCGGCGGTAACCAGCACGACCGCCGTGTCGGGGACAACCCAGACCGCCCCGCAGCGCAAGTTTGCTACCGTGATCACCGGCGAGCACCTGCGCACGGCCGAGTTGGGCTTCTCTCAGACGGGCAACAAGCCGCTGGTCAACTTCGCGTTGACCTCGGACGGCGCGCGCCGCTTCCAGGATTACAGCAGCAAGAACATTGGCAAGGTTTTGGCTATTGTTCTCGACGGCGAAGTGATCTCCGCCCCGGTCATCCGAGGCGTCATCAGCGACCAGGGCCAGATCGAAGGCCAGTTCAGCCGCGAAGAGGCGAACGCCCTAGTCCTCCAGCTCAAGTACGGCGCGCTTAAGGTGCCGCTGGAAGTGGTTAACACCCGTACCGTCGGTCCGACGCTGGGTCAGGACTCGGTCCACCGCAGCGTCCTCGCTGGGATAGTCGGTATGCTAGCGGTCGCGCTGTTTATGATCATCTACTATCGCCTGCCGGGCGTCCTGGCGACGGTCGCCTTGCTGATCTACGGCGCGATCACCTTCGCCCTGTTCAAGCTTATCCCCGTCACGCTGACGCTGCCGGGTATCGCGGGCTTCGTCTTATCTATTGGCATGGCGGTGGACGCCAACGTGCTCATCTTTGAACGCATGAGAGAGGAGTTGCGGCACGGGCGCCGTCTGCGCCAGGCGGTCGAAACAGGCTTTAGCCGCGCCTGGCCGTCCATCCGCGACTCTAACGTGTCCACCCTGCTGACGTGCCTGATTCTGTTCTGGTTCGGCTCGCAGTTTGGCGCGAGCATCGTCAAGGGCTTCGCGCTGACGCTGGCGCTGGGCGTTGTGGTGAGTATGTTTACGGCTATCGTGGTGACCCGCACTTTCCTCCGCCTGACGCGGCGGATGTGGGACCTGGAAGAGGACACGGCTGCGGCGAGCGGCCACCTCCATCGGCTGTTCGGTTTCTAAGAAGGAGAGCGCCGTGTTTCATATCGTTGAGAAGCGATACCTCTACTTTGCCATCTCCCTCATCGCGATTATACCGGGCCTGATCGCCCTGGGGCTGTGGGGACTGCCGCTGTCGATTGACTTCCTCGGCGGCTCGCTCATCGAGGTCCAATTCAACCAGCCGACCGTAGCGATCCAGCCGGCCGATGTCAAGGCGGTTCTGGCCGAGCTTGACTTTGGGGACTCGGTCGTCCAGACCACGGAAGGTAACGTCGTCCTGATTCGCACGCGCTATATCCAGGACCTGGACACCAAGAACCGCATCTACGACGCCTTGCGCGCGAAGTATGGCGACCTGACCGAGCAGCAGTTCGCCAGCGTCGGCCCCTCGGTGGGCGCGGCGGTCGCGCAGCGCGCGGCCGGCGCGGTACTCGCTGCCTCCGTTGTCATTGCGCTCTACATCGCCTGGGCCTTCCGCCGCGTGCCCCACCCCTTCCGCTATGGGGTCGCGGCCATTGTGTCTATGCTCCACGACGTTTTGGTTGTGGTTGGCCTGTCGGCGATTATGGGTAAGCTGCTCGGCTGGCAGGTGGATTCCCTGTTCCTAACGGCTCTGCTGACCGTCATCGGCTTCTCGGTTCACGATACCATTGTCGTGTTTGACCGCATCCGCGAGAACCTGACGCGCTACCGGGGCGAGAAGTACGAGGAAATCGTCAACTTCAGCATCGTCCAGACGCTGGCGCGGTCCATCAACACCTCGCTGACAGTGTTGTTGACTCTGCTGGCGATGGCGCTGCTGGGCGGCGTGACAGTGCGCCACTTCGTCATCTGGCTGCTTATTGGTATCGCCAGCGGCATGTACTCGTCTATCTTCAACGCCGCGCCCATCCTGGTCGTCTGGGAGACGGGCGAGTGGCGCAACTGGCCGCTCGTGCGTCAGTTGCTGGGCCGCCGTCAGTCCGCCCGCGCCAGCCAGGCGTAAGTAGGTCTCGTTCGGACGGCCTAACCAGGGGAGCCTGTCCGCGCGCCCGATCTCGTATAACTTGTGCTATGAGCAGACCCGAAGGGCATCCAATCTCCCTTCGGGTCTGGCTATCTGGTACCGGGTAATCCGTTCGCGCGGACAGGCTTGCTCCGTCCATCCCCCTATCCGTGCTCTATGCTCTAGACTGCGACACCGCCTGGCGGGATACCCTGTTCGCCTTGCCCCGGATGCCCTGCTATGGCTATAATTAATGAACGTGTGGATTCTCATATGAGGAGTAGAGACGGTTGTGTTAGACTGGAAGATTGGTGAAGACGACGATACGCCAGAAAATTTAGCTGAGGCCTTGCCCCGCCGTCGCTGGCGGGTCCCGCGTTGGCTGTGGATGGGGACGCTGGGGATTGTCCTGGTCGCGGCCCTGACCACCGCCGCTTACTTTTTCCTGGGCGTTCGCGAAGGCGAAGCGAAGGCGCGGGCGGAAATTCAACAGGCGGCTGACCTGGAGATCTGGGCCCGTCAGAACGATAACCGCGTCGTGTTCTTCGAGTCGCTCGACCCAGCCGCGCCGCGCGATTGGCGCACCCGCCAGGTCCGCGACTGGCGCGAAGGCGAGGAGTGGCGCGCGGGGGCGAAAGTGGTCCGCGTCGAATTGAACGACGATCTGGCGTGGGTCGAGTTGGAATTGACCAACAAGGCCGGTAAGGTCTTCCGTGAGGGACGCTTCTACCGGCGAGGGGCCGATGGGCGCTGGCGGCGGAGCGCCGGCAGCGACGACTTCTGGGGGCCGTCGCGGGTCATCGAAACCAAGTACTTCCAGGTTCAGCATCACCTGCGGGACGCCCCCTATGTCCGGCAGGCGACGGAAGGGCTGGACGAGTGGTATGGTCAGGTGCGGGCAGACTTTGGGCTGCCGGCCCCGACCGGCTTTCGCGTGATTGATATTGTCGCCGATCCGGAGGCCGCCAGCAGCGCCAACTTGGTCGTGAAGTCCCCCTTGCTTGACTTGCGCACAGGGGATGATACGCCGGCCAATAACCTGCGCGGCTGGATCGCCTACAAGCTGGCGGAAGAGCTGATGAATGATATCCTGCCCACGACCGTGCGCACCAGTTCCACCGCCTACCGTAGCTTACTGACCGGCGTACTGTACTGGGAAGTCAGCCAGGTCGCGCCGTTCACCCCATCCGAGCAAACGGAATTGCGCCTGATTCTGTCCCAGGCAGCCGCGAGCAACTCGCTCATTCCGCCCAGCCAATTGATGCCAACGATGCCGGACGAGGCCGGCCAGCGGCTGCTCTGGCCGCAGCAGGTCGCCACGGGGGCCTTCATCGCCGACACCTACGGTCGGGCCAGCTTTGCGAAACTCCTGCGCCAGACGGGGACTTCCCTGGAACAGACCGTGCCCCGCGCGTTGGGCGTCACCTATACCGCGTTTGAGCAGAACTGGCGTCGCTACGTCCAGCAAAAATATACGAGTTGACGGAGAGCCGCATGCCCTCATCGTTTGGCGTGCCCGACACGCCGCGCGGTCCGCTAGTCGTCATCGGGGGCGCGGAGGACAAGCTGGGCGACCGCCTGATCCTGCGCCGCTTTGTAGACCTGGCTGGGGGCGGGGCAGCCCGGATCGCTGTGTTACCTGTCGCCTCCTCGTTCTCGGTCGAAGTCGCCGGCCGTTATGAGCACTTGTTCCGTGACCTGGGCGCCTCTCACGTGGAGACGGTCGATGTCGCGGTCCGCGAGGAGGCGCTCCACGCGGATCGGGCGCGCCCGCTGGACGAGGCGACCGGCATCTTCCTGACGGGCGGCAACCAGCTCAAGATTGCCACCTTACTCGGCGGTACGCCCATCGCCACTACACTACGGCGGAGGCACGCGGCCGGCGTAGTGGTCGGCGGGACGAGCGCGGGCGCCTCCGCCCTGTCACAGCATATGATCGCCTTTGGGCGCGGTGGCCCGTCGCCGACCCAGCGGATGGTCTCGCTCTCGCCTGGCCTCGGCCTGACCAATCGCGTCGTCATTGACCAGCACTTCCGCCAGCGCGACCGCATTGGCCGCCTCATGGCCGCCGTCGCCTTCAACCCGTTTCTCATCGGCGTCGGCGTGGATGAGGACACGGCCATGATTCTTGACCACCGCAACCTGGTCGAGGTGGTTGGGCGGCATAGTGTCACCTTTGTGGATGGCGCGGACATCACCTACACTGATATTCACCAGGTCAAACAGCACGCCAACGTGGCGGTCTACAACCTGCGCGTGCATGTTCTGACCCACGGCCAGCGGTTCGACCTGGTCGCCCGCCAGCCGCTGCTGCCTATGCACGTCCTGACCCAGTCGGCGCCTGTCGCTCTGGAGGCGGCGGACGATGAATAACGGTTTCGGGCGGGACCGCGAGGCTGGGGCGTATACGCCGTGGGCCATCGAGGCGGTTGGGCTGACCAAGACCTATGGCTCGGTCGCGGCGGCTCAGGACGTCTCCCTCCACGTGCGGCCCGGTGAAATCTACGGCTTCCTGGGACCGAACGGCGCGGGTAAGACGACGACCATCAAGATGTTGGTGGGGCTGCTCAAGCCGACGCAGGGCTATGCGCGCATCGCTGGCTATGACATCCAGCGTCAGCCGCTCGACGCCAAGGCGCGGCTGGGCTATGTGCCCGACCAGCCCATCCTCTACGATAAGCTGCGCGGCCTGGAGTTTCTGGTCTTTATGGCGCGGCTGTACCGCATTGACCCGGTCACAGCCGCGCGCCGCGCCGACGAGTTGTTGCGTCTGTTCGACCTGCGCGACGCGGCCGACCAGATGGTTGAAGGCTACTCTCACGGCATGCGTCAGAAGCTGGCCCTGGCTGGCGCGCTCATCCACCGCCCCTCGGTCCTGTTCTTGGACGAACCCACCGTCGGGCTGGACCCGAAGAGTGCGCGGCTCATCAAGGACTTGCTGCTCCAACTGCGCGAGTCCGGCGTGACGGTGATGATGTCTACCCATATCCTGGAAATCGCCGAGAGGATGTGCGACCGCGTGGGCATCATCGAACACGGCCGCCTCATCGCGGAGGGCACGCTGGCTGAGTTGCGGTCGCGGCAAGGGAGTATGGCTAGCCTGGAGGAGATTTTCTTGTCGCTCACCGGGGGCGCGGACTACGCCGAGTTGGCGCGGGTGCTGGGATGACAGACTTCGCCCGCACTACCAGCCTCTTGTTGGGCGCTGGCCTGCGCATTTGGTGGAACCGACTGAGGCGTTCAACGTGGCGGTTCCGTATCAGTTGGGCGCTCCTGCTGGGCTTTGTTGCCGCTTTCGCCGGCCTGTTTGCCCTGGCCGTCTACTTCTCGGTGCGCTTTGCCGTGCGGGCCGGGGCCGCCGAAGGTCTACACACCTTGCCGGGCGGGATGCTCTTTAGCGTCTTCCTGTTTGCCTTTGTCACCGGCTTTGGCCTGGCTCTGTCTGCCCTCTACCTGTCGTCCGACCTCGACCTGCTGCTAACGACACCTGTCCCCATCCACTCCATCTTTACTGCCAAGCTCGTTCAGGCCACCCTGCCCATGTATCTGCTGGTCGCCCTGCCCATCGTCCCCTCGCTGTGGGCGTTCGGCCACGCGCAGGGCTACAACCCGCTATACTACCTGGGTCTGCTGCCTGTCCTGCTCATCCTGCCGCTGCTCCCCGCCGCCCTCTCCGCCCTCGCCGTCATGCTCGTCGTGCGCGTGGTCCCACCGCGCCGCCTGGCCGAGATCATGGGCTTTCTCGTCGCGGCCTTCAGCATCGCGTTTTCTATCTGGGGCCAGGGCGCGAGTACTGGCGCGGTGCGTGGACAGCCGGGGCTGATCTTCACGACACTGCGCTCGCTGGATATTCCATTTACGCCGCCGAGTCTGGCCGGGCAGGCCCTGGTCGCGCTGGGCACGGGCGACTGGTCGGAGGCGCTTAGGAGCCTGGCGGGGTTCGTCGCCCTATCGCTGTGTGGCTTCGTCATCGCCCTGGACTTTTCGACGTCGCTTTACTATTCAGGTTGGTCGAAGGTGCGGTCAGCGGGTGTGCGTAGTAAGCCGCGCCGCGCCATTCGGCCCGGTCTTCCTCTCCTGCGCGACCTGTTCGCCCACCCCGTCCCCGCCCTCATCCTCAAGGACTTTAGAACGTTCCCCCGTGACCTGTCGAACCTGGTCCAGATTATCTCGCCGTTGGTCTTCAGCCTGTTCTGGGCTTGGCAACTTCTGCGCTTACCGCTACGTGGTGGTGTCATCAGCGGCGCCTTCGGCGTGCTATGGCCGCTGGCCGGGACATTGTGGGCGGTGGGCATCACGGGCATGGTCTTCTCGCGCATGGCGCTGACCGGGGTGAGTCGCGAAGGCCGGACGGTATGGGTTCTCCGCGCCGCCCCGATGACGACATGGCAGTGGTTGCTGGGTAAGTTTGTGGTGGCGTGGGCGCCGTTTGTGGGGGTGGGGAGCTTGCTGGTCATCGCGCTCGGACGATTGCAGGGGAGCGACTGGCTTAGTATCGGCGAGGGCGTGCTGGCGATGACCCTCGTCTCGCTGGGAGTGACGGGCATCGCGTTGGGGATTGGCGGAGCCGTGCCACGCTTCGACTGGTCCCAGCCCCACCAGATGGTCGGTTACGGCGAGGGCTGCCTGTCGAGTATTGCCTATGGTGTCTTTTCGGGCGTGATTCTGGTTATCTTTGCCGGGGCGCGTCTCGCGGCAGCCAGCCTCCCTGACGTGACGCTGTTCATCTGGCTCGGCGCCCTCTCCCTGGCCGGCCTGCTTACCCTCGCCGCCACCCTCATCCCCCTCTGGCTGGCGGCACGGCGATTAGAGGATGTCGAGTCCTAGCGGGCGAGGTCCTGGTGAGCCTCCGCATAGATACGGAGGGCCGCGGAGAAAAGGCGTTCGTAGTCGTCACCCTGGGCCTGATACCACTCAAGCACGTCCGGCTCGACTTTAATAGTTACTGTAACGAAAGCCCGTGGTCTGTGCCATCTCGCAGTGGCCAGGAATTCCTTGGTTAAGGGCGGGCTGTCGGTCGTATCAATCATGTCATCCGTCATCGCGTCCACCTTCGCCCAGTCGGTCTCGGAGACCTTGCTCATATTCGGCCCGTTCATATGTCAGCGCCTTTCGTAGCGAGATAACTCGGATTGTGTTCTCACCTGGTTCAGTGTAAACAAGTACAACCACTCGGCCTTCGAGCATGCCAAGCGTGACCCAACGCTCTTCGCCATAGTCATAGCGATCGTCAAGACGCGTTGCCGTATGGGACTGGAAGATACGCCAGGCCTCTCTGAAATCAAGGCCATGCTTGTTGAGATTGGTACGCCGCTTCTCCTCATCCCAGTCGAAGCGCATATTTCAGGCTCCATTCTCACAGTACTCGTCTAATTCTAGCATTATAGTCTTGAACTATCAAAGGGAGATCGCCGATGCCTTCTCGAAAGAAGCCACGACAATCAACGCCTGCCCAGAGAAAACGGGTGCACGCTGACCGTCAAGATATGCCAGCGGTAGACGCGCGTCGGATGGAAAAGACCCTGGCCGACATTGGCAAGCTGCTGAGTGAGCAGAACTTTAGCTCGGCCGAGGAGGCCAACGCCTTTCTCCAGCAACTCATGGCCTCCGGCGACCTCATGTCGGCGGCAGCCCATGAGCCAGAAACGCCCCTGGAGCAGGCGCAGGAGGTCATGTACCAGGCGTGGGAGGCGTCGGGCCAACAACGTATCAAGCTGGCTCGCCAGGCCCTGACCATCTCGCCGGACTGCGCCGATGCCTATGTGCTTCTGGCCCAGGAAGCATCGGGCAGCCTGCGCGAGGCCGCTGACTTCTACGCGCAGGGCGTTCAGGCCGGCGAGCGCGCCCTCGGCTCCCAGGTGTTCGCGGATGACGTCGGCCACTTCTGGGGCATTCTGGAGACGCGGCCCTATATGCGGGCGCGGGCCGGCCTGGCCCAATGCCTCTGGATGCTGGGCGAGCGAGAACAGGCCATCGAGCACTATACCGACATGCTGCGCCTCAACCCGGGCGACAACCAGGGCTTGCGCTATACCCTGGCGCAGTGGCTATTGATGGTGGGGGCGGACGACCGGCTGGAGGAACTCCTCGACCGCTACGATGAGCCGACCGCGTCGTGGGCCTATACCCGTGCCCTGAGCCGGTTCCGCCGCGAAGGGCCGAGTCCGGCGGCCAAGGCGGCGCTGAAGGCGGCGCTGGAGGCCAACCACCACGTCCCCGCCTATCTCCTGGGCCGCAAGCGCCTGCCGAACCAGTTGCCCCCGTACGTCGGCTTGGGCGACGACAACGAGGCGGTGGACTATGTGGTGGGTGCGGCCGAGAACTGGCTCAATGCACCGGGCGCGCTGGATTGGCTGGCGCAGCACAGCAGCCTCGACGAGTAATGAGGCTAACTTTAGTCTTCGGTGGAAGTATATATGATACCAGGACCCTAAAGGTCTCAAAGACCTTTAGGGTCCTGCCTGTTCCAGCCTGGCTTTGCGCTTTTTCCCACGCCGCATTATAATCCCCTCAACCTCGCCCCCGTCACGGAGACAGTGTATGCTGACGTTGGAAACGCGCGTCTATCGCGGGCCGAACCCCTACGGCTACCGGCCGCTTGTTCGCTTGATGTTGGACCTAGAGGAATTGGAAGACTACCCCACAACCAAGCTGCCCGGCTTCACTGACCGCCTGGTCGAACTGATGCCCTCACTCCAGACCCACACCTGCTCCTACGGCGAGCCGGGCGGGTTTATCCGCAGGATGCGCGAGGGGACGTGGTTAGGGCACGTCGTCGAGCATGTGGCGCTGGAACTCCAGGACCTGGCCGGGACGCCCGTCACCTATGGCAAGTCGCGCACCGTGGCATGGAACGCCCTACCCGACGATGTGCGCCAACGCAAAGAGGCCATCCTGAACGCCCAGCCGCGCACCCAGGACGAGATCGCCCACTTCAAGCGCAACCACGGCGTCTACTACGTGGTCTACTCCTACGAAGAGGAGAAGGTGGGTCTCAAGGCGGGTGAGTTGGCGATTCGGTTGGTGCGCTGGCTGCTGCCCGACGAGCTGCCCAGCGCGCTCCACGGGGACGAACGCGCCCGCTTCAGCTTCCAGGATGAGTTGGACGACCTGGCCCGCCTGGCCGACCGCCTGGCGTTGGGGCCAAGCACCCACTCCCTGGTCACAGCGGCGCGGCGGCGGGGTATCCCCCATATTCGCCTCAACGAACACAGCCTTGTCCAGTTTGGCTGGGGCATCTACCAGAAGCGCATCCAGGCCACCGTCACGTCCGAGACGCGCCACATCGCCGTAGACATCGCCCAGGACAAGGAACTGACCCAGCAACTCTTGCGCGAGGTGGGATTGCCTGTGCCGTCGCAGCGCGTCGTGGATAGTGAGGAGGACGCGGTGGAAGCCGCCCTGGACCTGGGCTTTCCGGTCGTCACCAAACCGCTGGACGCGAGCCACGGACGGGGCGTGTCGCTCAGTCTCAAGACCATTGACGAGGTGCGGGCCGGCTTCCGCGCCGCTGCCGAACACCGCGACGACGTCATCGTGGAGACGTTCCTAGAGGGCAAGGACTATCGCATCCTGGTGGTCAACGGTCAGGTCATCGCCGTGGCCGAGCGTGTGCCGGGGCATGTGGTGGGCGACGGCGTCCACACCGTGCGCCAGTTAGTGGACATCGTCAACAGTGACCCGCGGCGGGGCGTCGGCCACGAGAAAGTCCTGACCAAGCTGGAGATGGACCACCAGGCCGAACGGCTGATGCAACTCGCCGGTGCTACCCTGGATACCGTCTTGTCGGCCGGCCAGCCCCTCTTCCTGCGCTCGACGGGCAACCTGTCCACGGGTGGCACGGCCATTGACCGCACCGACGAAATCCACTACGACAATCTCGAAGTGGCGCGGCTGGCGGCCAAAGTCATCGGGCTGGACGTGGCGGGGATTGACCTCATTATGCCC
>JAHCIP010000040.1 GCA_026129165.1 Anaerolineae bacterium
CGTATTATACGAGCATCTGCTCCGATGGCAGAGCAGACCCTTCGCTGCGCTCAGGGTGACAGTCGGCCATTACGCAGAAAAGCCTCTCACCAGCCTCAGCAAATCCTCTTAATCATGTCGAACTTCTTAGTCCAGGACGGCTGACCGCCTGCACCTCTCTGGCCCAGGCCACAGTGCGGGCCATGCCTTCCTCGAAGCTGGTGCGAGGCGACCAGCGCAGGTCGCCCCGCAGACGGCTGGTATCCGCCTCCATGTGTTCCTGGTCCCCCGGCCGGCGCGGCCCCCACTCTAAGGGGTAGTCGGTTCGGGTGCGACCCACGGCGGCCAGAATCGCGTCCACCAACTCGTTGATGGCCCGCCGCCGCCCCTCGCCCAGGTTGTAGACCTGGTTGAATGCCTGTGGCGCGTCAATGGCCGCCAGCCAGGCGTCCGCGACATCGCTAATGTAGACGAAATCCCGCGACTGCTCGCCTGTGCCGTGGACTGTGATGGGCGCGCCGTGGAGCGCCGAGCCGAGAAAGAAGCCGACGACGCCCTGATACGGGTTGTCCAGCCGCTGACGCGGCCCATAGACGTTGAACATGCGGAACGCCGTCGCATGGAAGGGCGCGTCCAGGTCGGGCCGGGCCGCCGTCGCCAGGATAAAGCGCTCGGCAGCATACTTGGAGATACCGTAGTAGGAGACGGGGCGGCATGGCTCGTCCTCGCGCACTGGCACTTGCGCCGGATGGCCGTAGACGGTCATCGACGAGGCGAACAAGAGGCGCGGCACACGGTATTCCAGACACGCCTGGACGATGTTCATGGTACCGAGGGCGTTGGTTGAGAAATCGGCGCCAGGGTTGGCGAAGGAGCGAATCGTGGACGCCTGGCCCGCTACGTGGAACACCAGGTCAAATGCGCGGCTCCGCCCCCGCCGACCCACCTCAAAGGCGGCCCGCACATCACTGGCGTCCGCTGTATCCCCCCGCTGATAGGTCGCGCCGATGGGTACATTGGCCGGGTCGCCGGTACTCTCATTGTCCAGGATATGCACACGATGGCCGGCCGCGAGCAGGCGCTCGGCCAGGTGGCTGCCAATAAAACCCGCTCCCCCTGTCACCAGAGCCGACGGGGTTCCCTTGTCTACAGTCACAGTTGCTCCCTCTTGGTGAGGCTCTTTCCCGTCAGACGGAGCGCCACGACCGCCCAGACCATATCGCACAGGGTCCAGACCAGGCGGTACAGGATGGCGACGACAATGGCGACCGATAGCGGCATGTAGGCCGCCAGCAGGACAGATACCGTCGCCTCGCGCACCATCGGCAGCACCGGCACCAGGAAGCTGACGATGCTGAATAGCGAGGCCAGGGTAATAATCATCATCATCGGCGCCAGGTCCGACCAGGGCGCGGGATAGATGATACTCACCACGCCAAAGAAGCCGACGCCCGCCGTCAGCCACACCAGCAGATTGATCCCAATCCACAGCAGAATGTCGCGGTAGCCGACGGACAGGTGGATGGGCGGGCGGCTCAGGCGGCGGCGGCCCCAGTTCAGCAGGCTTTCGAGCACACCGGGCCAGGACAGCGCCAGCGCGGCCAGAATCAACAGGACGGGTATCCAGACGGGCACGGCGCGCAGCGAGGCCAGGGCCGCGCCCTGCCCCTGCCCACTGAGGGGCAGCATGAGCAGAAAGAAGATGATGCCCGCGATGGTGATCAGCGTCATCTCCAGGACGAGCGCGGCCAGGGTCAACGCGGCCGCGACACCGGCGCGTTCGTACATCACGACCCGGCCGGCCGCGTACCAGACCGTACCAGGGATGCGCTTCGCCAGCGCGGTGGGATAGTAGATGGACAGGTGCGTTCGCCAGCCAGGGTCAGCTGGCCCGGCCAGCCGGCCGACCATCAGCGCCCAGACGACAAAGGTGGCGTGGATAGCGAGGGCATGGCCGGCAAAGGCCAACAACAGAAATGGCGCTTGAATGCGCCAGGGATAGGACAGTAATTGGGCGCGCTCGCGGTAGAGCATCTGGCTGACGAGGCCGAGGACGAGGACTACCATCCCCAGCGTCACCCAGCGCTGCAGCCGGGCATAGGGTAAGGTCATGGGAATAATCTAGGCTGTATCGCGAGCAGCGCACCCCCGCACAATGGCTCGCAGTTTCACCCACGCCATCAGGAGGTCCAGGGCGGCCAGGTCGGGCCGCCCACTCAGCCCGTCCTGTAGCGGATGCGAGACCAGACTGCGGGCTACACCGCCGAACAGACGCCAGGGCTGGTCGCCCTGCGCGCGGCGAACGCGCGCGGCCCAATAATACCACCGATCCATCGTCTTGACCAAACTGGGGAGGGTATCGGCCCGCTGGTGGTAGACCCGCGCCGCCGGCAAGTAAACCAGGCGGTAGCCCGCCCGCCGCAAGCGTAGCCCCATATCCACATCCTCGGCGTTCGTCCTCAGCCCGGTGTTGAACCCGCCGACAGATCGCAGCGCATCGCAGCGGTAGGCCGAGCATAACCCACTCAGGTAGGGGGCATTCGCAAGGGGGCGAGGGCCAAACCACTGGCGGGCATGCCGTGCTCGCCATTCGTCGGCGCGGGTCTCCAGATGCGCCTCAATGCCCTGCCCACCGACCCCGCCCACCTCTGCCCCCGTGAAGCCGGTCAGAAGCGTCTCGATCAGGTCTGGCTCGGCGGTGGCATCCACGTCCACAAATACCAGGATATTCCCTGTCGCGTGGGCCAGCGCCGTGTTCCGCCCGACCGCCAGCCCCTGGTTGACACCGTGACGGATGACTTGAGCGCCGGCGCGCTCCGCTTGTGCTGCCGAGTCGTCCGTAGAGCCGTCGTCAATGACCAGCAGGTCATCCGGGGGCCGGGTCTGCACCCGTAGCGAGGCGACACAGTCGGCCACCCAGCGGCCGCCGTTGTAACAGGGCACGGCGGCCGTCACGCGGACGGCCGCCAAGTCAGTCGAGGCCATCAAGGGCGCGTCCCTCCCCACTGGTACGTGTCCGTCAACAGAGGCAAGAAGGTGTAGTAGAGATCGCGCACATACCACACACTAAAGGGGATTTCTACGCTGGGCGTAGCGGGGTCGGGCATCAAGCTCTCGGCGAGGATTTTGGGGGTATAGGCGCCGTAGGTACGCTGGCCCCGGTCAGGGCCGAGGTTCACACACGCCTCGATCCACGAAGGCAGATCACCCTGGTAGTCCGTGTTACGGATGGTGGTCAGGGCCGAGTACGGCCCGTTGACGCTCACCCAATCGCTATCGGCTGACGATGGCCGGGCGCGCCAGGTAATAGCCCCGGTGCGGGTGTTCTCAATACGAATACAGGACCGCCCCGGCGACGTGCGACGAATATCACTCCGCCCCAGCTCGTAGACCACGCGGAAAGCATCGGTCATATTATGCCGCGTACTCCACAGCGCGGCCTCCGCATTAACCCGGCCATAGCCCAGCCAATTGTTGCGGCCGTTGGCGTCATAACTGTGTGTCTCGCTATCCACCTTGTCCGCCGTGTCTTGGAGAATCTGCTGGACCTCGCCCGGCCCTAGCGTCGGGTTGACCGACCATATCAAGCCCGCGATGCCCGCCACCTGGGCGGCCGCGACCGCCGTATCGCCCTGTGTCGCCGCCGGGTCGGTCACATTGTCGGGATACCAGGGGCTGCCAGGAATATTCGTCCCATAGAGATATTCCCAGCCGGGGGCCGCCAGGTCCACGTAGTCGCCGGCCGAGGCGTTGGCCCAATGACGGTCGTACTGGTCGGTGGCGGTCACGCCGAGGACGAGGTCGCCCGGCAGCGCGGCAGGGAAGAAGCGGGTGTCAGCGGGATACGGAATGTAGTAGTTATCGCCCACAGGCGCGACCACCAAAGCGCCATGTCTGGTAAAGGCAGTGAAGATCACATTGCGGAGGGCCTGCTGGGTAATGGGTGTGGTGGTGTTGGGGTCAATGGGGAAGGAGACCAGAATCACCTTAGCGCCAGAGTTATAGGCATAAGTGATAGCTTCGAGGATCATGCTCAAGGTCGGGTTGGTCGGCAGATACCCCTGGGGCGTGTTCTGCATCCGCATCACCTTCAAGGGCATGATGCGCGCGCCCCAGTTCACGCCGACATCGTTACAGGGGTCGCCACAGGCGACCCCATTGACCACATCGTTTCGCGCCGCCGCCCCGATAAAGCCAGCCAGGAACGTGCCATAGCCATAATCATCGTCGACATTCGAGGTGTTGTCGAAGGTATTCCAACCCGGCACGATGCGGCCCGCGAATTCGGGGTGGTCGGTCTTGACGCCGCTGCTAATGAGGGCGATGATCGTGTTATCGCCCGTGGTCACGTTCCACGCGCCGGTCGCTTTGACGTCGGCAACCGCGTTGCCATCATAGGCGCGGGTATGGTCCAGGTGCCACAGATCGTTGGGGAAGAACGAGTCCTGGAGGGGAGCGGTCACAATCTCGAACCGCACGGGGGCAGGCAGCGCGGTGCCAGACCCGGCCACGGCGCGGGCTTCATAGCAGCCGACCTTCAGGTTGTTCAGGTTGAACGCCTGGCTCGCCACACCTGACCCACTCAGACTCGATGTCCCCCACCCCGCACCCACCACTGCCTCAATACGGTTGAGAAAGCCGAGATCGTACACGGCCACCTGCACGCTCTGCGGCAACAGGTTGAAGTATTCGAGATTGGCCCAGATGCGGCTGGTGGCATTGAAGCGGACGCCGCATTTGCCCGCCTCCTCGGCGCGACCACGGGGCGATAAGCCATACTGGTTGTCACTCAGCCAAAGCCGGCGGATTGCCGGGCCGGGTGAGGGGGTCGGCGTAGTCTGGACTGGAGCCGCCGGCGGCGCGCCAGGGGCTGCAGCCACCTGGCTAGCGGATGGAAGCCCAAGGGTCTTGGGGGCCGCTCCCTGCAGAGGACGGTCGTCGTCTAGCCGGCTCCCTTGCGGGGCAGGTGAACCGCTGCCGGCCAGCGCTCGCCAGTTCAAGACACGCGGCGGCAGCGCGAGGGTCTCGTCGGGCGCGGCCAATTCAATCGCGGGGTCGGCCCGCAAGGCCTCCGCGACGCTCGACTCCTCGCCTGCGGGGACACGGAGACGATACAGACCCGCCGTCTCGCGCAAAGGGGGATAGTGGCTGAGAATAGTCGCTCGCGCGGCCGCGCTGGCCGCCGCGCGGAATTGAACGATGATATAGCCGGCGATAGTGGACGGCGAACGCGAGGATAACGGTTCAGGGGCGGGGGCGGCGGCAGCGGTAACGGGTATCAAACACACGAGCGCGGCGATCAGAAAACGCCCCAGGCCCACCAGGGCTTGCGACATGACATCTTCTCCATGAATCCTGCCCAGGATTCGTCGGTCGGTTAGGGGCGCGCCTCCCTTGCGGGCACACTCCTGCTGGCCCGCGCATCGCCTGGGGGCAGCGAGTGCGAGTCCTGACTCATACCCTATGACGTTCTGGGGTACGCAAAGATACGAACTGGATACGAAGTCATTCGGGATTATCCAGCATCAGCCCGTGCCCCCGCACCGTCACAATGTACTCGTGTGGGTCCACCTCTTTGAGACGGTCGCGTAAACGCCGCACCAGCGCATCCAGCGCCTGCTCTGTGACGCCGCCAGCTGCGTCGCTCCATACGGCGCGGATGACGTCCTCGCGCGGGCAGACGGTATTCGCCCTGGCGTACAATAGGGCCAGCAAATTATACTGGGGCGCCGACAGGGCAGGGGTGAGTTCGATGCCGTTGACCAGCACTCGCTTGGTCGCCTCATCCACCAGCAGGCCACGCCGCGCCGTGGGAGACGGGGGCAGGGGCGCGGTGGACTCCGCATCCACGAACAATAGCTTGAACCGCATGGCGATGCCAACTTCATCGCCATCGGTCAGCGCATACGGCTCCGCAATGGGCCGCCCGTTGACATAGGTACGGTTCTTACTGCCCTCGTCAATCAGAAAATACTGTGTCCCACGCCGTTCGATCCGCGCGTGGCGGCGCGAGACTTCGCGGGCCTCCAAGGTGATGTCGCTTTCCGGGGTCCGCCCAATCGTCACCACCGACTTATCGAGCGGCCACTCCTGATGTTCATGCGGGCCAGTACTCATTATGAGCATCGGCGCTTCTTTCACAGGCATACCGGCCTCATGGCGTTTGACATGGCTCTGCGATACGACTATGCTTGCCGCATGGCAGAGCCAGGAGGAGCATGGTGAGCAGCGCACCGACGGCTGGCACTCTGGTGCGGGCGCGCTATCGAATTATACAGCTTGTGGGCGAAGGGGGAAGCGGGGCGGTGTATCAGGCCGAAGACTTGCGCCTGGGCGGCCGCCTCTCGGCCATCAAAGAGATTCGGCCCGACCCGTATGCCTCATCGGCCCAGTTGGAGCAAAGCTACACCCAATTCCGCCGCGAGGCGCTGACGCTGGCCCAACTCGACCACCCCAATCTCCCCAAGGTCTACGACTTCTTTGTCGAAGGGGGCCGCAGCTATTTGGTCATGGATTATGTCGCCGGCCCAGACCTGCGGCAACTGGTGGACCAGGCGCGGGCGCGGGGTGAGTGCCTGTCCGAATCGGTCGTCCTCGACTGGACCTGGCAACTGCTGGACGCCCTGGAATATCTACACAGTCAGACGCCGCCGGTCATCCACCGCGACATCAAGCCGTCGAATATCAAACTGACCGCGCAGGGCCGCGTCAAGCTGGTGGACTTCGGCCTGGTTAAGCCAATGGACCCCGACGACCCGCGCACCATCACCGTCGCGCGTGGGGTAGGGTCACTGCCCTATACTCCGTTGGAGCAATATGGGGGCGGCGGTGAACACACCGACCCACGCTCTGATATCTATGCCCTGGCAGCCACATTATACCATCTTTTGACCGGACGCGCGCCTGTCACCGCCCAGCAGCGTTTTCTCGAACCGGGTCTACTCACGACGCCGCGCCGGCTCAACCCGGACATGACGCCCCATATCGAGAAGGCCCTACTGGCCGCCCTCGCCATGCATCCCGACAAGCGGCCGGCTGACGCCGCCGCGTTTCGCGCCTTGCTCCAGTCAGAGCAGGCGGTCAGGGAGACGGTGGCCCCCAGCCCCTGGGCAAAGGCCATTCGTGACAACCTGGGGCTGATTGTCCTGGCGCTGCTGCTGCTCAGCCTGGCGATTTTTAGCACCAGCCGCGCCCCCCTGGCCTCGCCGGCCCTGCCCACCCCGACGACGATTATCACGCCGACGCGCTAACGCCCCCGCCACCAAAGCCAGAGCGCGGGCAATGCCGCGAACAGGCTACTCAAGAGCGGCCCATCCCAGCGCGGCCCCCCATTGCCGGTGGTCCCCAGGCTGGCCATATACAGCAGGTAGCCGACCAGCCCCCAACTCAACGAGAGTAGAACGAGGCGCAGCCCGCCACTGGGCGAGACCAGGGCGCCGCGCTGGAACACCAGCCCCACCCCCCCAATACCCAGCATGGCTCCCAGCGAGAGCAGCAAGTTGGCCCAGGCTGGATTATCCGGCGCATTGGTCTGGACCGGCGCCGCCGTCGGCGAGGGGGATGGAGTCAGGGTGGCTCGCGGCGTCGCACTGGGTGTCGGCGTGACCGTTGGCGCGGTGGTGGCGGTGGCCGTGACGATGCCTTCCCCCTGGACCGTGAGCAGCAGTGGCTCGCCTGTCACCGCCCGGCCGGCCTGGGCCGTGATCTCCAACTGGCCGGGCCGCTCCATAAAGACGGAGACCTCGGCAATGCCATCCCGCGTCACCGCCGCCTGAGGCCGCAGGTAGTTCGCCTCGGCGCGATAGAAGAATGTAAAGTTGACAGCGGTGCGGTCTGGGACCGGTCGACCGTTGAGGTCGAGCAGCGGCCCGGCGCGCACCACAATCGTCTCGCCGGTTTGGAGCTTGTCGCCGGGCGCCTTGTTCGTCACCGTCAGGGGAATGGGGCGGCTGGTGTCTGGCTCAAGCGCCTGGGCCAGCTCGTAGTTCGTGCCCGGCACACTCACTGGGGCCGACCCGGTCGGCACGAATTCCTGGAACAAGGCGCGCACCGACGTCTCGATAAAGGGCGGCGTCTTGCCATACACGCCAAAGTAGGCCGTGAGCTTGCTAATCTCGGTCGCATCCAGGTAGTAAGGCGCGCCGTAGGCAAGGACCACGACCCGCTTATCCCGAAACAGGTCGCGCCGGTCGCGCAGGAACAGGCGCAAGGCATCGGCGTTCGCGTCCTGGCTGATGTCCGTGTCCAACATGGCGAACACCAGCCACGTCGCCGCCTTCAAGCGGCTGTCAATCTCCTTGCGCGACTCCTCGGCCAGGGCGGGCGACGCGGTGAGAAACGACTTCAGGGAGGCGAAGGAAAGGCTGTAGACGCGGTCGGCGGTGACGATACCCGCCCCGCTGGGGCCGTAGAGGCGGAGAATAGTCGCCTCCAAAGCCGTCTGCGAGATCAGGGGAATGGGCGGGCAGGCGGGGCAATCGGTCCGACTCCGCGTGTCGCTGAAGATCAGCAGTCGGTCGGCTTCGGTGGGGCGCGGCAGGCGGCTGGCCAACTCGTCGCGGCTGGGCGAGATCAGCGTCACCGCCTCACGCGCGATGCTGGCCGTCGTCGCCTCGTCGCGGCCGACCCGTTCCTCCGCCGCCCGGCTGTCTACGAGGACCACCTCCGGGGTAAACGAACTGTACAACCGACGCTTGAGGAGCAGAATTCGCCGCAGCGAGAGGTCCACGCGGTCCTTAAACGTCTTGTCGGTGCGGTATTGCTCGCGGAAGAAGTCTACGGTGGACCTGATATTAGCCATCTGGTCGGGCCAGGCATCAGTCAGAGCGAAACGCGCGAGGTAGAGGACGTCATTGCCCGCTAAAAAGGCATCACGCGCGATGCCTTTTTGATTGAACGACTGGAGCGTCGGATCGTAGGTCTTGCGGACGGCGGGCGCGCCGAGCGCATCGCTCACGAGAAGACCACGCTCACGCCAGCTTGCTAGCTCCGGCATACTTAGCAGCGCCTGTAAGCCCTGTGGGTCCAGGCCAATGGGGCGGTTGGAGGCGCCCTGAAGGGTGCGATAGCGGACGTGGGCGGTCATCAGGCCATCGGTTCGGTCAGCCGCGACCGTCGCCGCCCCGGCGGTCACGCCCAGGAAAGGCGATAGGTCCAGACGGCGCAGGTCGGCTTGCGAACGGTCTACCGTCGCCACTTCATCCTCCGGACTGCGGTCGCTGACCCCAATCCCTGGAAAATGACGTGCCACCGTCGCTACGCGGGCTACGCTACCCTGATGAACGCCCTGGATGTACAGCCGACCCAGACGGCCTACCCACTGCGGATCGCCCCCCAAGGCCCGCAGCCCCAGATCACCACTCTGGTTCCGGCCTGGCGCGCTGAGAACGTCCAGTGACGGGCCAAGCAGCAGGTTGACACCAACGGCGGCCAATTCCTGGCCGACGATACGGCCTACGGCCAGTGCGTTGCTATCGCGCCATGTCGCGCCGAGCGCCATGCCGGAGGGCAAGGGGGTGAAGCCAGTGCGAAGGCTGGTGTCTGGGAACCCATCGCCTTCCTGCGTCGCAGCGATAAACAAGGGAATGGGGTTGCCTCGGTTGGCGTCAAAAGCGAGAGTCTGGAGGGCATTGGTCAGCTCCGCCACTCGCCGTGGGGTGTCTGCCTCATTCGAGAAGTTACCATTGGCCGGGCTGATGACCACGCCGCCGACGCGCAGGCTGCGAATCAGTTGGCCCACGTCGGAGTTCGGGTTGACGTCGGCCCCCTGGTACGTCACCAGGAACAACTGGCCCACCCGTTCCTCGATGCTCATGCGGTCAATGATCTGCTGGATGAGGGCGGCCTCCACTGTCCCCTGCGCCTCGGCCGCCGACCCGCGCAGGACGACGGCCGCGACCAGGATCAGGCAAACCAGCCGCAGCAGATGAATGGCCCAGTTTCGTTTCTTCACTTGTGTAACTGCCGCTATCCTCACCAACCCCACACAGCACTCCTACTATATCGCAGATCCCTCACATTCGTTCGGGATGACATACCCGCCAAGTATAGCCGGAAGTGACGCGGAGGTCAATGCTTCTCTACGCCCGGCGGCGTAGGGCGGGCGTAGGGCGGCCGGTGGGCGGTGATGGCGCGGGCGTCCAGCCCAGCTAGCGGAAATGCCGTACAATAAAGATGCGTTTTCTCCTCCTCCAGAAGAGCCAGTAGCGACCTGCTACTGGCTTTTCGTCGTTTAGCGCCGCCCCTTAGTCCCGCCATATTGACGCCGCCCCTATTTTTCAATAGGATTCCCGTGAGAGGTAGCATCATGCGACGGATATGGATCTGGCTGAGCCTCAGTCTGGCTCTGGCCTGGGCCGTGAGTACGCCCCCACCCGCTGGGACAGCCGCTGCCACGCCAGCGCGACCCCAGGCGGTCCGCGCCGCCGTGCCGGCCCCCCCTGTCCCCACCAGTGACTACAGCCCGGGGCGGCTGCTTGTCAAGTCGCGGTCTAAACAGACCAAGGCCGAAGACCTGGCCAAGCGAGTCGGCGGCAAAGTGGAAGGCATCCTCCCCGCGCTTGGAGTGACGGCTATCAAGGTCGCCGCGGACCAAGTCGGACCGGCGCTGGACACCTTGCGCCAACAGGCGGATATAGAGTACGCTGAGCGAGACCCCCTGGTCGAACTCGCCCGCTCGGCCGCGGGCTGGCGCCCCAACGACCCCCTCTTCGACAGCCAGTGGGCGCTGGCGCGCCTCGGTATCCCCAGCGCGTGGGATGTCACGCGGGGCGACCCCAGCATCATCGTTGCCGTCCTCGATACGGGGGTGGATGCCGCTCACAACGACCTGCGTGGCCAACTCGTCCCTGGCTGGGACTTCGTGCGACGCACCCAGCAGCCCGACGACGATAACGGCCACGGTACCCACGTCACAGGCATCGTAGCCGCTGCCGCCGATAATGGGCTAGGTATCAGTGGGGTAGCCCCTGGCGCCCGCGTCATGCCGGTCAAGGTCGTCACCGGCGCCGGCATCGGCTCCCACTACACCATTGCCCAGGGCATCGAATACGCCGTTCGCAACCACGCCCGCATCATCAACCTGAGCCTGGGCGGCTACGAGCCGTCGGATACACTACGCCGCGCCATTGACTATGCCTGGGACAGCGGCGCGCTGGTGGTTGCGGCGGGAGGCAACGAAAACACGTCCTCGCCCATCTACCCGGCCGCCTGGCCCAATGTCGTCGGTGTCGGGGCGACAAATATTGACGACACCCGCGCCCCCTTTTCTAACTTTGGCGACGATGTCACCCTGGTCGCGCCGGGCGTCGCCATCCTCAGCACGATTCCCGGCAACCAGTACGAAGCCTGGCCCGGCACGTCCATGGCCACGCCCCTCGTCAGTGGTGTGGCCGCCCTGCTGTGGTCGCGCTATCCCATGCTGACCAATGTCGAGGTGCGCAATCTGCTGCTCAGCACATCCGACAAGATCGGCCCGCTGCCCTACGATAGCGCGGGGCGCAATCCTGAATACGGGTATGGGCTGGTCAACGCAGCCCGCGCCGTTGGCCTGTCCATTGTGACACCGACCGCTTTCCCCGGCTACCCGACCATTACCCCGACGCCCTGTCCCATCCCCAATATCCTGCCGGAAGAGCAGGCCGTCATGGATTGGATCAACCTGGCCCGCTTCAACGAGGGGCTGCCGCCTGTCAGCCTGGATACGCGCCTGGCCCAGGCGGCCCGCGCCCACAGCCAGGACATGGCCCGTCAGGGGCGCCTCTCGCACACGGGCAGTGATGGCTCATCGCTCCAGGAACGGTTGATTCGGGTCGGCTACCCGTTCGCGGAGGCCAGTGAACTCATCGGCGGCGCGGAGGGCAATCCGCGCTCGCTGGTGAGCCTCTGGCTCAACAGCCAGGACGGCCACCGCGACATTCTCCTCGGCGCCTGGGATAATGTGGGAGTCGGGCTAGCGACGGCCAACGACTCGATTTACTATTACTGGACGGTGAAGCTGGCCTCGCGGCTGAGCAACGCGCCCCTGGCGACGCCCGTGCGCCCAGTGTGCCCGACCGGCATCGCGGTGACCAGGACGCCTACCCCGCGCCCTCCAACCACCACCCCCACGCCCACCGCCACCCCACCCGGGCTGCACTACATCGAACTGCGCCCGCCCCTCCGCGCCGCCGGCTGGGTACGCAGCGATCAGCCGGATCGTGGCAACTGGGGCGACGATGACACCTATACCGGCAGCCTGGGCGGGCTGATCTTCCACGGCGCGCTGCAGTTCGATCTGAGCGTCCTCCCCCCTAACGCCCGCATCCAGCGCGCCCAATTGAGGTTGACGGGTCAGGATGCGTCGCAGCGACACGGTAGTGGCACATGGAGCATTCGTATCCTGGGTGAAGATGCCGACTATGGCTGGACTTCCCACGGCTACACCGTCATTCACGGCGTCAGCGTCGTGGAAACGGTTGATACCCTGAGCGCCGGCCAGATCGGCGAGGGCATCACCAACGCGGTAGAGTTTACTGTCGGCTCCATCATCGAGGTGCAGCGCCGCCTCAAGACGACCGGCCTCCTCTCCTTCCGGCTGGATGGCCCGACAGGAGGCGACAACCTGTTTAGTTGGGATACGGGGCAGGGGCCGGACAGCACCCAGCCGGGACCCGTCCTCATGCTGGCGTACGCCCTCGATGGCCCGGCGCTACCCACGGCGTCGCCGGGCGCGCCTACGCCCACGCCTACGGCGACGCCTTTACCGCCCCCGCCGACCCTCGCGCCGTCGCCCACGCCAGGTCCAGATGGCTCCATCACGCTCCAGATCATGGCTCGCCCGGCCAGTAGCGGCTGGCTGGTCAGTTCCGAGACCCGTGGTAATCACCTGGGCGACAATGACATCTATGTCGGCCTGTTTGATACAGGTCAGTACCTCGGCGCGGTGCAATTCGACCTGTCGGCCGTTCCCCCCCAGGCTCGTCTCAACTGGGCCACCTTCTTCCTGCTGGGCCGCTCGCAGCGCTACACAGCCCCCGGTGGCGAGTACCGTGTCGTCCTGCTCGACGCGGCCTCGGACCTGGCGTGGTCGAGTCTCACCTTTGCCCGCCTCCGCGACGCCCCTGGCCTGGCCGTCCTGACCCCCACCTGGCAGGGTAGCGACCTACGCGCCGGCGCGCCCTATTTCCTCCAATTTGACACTAAGGCACAAGACGAATTAGCCCGCCGCATCCAGACCACGCGCCGCCTCTCGCTGCGGCTGGAAGGCCCCCTGGTCGGTCCCAACAATCTCTTTAGCTGGAATAGTGGGGCTGATGGGACACCCCCCAGTTTGACCCTCAACTTTACGCCGCCGCTGCCGTAGGACAGGGTACAGCCGTCGGTAGTCGGTAGACAGTAGTCGGTGGTGGGTGGTCAGTGGTCAGTCTTCAATCTTCAATCTTTCGTCTTCCGTCCTCCGTCGCCTGACAAGAACGACCGCGCCACAAACTAGAAGTTTGTGGCGCGGTGTCACGTCAATTCCCCGCGTGGTTTTACTGAGGGAGTTTACCCTCTTCCAGTGAGCCTATTGCGGTCCCTGGCAGCCGCCCGTCGGCTTGCCGCACAGCCCCTGCCTTAGAATCATCGGAAGATAGATACTCCAGCGGGTCGGGGGCGGGTTCGGCACGTCGGCAGACAGCGTCAGACTGAGGGGCGCCGAGCGCAGGGTACCAATCGAGGCGATGACGTTCAGGCTACCCGCGGAGGTGTCATCCAGCACCTGGAGCTTGGCCCGTGCCTTGCCCCCGCTGGTGACCACGCGCGTCGCCAGGCCGTTCGTCCCAGCCGCCGGGTCTTCCCAGAAGGCGCGGTTCGCGGCGGAGAGGCGGAGTTCTACCTCGGTGCCGTCAGCCACCGGCGAGCCAGCGGCGTCCGTCACCGTCGCCTCGACAAACGTGAAGTTGGGGTACTGGTCGTTACGGCTGCCAATGTAGAGCGTCGTGCTGTAGCCTTGCGAGACGCCCAACTGAATATTGGCGGGCAGCCCCACGATGGCGATGTTCAGTTGCGCGCTAGCCTGCGTACCGACCGCGTGCGCGGTGACCACCGCCGCGGCGAGCGGCGTCTGGCGGGCGGTAAAGGTCACCCGCGCCATGCCATTGACGGTCGTGACAATACTCTGGCTGAATTGCCCGGCATTCTCCGTGACGGTGAACTCAACCTGTGTCCCATCAGCCACGACACTGCCGCGCGCGTCACGTACCTGGACCTGGAACTCCACCGTGGTGTCGCCCTGGCGGATATAGCGCTGCGTCTGCGCGGCGCCCGACGCCGATAGGAAGGTCAACTGCGTCGCCGGGCCGATGACGGTCACGTTCGCCAGCGTGGTGAGGCCAACGATGCTCACCAGGCCAGGACCAGGCGTGTCGCCCGCGCGGAGCGTTGTCCGAGCTAGACCATGCACGCCCGCCTCCGAGTACGTCGTCACGGTGATGGGGTCGATGACGCCGATGGTAGACCGAAAAGCGACTTCGACATCGTCGCGCACCGGCAGACAGCGCGTGTCATAAATGGACGCCAACACGTCGGCCTGATGCGGCACGGGGGGCGTCACATTGAGCATGTAGATCTGCGGCGGAACCACAAGCAGCGTCGCGTTGGCCTTGAATGTCGAGGGGTTGCCGACCTGCCATTCCCAACTGTCGCGCGTCTGAGGTTCTCCCCCCTGCCGTGCCTCGACCACGTTGCTGGTGTAGGTCCGCGGTACAGGTCGGCCCCCGCTGGTCCCGCAGCCGTCAATGGCGGGAATCTGCAGGTTAGTCAGGCCGGCCAGCGCAGCGGCTGCCTCGTTGTAGGCCGCCAGCGCCGCCGTCGCCGCCGCCTTCAGGCGGGGCAGGTCAGTGTTATACACACCCACCTTGCGGGCTACGTCGGCCTGACAGGTCTGGCGCTGGCCCGGATCGGCAAAGCGATTGCAGAATTCGGGGATGGCAATGCCCAGCCGCGCCAGGTTGTCGGCCGTCGAGCTAGCGGTTTGAATTTCCGACTGCGCCCGAGCCACGCTCGTACGGGTCGGGGTCACCACTTCCGTGAACTTCAGAATACGGTCCAAAGCCGTGTTGGCCTCACTCGCCACAGTCGCCAGCGAAGTCAGGGTGCTGATGGTATCGGTGACCAGCGCTGTCGTCGCCGGCTGCAGCGAGTCGGCCTGGCTCTTGGCCGTGGTCAGACGCGCCGACGCCAGTTGACGGTATACCGAGAACATCTCGTCGCCCGTCACCGTGAAGGTGTGGACGCCTGTGCTGGCCGAGGCAAGAATGGAGAAATTTTCGGTATGGACCACAATACCGGCCGGGTCGAAGACCTTGATGGTCTCAGTAAACGCACTGGTCTCACTGGGGAACGGCGTGATGTTATAGCGGACCCGGCCGGTCACGCTACGTGTCCCTGGCGTCACGACCGTGGAGCCATTCAGCACCTCGGCCGGAAAGAGTGTCTCCGGCTGCCCGTTCAGCAGCATCTCAATCTGAACATCGTCCACGGCCTGGCTTGGGGCCAGCCCGTCACTACTCTGCGGACTTGAGGTGTCCGCCCAGGTCAACTGAGGGCCGCCGATCAGAAGCACGGCGGCGGCCAGAACTAGCGCAAGCGCCAGTCCGGCGTATGCGATCAATCGCATAGATCCAATCCTCCTTAGAGTGTAGGGGGTGGGGATGACGGAGCCAACGTTAGCCGCCGGCGGGGGGTCCAGTCGGCTAACGGGGCGCGCAGCCAATAGACTCCGTCCTAAGCGTATGTTAGAAGACCACGCGGGTCTGACGCTACATTATCATGGTAACTACGTTCTAGAAGTCTCTCTCAGGGAGACGTTCGGCCGCTGGCAGGTCTAGACGCGCCGGCGCATCCAGAGCGCCGCGCCTGCTAGGCCCAGGGCGACGACGACCAAACCAATGGTTGCCCAGGGTAAGCCACCGTTGTTGGCCTGCCCCGCTACGCGCGTCGAGCCGTCCGCGCCCGGGGTTAAGTTAAAACTCACCTTGCCCGCCACACGGGCCGTCGTCGCGGTCGGCGTCGGTTGCGCCCCGCTGGCAGCCTCGGCCTTGGCAATCGCGGCCCCGGTCGGAGCCACTGTCCCCACCCCGCCTGGCACAGCCGCTGACGTCGCGCCGGGCGTCGTTCCCAAACGGACAGTGGGTGAGGCGATGGCGGCCGCCGCGGCGGAAGCCTGCCCCGTAGGAATGCTGACTAGGACGGTAGGCGTCGCGGCGCCGCCGGCGAGACGGAAGGCGGTAGCGGTGGGCGGCACCACGCCGGGCGGCGCCTCAGTCGCCGTAATGGCTGACGGGACCGTGGCGACCGGCGTGTCTACCCCACGGGCGGCTTGAGAAGTGGCCGTCGCCTCCACAGGCAGTGGCGTCGGCGTCGTCTGCGCGGCCACGGGCGGCAAGGTAGCGGAGGGCGCCGCCGCCAGCGTCGCCAGGAGTGAGGCCACCTGAGCCGTGAGTGTCGCCGGGGGTATCGCCGACACGTTGATGGTCGGCGCCACGGTGCTCGTCGGCGCGCGAGTAGGTTCGGCCGTCGCACGCTGGATAGGGCTGGAAGCCACGGCCCACTCGGCCGACTCGACAGGCTGCCCGCCCCGGCTCAACTTCCCGGTCATCTTTTGCCCACTGGTCGTATCCACGTTTAGGAAGGCGAGGCCAGTCCGACCTTGCAAGCCGCTCTTGGCGGCCGAGAACTGCTGCTTCGCCTCCTGGGTCGCGGCCAGCGCGTCGCGGATGAGTTGCGCCTGGACCTCGGCCGTCTGGCCGGTCGGCTTCACCTCCTGGGCTTTCGCCTGACCGGCTTCCAGCCTGGTGCGGGCCGTCGTCAACTGAGCCGGTGTGGAAGGCGCGGTATAGCGTTCCAACTGGCGTACCATACTGATGACTGGCTCGTAGTTCTGCAGGACGGTCGCCGCCTGGTAGTAGGCCGAGGCGTTTTGGGTGTTCAGCGCGTTGATAATCTCGTCGGTCTTGGCGACGACCTGGGTCTGGTACGAGGTATAGACATCGGTACCCGTCACCTTGTACGGCAGCGAGCCACTGCCGGTCACCCGCTCCGACTTAAAGAAGATGACATTCCCGCTTTCATCGCGCAGTTCAACGGCCAGGCCATTCTCCATGGCTAAATCCTGGTACGTGACGAGGACATTGATCTCTTTCGTACCCGTCGGGAAGTCACAGATCTTGGTCGTCTCGCGCGGGTCCTGGCTACATCGGGAGGCATTATCGCTTCCGCGCAGGTCAAGAGTGACTTTACCGGATGTATCAACAGGGGCCTGGGCCTGGCTCACGGTCGGCAGGCCGACGAGGAGCACCAGGCCGAGAGCTATCAAACTCAGCAGACGCTTCACGTAACCAATCTCCTTTCAGAGGGCGAACGAGGTCAGGAGGAGGCCTTGGGGGCATTCAAGAAGCCCCGCACTGCCCATACCACCAGCGCCAACAGCCCGACGACCAGGATACCCGCCCCAATGAGCATAGGCGCGGATACACCACTATCGCCCACAACGGCCGGTTGCGCGGGCGCTGCGTTGACAGGTTGCGCGGCTGGCTTGCTGGCGGGGTTGGGGGCCGCTGGCTGGGCCGGCTGCTGCGCTGGCTGCTGCGCTGGGGCCGCTGTGGTAGGCTGCGGGGCGGATGACGCCTTGCCGACGTTCCACTCGTTCGACTCTGAGAGGAAGAGATTACCATTCAGGCTAACGTAGACGTTGGTAACATAGCTGCCGTCGCTCAGCGGATCGCTGGCCGTCATTTCCAGGTTCTCGCGGCCCGCGCCGGAATACTTCTTGGTCTCCAGGAAGATCGTCGCGCCCTTGGGATCGAGTACGCGGACCTGGATTTCGGCGTCCGCCGCATCCTTGTAATCGAACACGACATACACGGTCTTCAAGCCGCTAGGAAATATGGTCAGCGCCGCCCCGTTGGGCTTGTCACTCATCCAGATCTTCTGGACCGGGCGGATGGAGCCACCCTGCTGTAGGCTATCGGCCTGGGTCAGTGTGTGACCCGCCGCCAGAAACAAGAGGGTGACTACCAGGGCCATTCCAAACTGGCGCAGTCTTCGCATCACAACCTCGCTTCCAGGGTAGAGCAGCGCCGAGTTGGAACCCCCAGTCCGCCCTGCTCTACTAAACACAATGTGGATTAAGATTTGATTAATGACGGCTTAGCTGTCCATTAAGCGCCAGACAGCATGAGGGGGAAGCTTTGGGAGCCTCCCCCTCGGCTCGGACCTGTCTCGACCTGACCGCTTAACGCCGGAGTACGCCAAACCGGCCTCCCCCGACTCCCACTCAGCCAAGCGGCGGGCCGAGTGCGCGTGGCGGCGACATCCTCTTAAACGCGCAACAGCCAGTCCAGGATACGGCCTGGCGGCGAGACGAGCCGGGTTTCGCCAATCAAGGCTTCCGTCGGAAGACCCGGTTCACGGCGCATCCTTCCCCACCGCCTGCTGGATCAGCGGCAGGTAAACCCAGTAACGATACGTCACCTCCACCGTAGGGCTGCTGGTGGGCGTCGGCCCTGTCGGGGTAAGCGTTGGCGTTGCTGTCGCTACGACGGGCAAGGTGGCCGTCCCGGTAGGGAGGGCCGGGTTGGCGGTGGGCGACACGCTGGGCGTCGGCGTGACGGTGGGTGGTAGCGGCGTGCCAGTCACCGTCGCCGTCGGCGCGGGCCGGGTGCGCGTCGGCGACGGCGTCGCTGTCGGCGTCACCGTGGGCGTGGTACTAAACCAGCGGGCGCGCGCCACGTGGATGATACCCGAGCGCAGTCGGTCCCGATACTCGGCTGAGACGATATCGCCGTCGCTCACCTTCAGAATATGCTGCGTCGGGTCACTGGCGGCGCAATCGGTGCAGAAGCGCAGCCTGTCATCGTGAACACCCGTGTAAGACGTGTAAGGCGGTGTGCAGGGCAACAGCGAGCGCAATACTACGTCAAAGGCATAGCCGCTGGTCTGGCTGAAGATACGCACCGTCACCTGTTCCGGGAACAGGCCCAGCGGACAGTAGAGCGGGATGTCCACGTCGTACAGGAACAACGTAGCCGTCGTGTCCGTACCCACATAGGCCCCATCCAACTCATCGAAGTAGAACTGAACGGTTGGGATGGGTGTGGCGGTAGGCGTGGGTGTCTCGGTCGCTGTGGCCGTCAGGGTAGGTGAGGCCGTCGCCGTTGGCGTTCGCGTCGGGGTAGACGAGGCCGTCGCCGTCGCGGTGGGCGTCAGCGTGTGGGTCGGGGATGCGGTCGGTGAGGGCGTCACCGTCGCCGTGGGGGTAAGCGTCGGCGTGGGCGAGGCGGTCGCCGTCGGGGTAGCCGTGAATACGCGCGTCGGGGTGGCCGTCCCTTCGTACCAGCGCGCCATGGCGGTCGGCAGGTTGTCGTATTCCACAAAGATGCGGTCGCCGTTGCGAACCTTCAGTTCCAGCTTATTCTGATCGTTCCCCGCGCACTCGACACAGAAGCGAATGGGGCGGTCCATGACCAGGTAGTTAGAGTCGGCGGCGCTGGGGATGAGGGTGATGAACAGGCCCTCGCCAGGCGCTGTACTATCACTACTCACGTAAACGTCTGGCTGGAATGGGTTGGGGTCATAGATCTGGAGGATGAGTTGGTCGGCCGTCGTGTGATAGGTCCGCTGCGGCTCATGGCCGACGAAGCTAATGCCCACCGTGGGGGTCGGAGTGATAGTGGGGCTGGCCGTGACCGTACTCGTGAGCGTCGGGGCCGTCGTCGGCGGCAGGGTGGGGGTGGCCGTGGCGAGTGGTGTGCGGGTCGAAGTGACCGTCGGGCTGGCCGTGGGACCGGGGGTAGCGGTCTGTGTCGCTGTCCCGCTCGCGGTCGGCGTGGCCGTCGTGGTCGGCGTCCAGGTGGCCGTCGGCGTCGAGGTGGCTGTAGACGTCTGGGTGACGGTGGGCGTGCGCGTCGCGGTCCCCGTCACGGTCCCCGTCGCCGTGGGGGTCGGGGTAAAGGTGGGCGTGAACGTCGGCGCCGGGATGGCATAGTCAATCCGTAGATTGGGCCATTGGTCGCTCAGACACTGGGCCTGTCCAGGCCCAGTCGGCGTCGGCCGGCCGCACCAGCCAAATAGGCGGTCAGGGGTGCTCTGCGGACCGTCCAGGCGGAAGGTGACGCGCCCCGTCGTCCCTCGGCGCTCGGCCAGTTGAGCTAACTGGGCCGGGGAGAGTTGGAAGATAGTGGTGATGCCTACGCCCAACTCACGCGAGTCAACGCCGTTTGCGGCTGGCGTGACCGGCGCGTTGTGGATGTCATCATAGGAGGCAAAGGCCAGCGACTGGGCCTCGTCGAACGTTCCGAAACGCGGCGGCAGCAGCCCCACGGTAAAACTGACTGGCGCGGTCTCGCCAAGCAAGTTGCGCTGGCCGGTCACGGCGAGGGAGGCGGCGGTAATCGTCGGGCGGACGGGCAGGCCGAACAGGTCAAACTGGACGACGCCGTGATGGATGCTGCGGCCGCTGGCCCAGACGCCCGCCCACATCAGACTCGGCACGGTGGCGTTATAGAGGGTGCTGAAGTAGCCGACCTGATTTGCGGTCGGCACGACGGTCATGACACCCGTCTGGGGCGTCCAGGTGGGAACGGGCGTCGCGGTTTCCGGGCCCCGCGTCGGGGTCAGGGTGACGGTGAAGGTCAGCGACGGCGTCGGGGATGGCCCTGGGGTAAACGTCAAGGTGCTGGTCGGGGTCAGGGTCTGCGTCGACGTCTGGGTCGGCGTTGGCGTCGGCGTGCGGGTGGGGACAGGCGTATTCGAGGGGGTGAGGGTGGGGGTGGGCGGTTCACGCCACTCGGCGCTGCCCACCGCGGGTGGCGCGGCCAGATCATAGGTGGCGGTCAATTGCGCCCCGTCTTCCACATAAATCGTGACCGCAGAGGCCGAGCCGCCGGCGGTCGTGCGGAAGCCAAGCGTCCCCTCAAAGCGGCCGCTGCCAGACGGTTTTTCCGTCAGCGTCAGGCCGGCCTGCCCGATCTGCCGGCCGTTGACATTACTCGTCACGGTCAAGTTCGTCGTCTGGTCTCCCCGCCGGCGCGGACTCTGGACGGCAATGCGGGCCGTATCACCCGCGCCGTAGTACACCGGTCGGTCAAACGTCACCGAGGTTCCCGTGGCCCACAGGTAGGTGCGCTCGTAAGGAAAGGGAACACCAGGCAGGGTGTAGCTGATGCGCGTCGTATACGGCTGATTGCTCGACTGCAAGAGGAAGATGTCCACCGGGGCAGGGTGGGTGCCATAGCCAATACCCGCATACGTCCCCCGGCCGCCGAAGAGCTGAACGCCAGCATTGTCGCGGATTTCCACGGTGTACGGCAGCGGCACGCCATCCTGGGCTTCGTAACATAATCGAATATAGAGGGTCACAACGTTATTGGAGAAGTCCTTTTCCGGCGGGCCGTCTGGCGTGCGGCTCATCCAGACCCAGGCTCTGCCTTCATCGGTATTGGGGCACTCGCGCGGGCTGATGGTCGCCGTAGGGGTGGTCGTCGGCCCGGCGACGGTAGGCGTGATGGACGGGGGGGGCGCGGTGGGCGTCGAAGTCGCCGTCGCTGAGGTGGCGACGGTCGCCGTCGCCGCCCCAATCAAGGGCAGCGTTGCCGTCGGTGTCGCCTGTTGCGCCGCCCCCAGCGCGCCAGGCGCGCTGAGGCTGAGCAGGAGGCTAAAGGCGACGAGGACAACGAGAACGAGGCGTCGAGGCATAGGCTGGCTACTTTCTAGCGAATAGAGAGTTGAGGGCCATCCAGAGGCGGCGGACCTCGGTGACAGCATCGGCCAAACGATTTACGTCCGTCCGTACAGCGGCCGGTCGTGGCGCGCCAGTGAATGGCCCTTGCTGGCCGCCTGCCACCAGCGGGAGATAGACCCGGTAGGGCAGGAGAGCGGGCGGTGTCAGCGTCGGTGTCGCAGTCAGCGGCGCGGTGACGGAAGCCGTCACTGTCCACGTCGGCGAGGCGGCCGCGTGAGTGGGTGAGGGGGTGGCTGTGAGCGTTCGACTCGGCGTGAGGGTGGCAGTGGGCGTGGGAGGCGCGTCACGCGTAGGCTCCACCGTGGGCGTCAGCGTGGCGGTCGAGGGCGGCGGTTCAGTAGCCGTCGCCGTCAGGGTGGGGGGATGAGGCGTTTCAGTGGGCGTCGGCGTGACGGTGCGGGTGGCGGTGGAGGTCGGAGGCGGCGTCAGCGTCGGCGTAACGGTTTCGGTCGGGAGAGGATTGAACTGCCACCGGGCCGTGGTGGTGTAGAGCGTGCCATCCAGGCTCTTATACTCCGCTCGGATAATCGAGCCAGACCGCACCTTGAGTTGCACGTTGACGACATCCGTTTCGTTGCACTCCTCGCAGAACCCCACCAGCGAATTGCGGTCGGGAATATACTGGCCGGTTACCGTATCGTCACGGTACAGGTTCAGCCGGATGCGGGCGGCGCTGGCGTCGGAGTAGATTTCAATGGGCGCGCTAAACGACGTCTGAAAGGACGACGCATAGCGCGCCAGGTCAAACACCGTCACCCTCACCTGGTCGTTGTACGTGGCGTAGACCGTCTTATCCAGATAGACATTCGTGACCCGCGTCGGGGTGATGGTCGGCGTCGGGCTGGCTGTGGCCGTCGCGGTTCGCGTGGCTGTCGCGGTGAGGGTAGCCGTCGGCGTGACCGTCGCCGTAGGGGTGAAGGTGGCCGTCGGGCTAGCCGTCGCAGTTGCCGACGCCGTGGGCGTCAGCGTGGAGGTGGGTGTCACCGTCAGTGAGGGCGTCACGGTCCGTGTCGCGCGGGGCGTGGCTGAGGGCGTGGCGCTCGGCGTCCAGGTCTGGGTGGGGGGGCTAGTCGCGGTGGGCGGCTGTGGCGTTGGGCTGGCCGTCGGCGGCGCAGTGGCCGTCGCGGTCGCCGCTAGCGCCGCAGGAGTCGCGGTTAGGGTGGGCGTCTTCGGCGCCTCGACTGTTTCAGTCGCCGGCGCCGTCTCGGTCACCGTCGGCTCGAAGGTGGGCGTCAGGGTCGGCGGCAAGCTGGTGACGGTGAGCGTCGCGGTCGGAGAGGCAGTCGCACTGGCCGCCGGCCCGGCCGAGCGCAAGCAGAAGTCATCAGTAAAGTTGACGACATACTGCGCTTGACCCGCGCCCAAAGTAGCCTGACGGATGGCCGCCAGATCGCCTCTCACCGCCAGCAAGGTATAAACGCCGTCGGGCAGGCTGACGGAGGGCATGACATAGATACCCTCCTGGGTCAGCGCCGAGTAGGCCGTCTGGAAGATGCTAATTCGCGCGTTCGTCAATCGGGTCCGGCCGCAATCCTCGACCAAGCCTGTGACGAGGAACGTGGGCAGGGCGACGGTGGGGGTAGGTGACACCGAGGCTGTCGCGCTCGGCAGCGGCGGCGCGGTCAGAGTAGCCGTGACACTCGGTGGAGGCGTCGGCGTCGGCGTCGAGGGCGGGGCAGTAGCCGACGCGGTCGAAGTATAGGTCGCGCTTGGCGTGCGGGTGGTGGTCGGCGGTGGCGGCGTCCAGGTTCGGCTGGCCGTCGCCGTGGTCGTGGCCGTGAGGCTGGCCGCACTGGTGGCGGTGGCCGTGCCAGTCGGCGGCTGGACAATATAGTTCAGCCGTAACTGAGGCCCCGCTTCGCTGGAGGGCGCCGAACCCGACCAGCCCGTGGCCCAGCTAAAGATGTTCTGCTCGCGAAACGACACTGAGGCCGGGCCGCTGACGCGGAAGACCACCCGCCGCTGGCTCTCCAACTGGCTCTGGACCGCCTGCCGCGCCTCCTGGCTGAAGAACAGGCGATTGGTCACCTGGGGTTGGAGCATATCCGGCGCCAGGATGGGACTGAGGGTCGCCAGAGTATCCGCCCCCGCCACATCGGTAAAGACCATTGTATAGTCAATGATCTTGTCACCCATATTGATAACGTCAACGCGCCACTGCCCCGTATCGCCCTTCAAAGCGGTATTAAAGTTGCGGCTGCCTGTTATCGCCAGATCCGCATTGACCAGTTGAGCATTGGCCGGCCAGGTATAGTCAAACTGGATAAAGCCGAGCCAGACCGGCTCGGTTGAAGCGTCATAGTAGCCGACGGACATGTCGGGGTTGAAGTCGGGGAAGTTGATGGGCGGCAGTCCCGAACGATTGCGCACGCCTCGGATGTAGCCGACGCGCGGCACAAAGACGCCTGGGGCGAGGGGGGTGGGGACCGGGGTCAGGGTAACCGCAACGGCTCCGCCGGGCAGAGTGGGCGTCCGCGTCGGCGTAGCAGTGGGCGGCCCGGTCGGAGTCGGCGGGCGGGGTGTGCTGCCGCCCCCGCCGGACGGGGTCCAGTCCGCCTGAGCCGTCAGGTCGAGGTTGCTGGCTGTCTTGTAGCTGGCGTGGATACGGTCGCCATTGGGATTGACCGCCAGTTTGGTCGCCGCCGCGTCGCTACAGCCGGCCTCGCTACAGAAGCTCAGGTTGGGCAATCCCACGGCGGCGCCCGTCACAAAGCGGCCGCTATTGGGCGACGACTCCTTGAGGGTCAGGCTGAAGCCGGTCGCGTCGCCGCCGTCAGACCAGACGCGGACGCTAATCGTCTCCTGGGTATTGGGATTCTGGTTGCGGCCATCGTCAATGACTTCCAATGACGCGGGGCCAGCATCGCTATAGCTGCTCTGGTTGAAGCGCAGGTTGCTGCCGATACGCCAGCGGTCCTGGTAGGGGATGCGCAGAATCGTACCCGCGATGTTTTTGAGGACGTAGAGCGTGGTGAGGTAATCGTTGCCGGCGCGGGGGATGCTGCCGGAGCCTGGTGTCCAGGGGACGGTGATAACGCCCCAAGCCGGGTCGTAGCGGCCTTCGAGGCGGGGAGACTGGAGCGCGCCAAATCCATTACGCGTCTCAATTTGATAGTCAACGGGCTGGGATTCGTTGCCAATCCAGATATTGATATAGAGCAGGGTGGTGCCGTCCGGAAACTCCGTGACGACGTCATCGTCGTAGGGAACGATGGCGGCCGGTTCGCGACTCACCCACACATAACTCTGACGGCGGCTATCGCCGACGATGGTCGGCGTCGGACCGCCCGTGGCAATCAGTGTCGGCGCCAGGGCCGTCTGCGTCGGTGGCGTATCCTGGTCAACGCCGGCCTGCGCCAGGGGCAACCCACCCAGAGTCAACACCAAAGCCAGGGCGGATAGCGCCCCGATCAGGACAAAACTGAGGCGAAACCGCTTCACACCTATCCCCAGTCCCCTATCTAGGTCTCTCGCGAGCATGGCGGCGAGCGAGAGCAAGCCGAATCAGCCGCCCGGCAGCGGCCTAGATATGAGGACGTAGGAGGGGCAGATTTGTTACGCTTTAGCGGCCGCCTTGCCGCAACTGGCCGATGATATCTACCACGCGCTGCCTGGCGTCGCTCGGCGCCAGGTTATACGCCAGTTGCGCCTCATTCAACGCATCCTCGCCGCGCCCGGCCCGCTGGTAGAGCAGGGCCAGGTTCAGGTGGTTGATCCAGTTGTCGGGGGTCAACTCGATGGCCTTGAGGGTCATCTGAATGGCATCATTGACACGGTTGGCTTTCTGGTAGATATCGCCTAAGGCGCTATAGGCGGTGACGGCCTGGGGGCTAGTGGGCGAGAGGCGGAGGCCGTTGAGATAGGCTTGCTCAGCCGCGTCAGCCTGGTTTTGCGTCTGATAGAGGCGACCCAGGTAGAAATAGACGACGCCATTGCGCGGGTCCAGTTCCAGGGCTTTCAACAGCAGGGTTTGAGTCGCGTCGGCCGACTGGTTCGACAGGAGCGACGCCACCCCCCAGCCCATGTAGGCGTCGGACATATTCGGGTTGATCTGCGTGGCTTGCTGGAACCCTTGCGCGGCGTGGGCCAGCCGCTGGCTGCGCAGGGTCTGGTCCTGCGTCGTCTGCGCCCAGACCAGGTAGGCGTTGCCGACGTTGTAGCGATAGTTCGCGTCCACAGGGACCAGCGAGGCCGCCCGTTCGGAGGCCAGGACGGCCTGCTCGAAGCCAGTATCACGCTGCTCTTGCGACGGCGCCGCCTGGGCCAGACCGATGAGCATCTCCGCCAGCTTCTGCGCATAGACCGGCTCATCGAGTTGAGTCTGGAAGGCGCGTGTCGTCAGATTAAGCGCTGTTTGCGGGTCGCCCGCCTCGCTGTAGCCTTCAGCCGCCCGCAAGTACATATCGGCGGTGATCGGGACAAAGTTCAGGACGATGATCACGCCCAGGGCGGCCAGGGTCAGGGGGAGATACAGGACCAGCCCCACGCTGGAAATCGGTTTCTGCGGCGTCTGCGCGTGCGGCAGCCAGGCCGCGAGAGCGCCCAGGCCGCCGACCACGACCAGGGCGAACAGCCACAGCATGGATAGCGCGTCGCCACCGCTTAGCAGGACCACGCCGCGCAGGAGGAGCATCAAGATTAGCCCACCGAAGACGAGGCCCCCCACGGGCGCCAGCGACGGAGACGGGGCGTCGGCTGGCGCGGCCTCGTGGCGCGCCTCCAGCCAGAGCAAGACTGCGCTCAACGTCACTGTCAGCGCCAGGAACCAGACGATGGCAAAGCCATTCGCGCTCACCGAGAAGTCGTCCAGCGTTACGAACGAATAGACCAGGGTCGCCAGCAGCAGCCCGCCCAGGGCACCATAGGCCCAGGGCGAGGTCGCCAGCAAAGCTGGGGCCGCCTCGACGCTGACGCGGCGACCGGGAACCCGCTGCGTCGTGGGCGCTCGTTCAGCCACGGCGGCGGGCGCGGTGGCGACAGACCGCGTCGTCGCACGCGATGGCGTGCGACCGGGCACAGTGCCCTGGCCGGCGCGGCCCGCGCCGGCTGGCTGACGGGGATGACCATTGGGTTCAGGGGCCATAGCCCCATCCAGGGCGGCGACTGCACCCAGGCCCTGCGTCCTTAGCCCAGCCATCGCCCCTACGACGCCCAGAAAGGCCCAGAATAGGAGACGGTTGACTGGATTGGCCGGGCCAAAAGAGACCTCAACAAAGTGACCGATGAGCGCGCCCAACAGGGCCATCAGCAGCCAGCTCCTATCACGGTCCACCGCCCCAATCCGTGACGTCCCCAGCGCCTCCATCAACAAATAGGCCCACACGCCCGCTAGGAGCCCAATGGTCAGGCCAAGACCTACCAGGGCCGGCAGCCCAAACACCAGGGGTAGGCCGGCGCCGGCCAGCGTTCCCATCCCGACCAGGCCGGCATACACGCCGAGTTGCGCCCGTTCGCCAGCCAACCCCAACTGACGCAGAATCAGGTACACGCCGGCCGCGACCAGCCACAAGTAACCGATGAGGCCCAGGACGCCTGTCTCAATCAAGCGGTCGAAATTCTCGTTGTGGGAGCGATCGGGCGAGACATCGGGCCGATCCTGATAGCGCAGGATGGAGGAGGCGTTGGCGGTCAGCGTGATCAGCCCCGTCTCCGGCCCATAGCCCATGGGCAGGCGCAGCGGCTCAACGGACATCACCCGCGCGGCCGCGTCCCACAGGGTCAGGCGAACCGCGCCCGTCGACCCGGCCCCCACATCGGCCAGTTGGGATAGACGGCGGATAGCCGAGGGGGCCGTCGCCAGGCTATCACGCACCGGCGGCAGGTTCAGCCCGCCGACGACCACGACCAGGGCGACCACGATGCCTACGATGCCCAGCGCCAGCCCACGCCGCCGGTTCACGGCGGCCCAGGCCAGGGCGAGAAAGACCAGACCGCCGGCCAGGCCCAGCCACGGACCTCGGCTCAGGGTCAACACCAGCGCTCCCCCCTGAAGGACCAAGACGACAAGATAGAGGCCGCGTTCCAGGCTCCGACTCCGCGTCGTCAGGCGGGCCAGGGTCAGGGGAATCAGCATGAGCAGGTAGCCACCCAAGAAGATAGGATTGCCCAGTGTACCAAAGACACGCCCGCCATATAGCGAACGCCATACGCCCGGCTGAACACCGAGCCACTGCATCACCGCGAACAGTGCCGCCGGGATGCTGCCCACCATAAGGACGGTGACAAGCCGCTCGACTTGGTCACGCCGCCGCAGCCCCACCAGCAGCGAGCCAAAGATCACCACAAACGCCAGCCAGGAATAGAACCCCTGACCACGCTGGTACGATCCCAGCCAGCTCATGCGAGGGGCAATAGAACCGGCCGTCGCCATGAGGGTAGCGCCGATCAACAGGACGACCGGCCAGATAAGCCCCCCCGCCGTCGTCCACACACTGCTACCCGCTGGCCGGGCGGCCATCGTGGCCCCATCCGCTTTGCCGCGCGGCGCGCCCAGCCATCGGTCTAGGGCTCGCACGACCCAGGCGACGGCCATGAGCAGGGCAATGGACTGAATCAACAGCATTTTGTCCGGTTCAAAGACCCGCTCGGTGGTACTTTGGAAAAATAGGGGAACTAATAACAGGGTGACAAGCCAACCCGCTTCAATCAGGCGCTCGCACCACAGGCTCAGTCGAGTAGACATGGGACAGTGGCTCCTTCAATCCTTACGCTCTGTAAGACTAAAACGCGCCGGGGCGTGGTCACGATACGGGGGAGCCAAGCAAAAAAACTCGGTCCCTGGCGAACCAGGGACCGAGTGAACTGGGGTAGCCACCGAGGGCTACCCCTACGGACGACTGGAGACTGGGTACTATGTACTCAGATCAGGGCGGGTCGGGCAGGACGTCGCAGATCAGGCCCGTCGCGTCGCTGATGATGTACTTCTGCGGCCGACCGACCAGGCCAGCGCCCGGAACACCGGGCGGGACGCCACCCAGACCCGATGTCAGCTCGGCGCCCGCGAGCACGCCCACCGTCACCGTGATCACCGAGCCCTGGAC
>JAHCIP010000400.1 GCA_026129165.1 Anaerolineae bacterium
CCCTGCTGGCGCGGGTTCAGGCCGAAGGCGGCCAGGTCAACAACGCCATTCACGGCACGACGCTCATCACGAACGCTCTTATCGAGCGCAAGGGCAGCCGCACGGCCCTGATCACTACCTCTGGCTTCTCCGATACGCTAGACACGATGAAGGAGATGCGCTACGACATCTACGATCTCAAAGCGCCGCCCGTATTCCACCTTGTGCCACGCGCCTTGCGCTATGAGGTGGATGAGCGTCTCGATGCCTTCGGCCAGGTATACCACCCCCTACAGGTGGAGGCGTTGAGTGGATTGGATGACTGGCTCACAGCTAAGGCCGTCCAGGCGGTTGCGGTATGCTTCCTCCACGCCTACCGCAACCCCCAGCACGAACTCCTGCTGGCGGGCTGGCTCCGCGACCACTTCCCTGCCCTGAGTGTCTCCCTCTCGCACGAAGTCGCGCCGGAAATCCGCGAGTACGAGCGCATGTCCACGACGGTGTGTAATGCCTACGTGCAGCCTCTCACGGAGAGCTACTTGAACGGCATCCAGACGGAGTTAGCCCAGGAAGGCTTTGAGTATCCTCTCTACCTGATGCTCTCTAGCGGTGGCATTACCATCGCCGAGACCGCCGCCCGCTTCCCGGTGCGCCTGGTTGAGAGTGGCCCGGCAGCGGGGGCGTTGGTGACAGCGTTCTACGGGCAAAAGATTGGCGAGCCGAACCTCGTCAGCTTCGACATGGGCGGCACGACGGCCAAGATGTGCCTCATCAAGAACGGGCAACCCTACAAAGCCAACACCTTCGAGGTCGCCCGTGTCCACCGCTTCAAGATGGGCAGCGGTCTGCCCATTCGCGTCCCCACGATCGAACTCATCGAGATTGGCGCGGGGGGCGGCTCCATCGCCCACATCGACGAGATGGGCTTGCTCAAGGTGGGTCCCGAGAGCGCGGGCGCCGACCCCGGCCCCGCCTGCTATGGCCTCGGCGGGACACAGCCGACCGTTACCGACGCCGACGCCTTGCTGGGCTACCTGAACCCTGATTATTTCCTGGGGGGACGAATGGAGCTAGACCGGGCGCAGGCTGAAGCGGCGATGCGGACCATTGCCGAGCCATTAGGGATGAGTATCACCGAGGCGGCCTATGGGGTGTACCAGGTGGTCAACGAGAACATGATCTCGGCCACGCGGGTCCACTTATCGGAGCATGGTGAGGACCCACGGCGGCTCAAGCTCATGGCCTTTGGCGGTGCGGGTCCGGTGCACGCCCACCAAATCGCCCGCGCCCTCAAGATGCAGGGCTATGTCTGTCCAACCAGTGCGGGCGTGGCGAGCGCCCTGGGTTTCCTGACCGCGCCGACCGCCTTCGACTTTGCGCGCACCTTTATGGGACGCCTGACGCAACCGCTGTTGGCGACGCTGGACAGTATCTTTGCGGAGATGATGGAAGAGGGGAAGGCGACGCTGGCGCGGGCCGGCGTCCCTGAGAGCGACATGCGCTTTATCAAGGCGGCGGACCTACGGCACGTCGGCCAGGGCCACGAGATTACTGTCACCCTGCCCGATGGCCCGCTGGCCGATATAAGTCTGGACGATACTCTGCGGCAAATGTTCTACAGCCAATACGAGGTCATCTACGGCCACGCCCACCGCCATCTTGGTCTAGAAGTGATGACACTACGCCTGACGGCGACCAGCGGTATTCCTAACATTGCCTTACCGACCGTGGAAGAGGACCCCACCTCGGTAGAGCGCGCCGTCAAGGGCCACCGTCGAGCCTACTTCGCCGACTTGGGGGGCTTCGTAGAGGCGCCCGTTTATGACCGCTACGCCCTCAAAGCCGGCGCGACATTCGCCGGGCCAGCCATCGTCGAGGAGAAGGACAGCACCGCCGTCATCGGCCCGCTGGCAACAGTGCGAGTGGACAAGTACCAAAATCTCGTCGTCACACTGGAATATTCTTAAGGACGCACTTGATGCAGAACTCTGTCGTGTCTTTGCATCTGGGGCGCGACGGAAGTGCAGCTTGCCGATTGTACTGAGAGGCGGTAGACTTGCCTCCAATGTTTCGCTATCCATCGGAGGTCACATGTCGATCCAACTCTCGGTTATCCCGATTGAAAAGCCTGATCCCAACCTGAATCTTATCCTGGGCATGAGCCATTTCATCAAGACCGTCGAGGATGTCCACGAAGCGCTCGTCAATACGGTGCCGGGTATCAAGTTCGGGCTGGCCTTTTGCGAGGCCAGCGGGCCGCGCCTGGTGCGGTCCAGCGGCACGGACGCGGAGCTGACGGCGCTAGCGGAGAGAACGGCGCAAGCCATCGGCGCGGGTCACTCGTTCATCATCTTCCTCGGCAACGCCTTCCCCGTCAATGTCCTGAACGCGGTCAAAAACGTCCCCGAAGTCGCCCGTATCTTCTGCGCCACCGCCAACCCGCTCCAGGTTGTGGTGGCCGAGAGCGAGCAGGGGCGCGGCATCCTGGGTGTCATTGATGGTCAGACGCCGCTGGGCATCGAGGACGAGGCGGCGAAGGTACAGCGAAAGGACTTCCTGCGCAAAATTGGCTATAAGATGTAGTCGAGCCGCCTTAGCTCACGCGGGGCGGGTTGTGAACCGGTACAGCGTCGTTTGGCGGTAGACATCGCCCGCCCGAACCACCGGCGATGGGAAACCGGGGTGGTTGACGGCGTTGGGTAGCTCCTGCGTCTCCAGACACACCCCGGCGTGGTCTCCGTACACCCGCCCGCCTTTCCCGATGACCGGCTCGCCGGCGCCGAGCTTGTTGCTGGCGTACAGTTGCACGCCCGGCGCCGTCGTCCAGACTTCCATCAGGCGCCCGCTGGTCGGCTCGTAGAGACTCCCCACCAGCGTCGGGTGATCGGGCGTGGTCTTGAGAATGAAGTTGTGGTCGTAGCCGCCTGCGAGCCGCAATTGCTCGTCGTCGTCGCGGGCGCGTAACCCGAGGCGTGTCGGTTGGCGGAAGTCAAACGGTGTCCCCGCCACCGAGCGACGTTCCCCTGTCGTAATCTGAGCCGCGTCGGTGGGTGTGTAGTCGTCGGCATCCAGCCAGAGAACATGGTCCATCACACTACCCGCGCCTTCGCCCGCCAGGTTAAAGTAGCTGTGGTTAGTCAAGCTGACGATGGTGGTCTGGTCTGGGGCGGCGTGATAATCTATGCGGAGCGCGTTGTCGTGGGTCAGAGTATAGATTACCTGGACCCGCAGGGCGCCGGGGTAACCCTCCTCGCCGTCGGGGCTGAGATAGGTCAAGACCAGGCTCGGTCCCTCGGCCGTCTCCTCGGCCTGAGCGCCCCACACTTTGCGGTCAAACCCCTCCAAACCACCGTGGGCGTGGTTCTGGCCCGCGTTCTTCGACAGGTGATACGCTACCCCGTTCAGGTAGAACATCGCGCCGCCCGTGCGGTTCGTGACTCGCCCCACAATGACCCCAAAATAGGGATGCCGCGCCAGGTACGGCGTTAGCGTATCGTAGCCGAGTACGACATCGGCCAGGTTCCCCTCGCGGTCGGGAACGTGGAGCGTCACGACGGCCCCGCCGTAATTCGTAATACTCGTCGTCACGCCCTGCCGGTTGACCAGGGTGTACAAGTCCACCGCCCGCCCATCCGCCGTCTGCCCCCACTCCTGCTGGATGATGCTCATCCTGTCGCCTCCTGTCGCTGATCCAATCTAAGCCGCAGTATAACACGGTTGCCCCCACCGGTCACGTCAGAGTGATAAGGCAGTGATGGACTACCTTGCCGAACCCCCCCAGCGGCGCTAGAATATAGCTAACACTCGACAGGGCAGGCGGACGAGCAGCTATGGACCCAGACGTTGCCTACCGAATCACCCAACTGGCGGAAGACCACCGTAGCGGGGCGACAGCCATCGCGGCTCAGGCGGCGGAGGTCTTCACCCTGGCCGCCGAGACCTCGCGCGCGCCCGGCGAGGCCCAGTTTCTGGCTGACCTGGCCGAGGTCGGCCATGTCCTGATGGCGGCGCAGCCGGCGATGGCTCCCCTGTTCCACCTGGCGAACAGCATTCTGACGGCTGTCGAGCGCGCGCCGGCCGAGGCGAAGCGGGCCTCCGTCGCGGCGGCGGCCAAGGGCTTTGTGGCGGGGCTAACGCGGCGGGGCGTGAAGCTGGTGGACAGGGCGCAGGCCCACATAGGGGCGGAGGAGGTCGTGCTGACCCTCTCGGCCAGCGGGACCGTAGAGGCCGCGCTACTGAAGGCGCATGGGGCGGGTCTGATCCGTCGTGTGGTCTGCGCCGAGTCGCGGCCGCTCAACGAGGGCATAGACCTGGCGCGGCGGCTGAGCCAGGCGGGGGTCGCGGTAACACTGGTGGCTGATGCGCTCGCGCCGAGCCTGGTCCGCGAGGCCACGTTGGTCCTGGTCGGGGCGGACACCGTGTCGGCGCGGGGAGTGGTCAATAAAGCAGGGACCTACGCCCTGGCGCTGGCCGCCGAGGACGCGGCGCGGCCCTTCATTGTCCTGGCCGCATCCGACAAGCTCCTGCCGACGCGGCTGACCGATCTGGCGGCGCTGCTCGGGGAGGAACGAGAGGCGGGCGAACTTCTACCTTCGCCCATTCCGGGCGTTACGGTCCTCAACCGGGCGTTTGACCTGACCCCTCTGAACCTGGTCTCCTGGGTGGTGACGGACAAGGGGGCGTTGGGATCGGAGGACGTGGGGCAGGCGTGCGACGCGCTGGCCGTCCACCCTCTACTGGACGTTCAACCATGACCCAGGCTGAGATTCTGTCCATCGGCAACGAAGTCCTCAACGGCGACGTGGTGGACACCAACTCCAACTGGCTGGCGCGCCAAGTAGCGCGGCGGGGCGGCCGCGTGCGACGGGTCACGAC
>JAHCIP010000401.1 GCA_026129165.1 Anaerolineae bacterium
TGCCCATTCCCTACTCCCCCTTCCCTCTTCGCGCCGCCTGGCGCTGGGGCGAGTCATCGGCGAGTTGCATCAGTTCAATCTGGTTGCCGTCGGGGTCGCGGATCCAGGCCTGCCAGTTGTTGTCCTTGCCCAGCAGCGGCTCGCGCTCGATGGCGACGCCCTGGCCGCGCAGGCTCTCCACCATCCCGCGCAGGTTCTCCGTCAGCAGGCACAGGTGGCGGTAGCTGGTCTTGACGTCGGGGTTGGGCTGGGGACCGTTGGGGAACAACTCGATGAAGCGGTCGCCCGCCACATGCAGATAGATCAGCATGAGCGAGCCGTCGTCGCGCGTCAGGCGGAATGCCTCGCGGATGCCCAGCCTGGCGTAGAAGTCGAGGGAACGGTCGAGGTCGTAGCACGCGAAGGCCGGGTGGCCGATGTCGGTAATCATGGGTGTCTCCTTAGGGCAGGTTGCGAACTTCGGGACGCCGCCACAGAACCAGCAGCGCCGAGAGCAAGAGAATCACGCAGCCAACTTGCAGGGCGAACGGCGCGCCGTAGTTCTGCGCCAGCCAGCCACTCTGCAGCGCGCCGACAGGGGTCATGCCGATAAACATAACCATGTAGACCGAGATAACGCGGCCGCGCAGTTGGTCGGGCACGGCGGTCTGGAGCAGGGTATTGGTCGTCGCATTCCTCAGAATCAGGAACAGGCCCATGCCCGCCAGCAGAATGGTAGACAGCCAGGTGACGCGGGACAGCGTAAACAGGAGCAGCAGGGTCGGAAACAGGAAGTCGCCCATCATCACCAGCCGCCCTTTGTGGCGGTAGTTGCCTAGTGAAGCCAGAATAAGCGCCCCCGCCAGCGCTCCCACACCCGTCGCGCTCATCAGCAGGCCGTAGCCACCGGCGTCTAGCCCCAGCACATCCGCTGCCATGACGGGCATCAGGGTCGCGTAGGGCATACCGAAGATCCCTACCATCGAGGCCTGGAGCAGCAGCGTAATCACGGCACGGTTGCCGCGGATGTAGTTGACGCCTTCACGTAGGCTGGTCCAGAGGGGATCGCGCTGCCGTTGCGGGGCGCGGGGCTGGTACTGGATCATAAACAGGCCGGCCAGCACGGCCAGAAAGCTAAGAGCGTTCAGCCCAAACGCGCCTGACGCGCCCACCCAGGCGACCACCGCCCCACCGATGGCCGGGCCGATGATCCGCGCGCCATTGAACGCCGTCGCGCCCAAGGCCACCGCGTTCATGATGTCGGTCTTCGGCACCAACTCCGGCGTGAAGGACTGGCGGATGGGATTGTCAAAGGCGTTAATCGTGCCCAGGATAAACGCCAGGACGATGACATGCTCGGCGCGGGCCGTGCCCGTGTAGACCAGCACGGCCAGGATCGCCGCCTGGAGCATGGCGAGCGTCTGGGTGGTGATGAGGAAGGTACGCTTGTTGGCGCGGTCCGCCATGACGCCGGCGAACAGAGTAAACAGGAGCGTGGGGGTCTGGTTGGCGAAGTTCAGCAGGCCGAGTGTAAAGGGTGATGCCGTCAACTGGTAGACCAGCCAGTTTTGCGCCGTCGTCTGCATCCACGTTCCACACAGCGAGACGACCTGGCCGACCCAGTAGAGGCGGAAGTTGCGGTGATGGAGGGCCGTGAATGTTTTGGGCAGACGTACCGCGCCGGCCACGCGAGCCAGCGACGCGGGTTGGGGGACGATGGGAGGTGGGCCATCAGCCCCTGCCCGGCCCGCCTCGCCATAGGGGGGCTGCCCGTTGGCGGTCGAAGTCCCTAGCGGGCTTCGCTTGGCTTCGTCCACAGTCCGCATCTCCTTCAGTGGAGTTATCCCATTCAACCTCCCGCAGGTTTCGAAACCTGCGGGAGGTTCCATCATGGATAGGCCTATTGCGCTGCCGCCTCTTGTTTGGGTTGCACCCCATAGCGTTGATAGATATACGCCCGCCAGGCGTCTTCCAGGTCCAGCGGCGAGATGTTGAGGACAGTGGCCGTCACCTCGTCCCAGTTCCGAGCGCCGGGTAAAGCCTGGAGCAACTGGCCCAGGCGGTCCCGCCCGTAGGTAGCAGCGATGTAGTCGGCCAGGCTGACAGCGACCATGCGGCTGCCGTAGAGGCGCCCCAGGCTGCGGTCATAATCGTAGGATGATGTCAGGCTAGCCAGGCTGATATAGTGGCCGGAGGCCAACTCGCGCCGGAAATCCGCTTCGAGTTGCGCCTGCCAGGCCGTCGGCAGCGGCGCGCTGTCAAACGCGAGCCAGTTGGAAATGCCGAGTGCCAGCCGCCCTGTCGCCCAGACGGTGTCGCGGTTGAGGGTGGGCTTTTCGAGGGTGCGCTGGACCAGGTAGTACGCTAGCGGTGAAGCCAGCGAGCGCAGCAGACGGTCTTCCGGCTGGTAGCCCTGGCTGGTGGGGATCAGCAGCGGCGAGGGCAGGGTCAGCTCGTGATCGTTCGAGAAGCGGAAGGTCGCACCGTCCAGGGTGGGGACGATGTTGAGTTTGAACGGCTTTTCATTGGCTGGGTCCAGCCCCAGGTCGCGCAGCAGGCCCGCGTACATGGCTTCGGCGCGAGGCAGGAAGGCGCGGACGGCGGCGTGGTCGCGGGCGCGGTACGTGACCTGGAAGTGGTCGGACGCCAGGCGGCGCTCGACGCCCCAGAAACCCGCGTCGGGACTGGTGCGCCGCCACACCCCGTCGTCGCCGCGTTCATAGAACCGCATCTCGGAGTAGGCGTTGAAGGTCGTGGCGGTGTCAGTCAGCGTGACCGAGGCCCGCACCAGGGCGACGTTACCCTGTAGTTCGAGGTCGCTCAGTTCGACCTGCGGCGCGGCCATATTGTCGCCCGCCCACTCGCGCAAGCGGCTGTCAATCCCCGTAGCGCGGGTGCGCCAGGCGGCTGAGGCATTGGTGGAGACGAGGCTGTCGCCCAACGAGGCGTCGCGGTTGAGCCAGGCCCAGGCTTCGAGGTCGCTCGTGGCCTGGATGTCGCGGCGGACACGGGTAAAGCCATCCTGGTAGCCCTGCCAGAGCCGCCAACCGACGACGGCCAGCAGCAGGACGGTGGCCGCGCTGCTCAGCCAGACCAGCCGCCGAGGCAAATGACGCAGCCGCCTCATAGGCGCCGGCCGCGCGGGCGTCGGCTCAAAGCCCAGCATCTCGGTGTCGTCGCCCCAATCCGTCTCCCCGACCTGCCACTCGTAGTTGACCTTCGCCATGCTGCGCTCCCTTCGGGCTTCCTGTCGTGGACGCTTGATGCAAGGATTACTGTCTAGTGAGGTCTGGCGTGATGTTCTTTACGTCGTCGCGAGGGTCTATTGTCCCAGGTGGGTGTCGAAGAAGGCTATGGAACGTTGCATCAGCATGTTGTAGGCCACGCCCCCGACGCCGAAGCTATGGGAGGCGTTATAGGCGTAAAATTCAACTTCCTTGCCATGCTCCCGCAGCGCGTCGGCGAGGTCAGTTGACCAGGCGAAGGGGACGGTGTCGTCCCAGCGGCCGTGGTGAATCTGGACGGGCGTCTGGACCAGGTCCAGGTAGTTGCTGGGCGAGGCCAGGGCAAAGGCATCGCGGTCACGCCAGGGGCTAAAGGGACCGTCGAACAGGAACCAGCCGCCCGCCCACTTCCAGTTGATCAGGTTCCAGTTCTCCCAGGCGTCCGCGCCCATGGCGCCGTAGAGGACGGCAGCGCGGATGTCCTCGGGCCGGGTCACCAACGCCTTGATGGTCACCTCGCCACCCATGCTGTGGCCGAACAGGCCAATGGCGTCGGGCCGCACATCGGGCTGCTGCTTGAGGATGGCAATCAGGTTGAGGACATCAATGGTGTAGCCCGAACGGAAGGGGTTCGGCCCATCGTCAGACCCACTATGATTGCGATAGCCGGGGTGGACGACGAGGAAACCGGCCCGCGCCAGGGCGTCGGCGTAAGGTGTCGTGTAGGGGAGCAGCGGGTAGGCGTCCGGGTTGACGTAGCCGTGGGCCACGACGACCACGCGGTAGGGCGGCTCGACGCCCTTGGGCACATTCATAAAGCCCTGGATGGTCAGGTCGTCGCTGGGGTAGCGAATCAGGTAGCGGGTGAAGTCGGGCGTCTCGGCCAGGACACGCACGCGTTCAATCTCGCCGCCGCCATAGCCCCGGGCGCGCAGGCTACTGATGAAGGACATGCCCGTGGGGTCTTCACGGGCAGGTGAGACGGGGTCTTGCGCCCGGGCCAGCCCCGCGCCGCTCAGGCTGAGCAGCAGGAGGATGACAAGGGCGAGACATAGTCGGCATGGACGCATGGAGTACTCCAGGCAAAGGATTCACCAACGTCGAGAGTATACCCCCGTCGGGGAGCGAGGGCAAACCTAAACCGAGTAGCGCACCGACTGAAGTCGGGCCTGATGGGCGCTCCGCGCCGAGCGTCCCTCTTCAGGGACGCCGCACTCCTCCGTCGGCGTAGGCCGACGGTCGGCCGCAGGCCCCCTAGCCCCGATTTTAATCGGCGGCGTCAGCACAACTTTCTCCTCGCGGCCTGCTCCGTGCTATACTAGAAGTAACACGGGATGAACGAAGGTTTGGAGACGTATGAGTCATCCAAGTTTGAATTGGGAATTTCACGACGACAAGGACGACGAAGTCCAGGGGGGGCGGCCGGAAAAGCCCCGCCGACGAGTTCCCTGGGGCAAGATTGTCCTGGGCCTGCTATTGGGGGTGATTATCCTGGCCGTAGCCGGGGTAGGCGGCTTTGCCGTGGGCCGCTTCCAGCGGGCCACCACCGCCGCTCGCACCGACCTGCAAGCGGCCCTCGACATCGAAACCTGGGCCTGGCAGAGCGGCAACCGCCAGCTCTTC
>JAHCIP010000402.1 GCA_026129165.1 Anaerolineae bacterium
TTGCTGGTGGGTCAGTGTCGCGTTATGAGCCGAACAACACCTGTCTCTCCAGACTAGACAAGTATGATCCACTCACTAATACCTGGACATTAATGGCTGACATGTCCATAAGACGTTGTCACTTGGGTGCTGTTGCTGTAGGCGGGAAGATTTACGTGATTGGGGGAACCACCGGTTCCGGGTTCGCCGCTCCAGTAGAGGAGTATGATCCAGCCACAAATACCTGGACCCTCAAGGCCAGTATGCCTACCCCACGCGGCCAATTAACGGTGGTGGCAGGGGCTAATGGCAAGATCTATGCAATCGGTGGCTATGATGGAGCTAGAGTTTCGAAAGCCGTCGAGGAGTATGATCCTGCCTCGAACACCTGGCGAAGAATGACCAATATGCCTACAGCTCGGGTCGTACTGGCCTCCGTCACGGCCAGTAATGGACTGATCTATGCGGTGGGCGGATCTTATAACTACAGTGAATTGAGAATTGTTGAAGTGTTTGACCCCGTAGTGGACATCTGGACCACAGCTACTAGTCTTCCGATAGGGCGTGAGAGCCCAGGGGCAGCGCTAATCAACAATCGGATTTATGTGATCGGCGGATTTGATGGCTCCTACACTAAAACTGTTTTTGTTGGAGCCCTACCCTGAAGTGGAGGACTATACGTCATCTGTTTTCTGCTGCTCTATCTACTTTAGGTCGCTTCTGGACCTCCAAGAGCACGAAACAGAACGAAAAACGCGAAAGGGTTGGGTCCGTTTCGCGCTGTTTCGTGTGCTTCGCGGTCCAAAGCTCGCCAGGGGCTAAAGCCCGCTGGCGAGGGATGGAAGCCTCCCTTCGGAGGCTGGTCAGCCCCTTGGGCTTCCATCCCTCGCCTGACGCTTGAGCGTAGGCGGGAGCTAGGCTATTGACACGTCGCCTGATATATGCTACATTGACGGGGGAATCACAGGATGCAGAGAGGTGGCTGGGATGACACTCCAGGATATTATTAGCGACATCCACGCGCTGACCGAAGACGTGGAAGTCTACGAACGCAAATATGGGGTCCTGTCGGAGACGTTCTACGAGGCGTACCTGAACGGCGAGGAGCCGGCCGACGATGCCTGGGTTCTCGACTGGGGCGACTGGGCTGGCGCCTACAAAATCCTGCTGCGCCGCCAGGCACAGTACCGGACCGCTATTCAATCGTTACGCGGCCTCTAATTCCTCTGTCACCAGCGACGCGTCGGCGGCACGCAGCAGGTCTTGGACCCGGCGGTCCAACGCCCCTCGATTTTCCTCGATTTCCTGGAGCAGTTCATCTAAGGTAGCGGGGCAGATGCCGCCGCTTTCGAGAACTTTGGAGGTATGCGTCTCGAAGGATTAGCCTGGGAAGATATTCTTCACCAACAAAATCTGAGCGACGTACTCGCCACTGGTAGGCGACGTAAACACATCCAGCACGACGCCGGTATTCTTCCAAACGCGGACAATGTCCTTCGGCTTCGGGATGTACATGTCAGACCTTAACCTCGCAACTAGCCGCCGACTAGAAGTCGGGGCTAAGGGGCGTCCCGCCGAATGTCGGCCTACGCCGACGCCCTCTCACATCCGCGCAGGCGGACGCGCAGTCGCAGGCTCCATAGCCCCGATTTCAATCGGCGGCTCTTCTCTCACGCCGTGACGCGGTCTTCGCGCAGCGACTCCTTCAGACTGGCGGTGCTGTCCAGCATCTCAGTCGCCGTCTGGCGGGCCAGGTCGGTCTCCGCGCCCAGCATCGTCGTCAACTCGGCCACGCGCTCGTCGTGTTCGATGGGCCGGATAATCGTCGTCGTGCGGTCGCCGTGGACGCGCTTGGCGACGTTGAAGTGGGCATCGCCGTAGGCCGCGATCTGGGGCAGGTGGGTGATGCAGATGACCTGGTGCGTCAGGTCGGCGTGCCCATTGGCGACGGTCAGCTTCCACAGCTTGCGGCCCACGATTTCGCCCACGCGGCCGCCGATGCCCTGGTCAATCTCGTCGAAGATGAGCGTCGGTACCGTGTCGCCGGCGGCCAGCACCGACTTGAGGGCGAGCATGAGGCGCGAAGTCTCGCCGCCCGACGCGATCTTGACCAGCGGCCGCAGCGGCTCGCCGGGGTTGGGCGAGATGAGGAACTCGACGCGGTCCACGCCCGTGGTGTCGAAGGCGTAGCGCGCCCCGTCAATGGGGCAGCCGGCCGGGTCTTCGACGCGCTCCAGGTTGACGTAGAACTGGGTGCGCTCCATGCGCAGTTCGGCCAGCTCGGTCTCGACGGCCCGCGCCATGCGGTCGCCCGCCTCGCGCCGCGCCACCGACAGCGCCGCCGCCTGCTCGCCCAGCCGCTTGAGCAGCCGCCCCTCCTGCGCCTGGAGCGCCTCCATGCGTTCCGAGCGGTTCTCGATATTCTCCAATTCGGCCGAGGCGCGCTGGGCAAAGGCCAGGATGTCCTCGAGGGTGTCACCGTACTTGCGCTTGAGGTTGGCGACCAGGAGCAGGCGGTCCTCGACCTCTTCCAGCCTTTCGGGATTCCCCTCAATCTCGTCGCGGTAGTCACGCATGGCCCGCCCCAGCAGCGCCAGACCATCCATCGCCGCCATCAGCGTCGTCTCCTGGTCGGCCAGGCGGGGGTCGAGCTTGACCAGGCTGTGCAACTGGCCGGCCGCGTCGCCCAGCAGGTCCAACGCCCCCCGCTGCTCATCGCCCATGTCATAGAGGGCGGCGTACACCCCTTCGGCCAGTTCCATCAGCTTCTGCGCGTTCACCAGCCGCACCCGTTCCTGGGCCAGGTCCACGTCCTCGCCCGGCCTCAGGCTGGCCTCCTCGATTTCGTCCACCTGGTAGCGCAGCATCTCCTGGCGGCGGGCCAGCTCGCGCTCGTCGCGGCGCAGCGCGGTGAGTTCCTGGCGGACGGCTCGCACCTTACGTACCGTCTCCGCCACCTGGGCGCGTTGTCCGCTTAGGCTTGCGTAGCGGTCGAGCAGGTCAATGTGCTGGCGGACGCGCAGCAGCGACAGGTGCTCCGTCTGGCCGTGGATGTCCACCAGCGTTTGCCCGACGGCGCCCAGGGCGGCGGCGGTGACAGCGCGGCCGTTGACGCGGCCCGTGCTGCGGCCCGCCGCGCTGATTTCGCGCGTCAGAATCAATTCGTCCGCCTCTTCGACCGCCTCCTGCAGGCCGTACTCTTCGAGGACGGGCGTCAGTAGCTCGCGCTGGAGGCCGGTCAAGGCGAACAGTCCCTCGACCCGCGCGCGGTCCGCGCCCGACCGCACCCAATTCGAGTCGGCACGGCCGCCCAGCAGGACGCCGAGGGCATCAATGATGATAGACTTGCCCGCGCCCGTCTCGCCCGTCAGGACGTTGAAGCCCGGCGCGAGGCTCAGGCGCAGGCGGTCAATAATGGCAAAATCCTGGATGCTGATTTCCGTGAGCACGGCAGCCTCACCGACCCTCACCTGGCCCGCCCTGGGCGGAGGTGAGGGTGATAAAGAAAACCAGGGGAGCGAAGGAGTGACCCCTGGTAGCCAACATTTTCCACTATTTTATGCCAAATGCGGGCCGGAAGCAAGTACAAGTGTTCTGCTGATTGAGGGCAGTTTCAAAGTCCGAGGCGTCGGTGGCGATAACACGCTGTCAACGGATTAAGCTTGTTGGTACTGACATAATCCGTTCAATCTGCTCCTTAAATCCGTTGATAGCCTGTTCTTTCATCCATTGACAGCGGGCAACTCTATCGTAAACGTCGTTCCCTGCCCGACCTGGCTGGCGACCGCTATCTGGCCGCCGTGCGCCTGGACCAACTGACGGGCAATCGCCAGCCCCAGCCCGCTGCCCACGCCTCGCGTGTGGGTTCGGGCCGGGTCGCCGCGCCAGAAGCGGTCGAAGATGTAGGGCAGGTCGGCGGCGGGGATGCCTTCGCCGTCATCCGCCACGATCAGGCGCACGCCCGCCGGCGTCGCCTCCGCGCGTAGCGTGACCGCGCCGCCCGGCGGCGTGTGGCGCAGGGCGTTGACCACCAGGTTGCTGAGCACCTGGTCGAGCCGCCCGGCGTCGCCGGTGATGGTCCGTGTCTCCCCCGCTCCTTCGACCAGCAGGGTGATACCCCCGGCTTCGGCCTGGCCGCTGAAGCTGGTCGCCACGTCGGCCAGGAGATCGCTAATGTCTACCGTCTCGTGGGCCAGGGGCAGTTGGCCCGCCTCGGCCAGCGAGAGGGTGCGCAGGTCGTCCACCAGCCGCGCCAGGGATTGCGTCTCGCTCAGGGTAGCTCGGATATGCTCCTCGGTCGGCTCATACACCCCGTCGAGGATGCCTTCCAAATGGCCCTGGATGATGTGCAGTGGCGTGCGCAACTCGTGGGCCACATCGGCGGTCAGGTTGCGGCGCTGCTGGTCGGCGCGCTCCAGTTCGGAGGTCATATGATTGAACGACTGGGCCAGGCGGGCGAATTCCCCCGGCCCCCGGACCGGCACGCGGACGCCCAGGTTGCCCCGCGCCACGGCATCGGCGGCGGTCATCAGGTCGGCTAGCGGTAGCGCGACGCCTCGAAAGGCACGGCGGGCCGACCGGAAGGCGAGCCAGGGCAGCACAAGGGCCAGCACGACGCCGACCCAGCCCCAGTGCGGCGCGCGGTCCCCACCCACGAGCCGCGACGCCAGGAAGCCGACGGTGGTCAGCCAGCCGACGGCCAGCAAGGTGACGAAGCCAAAGATGGCGATCAGGCGCAGGAACAGGAAGCGGCCACCGCGTCGAAACGGCGGGCGCGGT
>JAHCIP010000403.1 GCA_026129165.1 Anaerolineae bacterium
GGTACAACTCGCAGCGCTTGGCCTGGTCCTTCTCCACATCGGCCTGGGCGAGCGTCGCTTCGACTTCAGGGTTGCTGTACTTGCTCTGGTCCGCCGTAGACGCGCCCTTGCCGTACCACAGGCTGAGGGCCGCCGCGTCCAGGGTCAGGGGGCTGCGGCTCGACCGCGCGATCTGGAACGCGCCTTCCTTCTTGTCCTCGAACTCGAACTCCTTGGTCTGAATCTTGACCGGCACCTCGAGGTTTTCGGCCCACATGGCCGCCATCGCCGTGGCGACGCGCGTCCAGCGGCCAATCGTCGGCGTGCCGAGAACTTCAGACACGAAGAAGCGAATGTCGGGAACCTTGCCCGCGTACTTGGACTCGGCCAGCAACTGCTTGGCCTTGACCGGATCATAGGGCAGGGAGTTGTCCACATCCTTGAAGCAGGCCGAGGTGCGCGGGATAATAGACTTCTGCTTGACCAGCGTGCCCTCCAGCACCGAGCGAGAGAGCTTGTCGACATCCGTCGCCATGATAAACGCCTGGCGCACCTTCTTGTCGTCAAAGGGCGCGCGGTCGTGACGGAAGTAGAAGTACCACTGACCGGCAATGGCGCTGCCCAGTAGATCATCCTTGAGCTGGCCGCCGCGCAACGCCGCCGCCACATCGGCCGGCTCTGGGTAGTACAGCGCGTCGGTTTCGTTGTTGAGATAGCGTGTCAGACGCGTCGAGGGGTCGGTCACGCGCTCGATGATGATCTTCTGCAGCTTGGGCTTGGGGCCAAGCACATAGTACTCGTTGGGGACAAGCTCCATGTAGTTGCGCTGCCCATAGTCGAACCGGGCCACCTTGTACATGCCCGACGTGACAGGCGTGCGCCACCACTCCTTGCCGCCGGCCTCGACATTCTTCTTTTGGGCGATACGCGCCTGCCAGAAGCCCAGCGTGGTGGGGAACCAGGGCAAGGGTTTGTCGAGGGTGATGACGACCTGGTTGTCCCCTTGCGCCTTCAGCCCTTCAACTGAAGTGGCCTTGCCGTCGATGTAGTTCTGATAGCCCTTGATGGACAGGTAGGATGAGCGATAAAGGGGGTCGGTTGAGCCTTTGGGGTCGAGCATGGTCGACAGGCTGAAGATGACATCGTCCACCGTAATGGGGCTGCCATCAGAGAACTTGGCGTTCTTGTTGAGGGTGAAGGTGTAGGTCATCCCGTCGGCGCTGACATCCCACTTTTCGGCCAGTTCGGGTCGAATCTTGCCGTCGAGGGTCTCGGTGACCAGACCCGCATTGACCAGCGTGCCAATATCCGCGAACCAGACCCCCAGGCTAAATGGGTCGGGCCAGAAGTCGCCCGGATAGTCGAAGCGAAACACCTGCTTCTCCGCCGGCGCGGGGTTGCCGTCCTTGCGGAGCGGAATGTCGACCTGGAGTTGCTTGCTCGGCGCCGGCGTCGCCGTCACGACGACCTGGCTGACCTTCTCGACGACTTTCTCGACGGGCTTCTCGACCACTTTCTCGACGACGACCGTCTCTTTGACCGTCTTCGTCTCGACGCGAACTTCGGGCGCCGCTTGCTGGGCCTGGCAGCTCAAAATCACCAGGCTGACCCCCAGGATAAGGCTCAATAAAGTCAAAGCGCGGAGTGACTGTCGCATGATGACCTCTCCTTCCACCACGACTCAGGGTGGGAACTGTCCCTGCTCAGGCGTTCACTGAACACACGACACCGCACACCAGCCCGCCGAGGTTGACGGCCGCCAGGGCGATTCTCCCTCCTTTCCTGCACGCCCCGCGCCATGGTTCGGACTACATCGGAAACAGCACCGGCTGTCCCGTCCGCGACGAAATCATAGCCGCTTCGCACATGGCCACCGCCATGCGACCGTCTTCGCCGGTTGTCGCCGGCGGCCGGTCTTCAAGGATACAATTGGCGAATTCCTGGGTCACGCCGGCGTGGGCTTCCAGCCGCACGACGGAGTTCGGATCATTGAGCCAGTCAAAGGCTGGCTGCGTCCACACGGTTTCCCAGGTTCCATGGACGCCCAGTTTCAGGCTGTCGTACATGTCAAAGTCGAGGGCGCCTTGGTCGCCGATGACCTGGGACGCGAAAGTGGTGGCGGGGAAGGTGACACCAGGCATCTCGTTGCAAATGACCAGATGCGCCGTCGCGCCACGATCAAAGTCTACCTGGACGACGGCGGTCATAGCATGCCAGGGCAGGTCGGAGTAGGTGGTGACACGGGCGAAGAGGCGGCGCGGCTCTTGCCCTGTCAGCCAGCGCAGCATGTCGAATTGATGGGCGCCCATGTCATAGAAGAAGCCGCCGCCAGCCGGATCAGTCAGCCAGGGCTTATCCTGGGCGGCCTGACGGTAGTCATCCTGAGTGGCGGTGGCGATGCTGCGCACCAGCCAGACGCGTCCAATGCGGCCCTCGTCAATGAGCGCCTTGGCCCGCCGCTGCACGCCGCGATAGCGAGCGGTGAGGACGGCCATGAGCATGACACCCGCCTGGCGGCAGGCCGCGATAATCGCATCGCACTCGGCTACCGTTGGCGCCATCGGCTTCTCGCTCAGGATGTGTTTGCCCGCGGCGGCCGCCAGACGGGTATACGCCAGCCGTGACTGTTCCGGCATCGCCAGAATCACCGCGTCAATATCCGAACGGCTGACGAGGGCTTCGACCGACGGTTCTGCGTCGATGCCATAGTGAGCCGCCATCTCCGCCGCGCGCCGGCCACCAGTGACGGCCACCAGGCGTGTACCCTGGTTGAGGCGAGTGGTCGTCTCGGCATACGTTCGTCCCATGTAGCCAGAGCCAACAATACCAAGCCTCACGACTTCCATACCGCCTCCTTGCGCTTGTTTCAACCTGGAAGTGGGCCAGCCAATCAATAGGCTAGGATCACGGTGGGGGGGCGGTCGGGCCGCCGCAGCATCTCATACGCCTGGGGGGCCTCGCTGAAAGGGACGCGCGTGGGCGCGAGGGAGACCACTTCCATCTGGCCCTCGGCCAGCAGACGCAGGAACATCTGCATATTGCGCCCCTCGGTCCAGCGGGCGTAGCCGATGGGATAGTCTACGCCGCCCTCCTCGTAGACCGGGTCATAGCGGCCCGGACCATAGGCGATGGAGGGGACGAAGGTCACGTCACGGCGGTACATACGGTCACGCGAGATGGTCATGCCGAACAGGCCGAGGCCGACGACGCGCCCTTTTTGGCGGCACAGGTCAAAGGCGATGTTCAGCGGCTCGCTCGACTCGCTCACCACGGCCAGGAGCACAGCATCCGCGCCAAACCCGTCGGTCATCGCCTTAACGGCTGCCACCGGGTCCTCGCGGTCAGGGTTGAGGGCACGGTGCGCGCCGAGGACGAGCGCCTGCTCGACGCGGCGGTTGTCAATGTCCAGGCCGAGCACCTGATAGCCCGCGTACCGCGCCACCTGGACGGCCAGCAGCCCCAGCAGCCCCAGGCCGTAGATCACCACGGTCTCGCCAAACATGCAGCCCGTGCGCCGCAGGCTCTCGATGGTGATGGCGCCGAGGGTGACAAACGCTGCCTGGTCGAGAGGCACGCCGTCAGGCAGGGGCGCGACGAGGTTGCGCGGGACGACTACCTGCTCGGCGTGGACGGCGCACTGGTTGCCCGAACAAGCGACGCGATCGCTCGGCTGGAGGTCGGTGACGCGCTCGCCCACGGCGACAACCGTCCCAGCCAGGCTGTAGCCCAGCGGCGCGAGGCCGGGCGGGGCCAGCGGCGGCTGCGGGCCATCCCAGCGCGGCGACGGATGGCGCAATTGGGGGCGCTGCTTTAAGAATGGCCCTGGGTACGTGTCGCGCCCAAAGGTGTCGGGGTGGGCAGTCCCTTCTATAATATGCATCTCGGTGCCGCTGCTGATGACGGAGAAGGCGGGCTGAACCAGGACATCACCTGGTCCCGGCGTCGGCTCCGTCATCTCCACCAGCACCGCGCGGCCATCGGCGGCGAAGAGTCGTTTCAAGGCAGTCTCCCAAAAAGACTAAAGACTGAAGATTATCTTTAGTCATTAATCTTCAATCTTCAGTCTTTTCCCTTCCGCATCAAAGAAGTGCAGCTTGCGCCAGGGCATCTGGAGTGTGACTGGCTCGCCGACGCGCAGGCGGCGGTCGGGTTCGACGCGGCCCGTCAGCGAGACGCCGTTATGGGCGACCTCGATGTACGTGTCGGACCCCAACGGCTCCAGCAGGGCCACCTCGCCCTCGAAGCCGTCGCGTACCTCTGGCCGGCCGCCGGCTTCGAGGCGCACGTCTTCGGCGCGGACACCCAGCGTCACCAGTTGGTCCACGGCTGTCCCGTTCTGGACCGGCCAGGCCATGTTCAACCCTTCGGTCTCGAAGATCGCCTGGCCTCCGCCGACGCGCAGCCGCCCCTCGACGGTCCCCATACGGGGCTTGCCAATAAAGGTCGCCACATACAGGTGGTTGGGACGGCGGTAAACTTCGTCGGCGGGGCCATACTGGACGACGATCCCGTCGCGCATGACGGCGATGTAGTCGGACAGAATCATCGCCTCTTCCTGGTCGTGGGTGACAAAGATGGACGTAGTATGGAGTTGCTGGTGGAGCTTCTTGATCTCGACGCGCATGCGCGTGCGGAGGGCGGCGTCCAAGTTAGACAGCGGCTCGTCAAACAGGAAGACTTTCGGCTCCTTGACCATCGCGCGCGCCAGCGCCACGCGCTGCTGCTGGCCGCCCGACAACTGGGACACGCGCCGGTCCAGTAGATGTTCT
>JAHCIP010000404.1 GCA_026129165.1 Anaerolineae bacterium
TGAGCGAAGCGAAGCATCTCTCCTCACGAGAACGAGACCCTTCACTTCGCTCAGGGTGACAGTCGAAGATGTCCTTGCAACAGGGTAACTTCGCAGATGTTTATTTTATTCTCTTCGTGCCTTTGTGGCCTTTGTGATTCATTGAAGCCTCAAGCCCCTGTTCGGCCCAGTGCAGTAGCCGTTCGCCCAGGTCACGGGCGGCGGTGGGGCGGGCCAGGGTCAGGGCGCGGTGGATCATCTCGGCCAGGGCGTCGCTGCCCGGCGCGAGCCACTCGCGCAGTTGCGCCACGATGGCGTCCGGGGTAAAGGCCGCCGCGCCGACCCCCTGCTCCGTCACCCAAGTCACATTGCTGGCCTCCTGGCCGGGGATATACCCGAACAGGAGCATGGGCAGCCCGGCGATGAGCGCCTCGGAGATGGTCCCCGGCCCCGCCTTGGTCACCAGCACGTCCACGGCGGCCATCCAGTCGGGCATATTGTTCACAAAGCCGGTGATAATGGTTGGGACTTCCCAGCGTCTCGCCTCCAGCCGCGCCTTAAGTTGGCGGTTGCGGCCCGCCACCACCACCAGTTGGACCGGCAGCCCGCTGGCCGCGATGGCCCGCGCCGTCTCGTACACCTTGCCCATGCCCTCGCCGCCGCCGACAATGAGAACCGCTGGCCGGTCGGGCACGAGGCCCAGGCTCTGACGCAGCGCGGCGCGGTCGCCGTGAAAGGGCTGGAAGCGCGGGTGGACCGGCTGGCCAACGACTTCCACACGGCCTGGGGCCACCCCTTCCCGCAGCGCCCGCAGCCGCGCCGTCTCGGTCGGTACATAGATGAAGTCCACGTGGCGGTCGTACCAGAACGCGCTGCCCAGGACCAGGTCGGTCACGACGGTGATGGCCGGGATGGGGCGCGGCAGGGCGCGGGCGGCGGCGACCATAGGCCGGTTGCACAGCGGATGCACCGACACCACCAGGTCGGGTGAGTGCTTTTGGAGCAGGCGAATAAAGCGCCCCTTCATCAAGGGCAGGAAGACACGCCAGACACGATCCGTCTGGCCTGGCATATCGCCTAGCTTAAACAGGGCGCGCCAGATCCAGTCGGCGTGGTTGATGATGGGGGTGTATAGGCTGCCGGTGCGGTTGAGCAGGGGCGGGTAGGCTTCCAGGTAGAAGTCGGCCAGGGCGATGTCGGCGCGGCCCGGCCACGTCGCGTAGACCGCGTCGCGGATGGCCTCGGCGGCGCTACGATGACCCCCACCGGTGTCGGAGTAGAGAAAGAGGATGCGGGTGGGCATGGGGTTAGTCTTCTGTGTCCGGCGCGGCCTCATTGCCACGGCGGACCACGGTTTTGACACTCTTCTCAAACTTGGCGCGGGGGAGCAGGACGCGATGCCCGCACCCCAGGCAGCGGATGCCAATATCCGCGCCCAACCGCACTACTTCCCACTCGCTCGTGCCACAGGCGTGGGGCTTGCGGAGGCGGACGACATCGCCGAGGTTGAACTGAGGAATCATAGGCTTCGATTATAGCACGTCCGCCCCAGCGGGGCGAAGTTTGCCGCTCCCTGCTGAGTGTGCTATGATTCCTCGACCTAGCATTAGGAGACACGCCCTGCTTAGCTCCATCACCCTGGCGACCATCATCGCCCGTCTCATCGTTCTCTTCGTCGCCTTCCCGGCGCACGAGGGCGCGCACGCCGTCGTCGCTGACCGGCTGGGCGACCCGACGCCACGGGCGAATGGCCGCATCACGCTTAACCCGATCAAGCACCTGGATGTGCTGGGCGCGCTCCTATTCCTCCTGGTCGGCATCGGCTGGGCGCAGACGCCCATCTCGCCCTACTACCTGGGCCGGCGCGGCATGGCAATTGTGTCGCTGGCCGGGCCGGTCGCCAACCTGCTCGTGGCGGCCTTGTTTGCCATCCCGACCCACCTGGTCCTTAGCTCGCCCCAGTTGTCTGGGCTGTTTGGAGTGGGTGTGGTCTTCCCGTCACTGGGACGCATCCTGGCCGAGATGATTAGCCTGAACGTGTTATTGTTCGTGTTCAACCTGATACCGCTACCGCCGCTGGACGGCTACCGCATCGTGTTGGGCCTGCTGCCCTACACCCTGGCCCAGTCCTTCCAGCGCATTGAACGCTTTGGCTCGCTGATCCTGTTTGGGTTGATTCTCATTGCGCCCGGCGTCATTGGGACAATCATCGGGCCGGTACGGAACGTGGTATTACGCTTACTCGGATTTTAGCCGGAGGCATGACCCTACTGCAGGCTGCGCTGGTTCGCCTCCGCCAGGGAGTCCACGCCCTGTTGGCCCGCTGGGAAACCGTGGACGAGCGCCCCCTGGCCGTCCTGAGCGCCCGCGAGCACGCCCTGTTCGACCGACTCCCCCGCGCCGACCGCCTGCACGCGCTGCGTGTGGCTCGGCGGCTCACGACAGCAGGCCACACGCACCCGTCCTTGCTCAAGGCGGCGCTGCTGCACGACGTGGGCAAGGCGGGGCAAGGTATCTATTTGCCCCATCGCGTGGCGCGGGTTCTGCTGCGGTTGGCCGCGCCGGGCTGGCTGGCCCGCATTGCCGCCGACAGTCAGGGGTGGCATCGGCCCTTCTATGCCCTGGCGAACCACGCGGCGTTGGGCGCACTATGGATAGCAGAATCAGGGAGTGATTCACTAACAGTCGCCCTGGTGCGCTACCACGATGCGACGGCCTGCCCGCCTGCCCTGGCCGACAACGCCGACCTGTGGCGGGCGCTCCAGCAGGCCGACGACCAGGGGTAAGTGGCTATCTGACAAACCTCCCGAAGGTTCTCAAACCTTCGGGAGGTTGGAATCACGCTCAACACAATGGCGTACTCTTATGTTAAACACATCGCGCTTGACCCGCCTGTTCTCGCGCACCACGTACCGTAAAGATATAGGAGATGAGGGAATGGCGTCTCGGCCACGCATTACGATCATCGGGACCGGGTTTGTCGGCACGGCGCTGGGGCTGGGCTTGCAGCGGCTGCGTCCGTCGGGTAACTTCGAGATTGTGGGCCACGACAAGAGCGCCCCCGCCGCAGCGGCAGCCAAGAAGCGCGGCGCCATTGACCGCAGTGACTGGAACCTCATCTCAGCCGTGGACGAGGCCGACCTGATCTTCATCGCCACACCCGTCCAAGCCGTGCGCGAGACGATGATGCATATTGGCCCCCACCTCAAAGCGGGCGCGATTGTGACCGATACGGCGGGTACCAAGAGCGAGGTCATGCGCTGGGCGAAAGAGGTGCTGCCGCAGAGCGTCAACTTCATCGGCGGCGACCCGATGCTGGGCCGCGAGGGCGCGCCGGTCGAGGGGGCGACAGCGGAGGTCTTTAACAAGGCTATCTACTGCCTGGCCCCTTCCGTTAACGCCGATGCCGACGCTATCCGCATCCTGGCCGATTTCGTGACCGGCCTGGGCGCCCAGCCCTACTTCGTAGACCCCGACGAACACGATGGCATCGCGGCTGCCGCGTCGCATCTCCCGTTCCTGCTGTCACTGGCCCTGATGAACACAGCGGCGCACAGTTCAAGCTGGGCCGAGATCCAGAAGGTCGCCGGGGAGAACTTCAAGACTTCGTCCGCCCCGGTTAATACAGACCCGCTGCGTTGGTCCTCATTGACCACGACCAACGCCGTGGCCCTGTCGCGCTGGATTGACAACACCATCACCGAGCTGCAGTCGCTCAAGAGCGTTATTGCCACGGGCGATCTAGAGGCCATTGAGAAGACGCTGGATCAGGCGCGTGTGGCGCATATCCGCATGTTGCGGGCCGGCGAGAGCGACGACAACCCGCTGCAGGAAGTCGGCAAGGACCGCTTCCGCCAGATGCTCTTTGGCAATTTCGGGCAGCGGCGGGAGAGAAAGTAGGTAGTGGTTTTTGTTTACATGGTCGAATGCCGCGACGGCAGCCTGTACACCGGCTGGACGACGGATCTGGAAACGCGGGTGGCCGCCCACAACGACGGGACGGGGGCGCGCTACACGCGCTCGCGGCGGCCGGTGCGCCTTGTGTACTGGGAAGAGGCGGCCGACCGTGGGACGGCCCTGCGGCGCGAGGCGGCTCTCAAACGGCTGCCGCGCTCGGCCAAGTTAGCGCTCGTTAAGCGTAATGCGTGAAGCGTAGTCCGTGAAATACGCACTACGCATTACGTATGACCTAATCTCATGTCCGATTCACCCTATCACATCCTGATGGTGGCGCCGACCAGCTTTTTTGGCGACTACGGCTGCCACGTTCGTATCCTCGAAGAGACACGGGTCCTCCAGGCGCTCGGCTACCGCGTCACTATTGTTACCTACGCGCGGGGCCGCGACCTGCCCGATGTGACTATTCGGCGCACTCCCCCGCTGCCCTGGCGCGCCCACTACGAAGTTGGTTCCTCCCGCCACAAATTTGCCTTCGACGCCTACCTGGGGACAACGGTCCTGCGCACGGCGCTCCAGGAGCGGCCTACCCTGGTTCATGGTCACCTGCACGAAGGAGCGCTCATCGGCTATCCCGCCGCCCGCCTCCTCCGCGTCCCCCTGATCTTCGATTACCAGGGGTCGCTGACGGGAGAGATGCTCGACCACGGCTTTATCCAGCCCGGCTCCCGCGCCGAGCGGCTGGCCCGCTGGGGCGAGGCGCGTATCAATGGCCTGGCGGACCGTGTTGTCACCAGTTCCGCCCGCGCCGCCCGGCAGTACACTCAGGCGGCCGGCGGCCGCCCGGCGTTGGCCGTG
>JAHCIP010000405.1 GCA_026129165.1 Anaerolineae bacterium
TGCGCCTCAGCAATACCATCATGGAATCAGTTTAGTATGACCACTCTGCGCGCCTCCAACCTTCTCATGCGTTCAAGGCGTGTCCACCACGATGCCTACCACCGGATAGCGGAAGTCGCGTCCAGTGTAGACCTGGAGCGCGCCGTAGAGGCTATAGAAGAACAAGCCTACCGCGGCTAGCCCGGCTACACAGGCCAGCGGGAAGAACAACAGCCCCACCAGCGTCCACCACAACCCCGTCCCCAACCCGAAGCAGACGACCGCCAGTCCAATCGCCAGAATCATCACGATCTGCAGGAAGGTCGCCTGGAGCGCCTGCCCCGCCACCCAGCGCTGCCGGTTCCGATAGATCAGCCAGATACCCGCCGACACGGCCAGGCCGAGGAAGCCAGTGATCAGGTTGAGCCACATACTGGCGTGGGCCAGGGCCGCCATCAGGCGGTCATCGTCGGTAATGGGGCGCGTGTAGGCCAAAGGAGTCGGCGCGGGGAGGGGCAACATTGTCTCCCGCTGAGTCTCCCACATAGAATCGGTCGTGCTAAAATCTTGCCGGTCCATCCTCTTGATTCCTTTCCAATTCCTGTCTGGCGGCGGTGTGCGCCTTCCAGCCCTGTCTATGCTGCTATACGAGGCTTCGGCGCGGAAAGTTGCATATCGGATGAAGGTTCAGCCGTTGTATTTGGCGCAATCGGCGGCTTATGGATATAATCAGGAGGTTCAAGAGTATTCGGGAGGAGTGAGCGAATGGAGTATTCATCCCCGGTGGGCGACCAGCCGACAAGCCGCTACTTTCCTGAGACGGGCTGCCTGGTCGAAGGCGCCTTTCTCAATTTTTTTGACCACTACGGCGTCGACCTATGCGGCCTGCCCCTCAGCAACCGTGTAGTGGAGGCGGGCATTCCGACGCAATATTTTCAGCGTCTCGCCCTCGAAGAGCCGGCGCCTGGCCAGGTGCGGCTCAAGGCCATCGGTGACGAAGTGCTCCGCCTGCGCCAGGACCAGCTGGCGCCCCCTGGGCCGACTTCCCCCCTCGCATCCAATCGTCTCCTCGGTCCCGTCCCCTTCGGCCTGATTAACCAGACGGACCGCCTACCCCGGCACCCTACTGCCCGCTACCCTACGCGCCCGTTGGAGTACATCCGCCATCTTATCATCCATCACACAGGCGTTCCCGCTTCTGTCGGGCCGGAGGTGATTGCGGGCTACCATGTGACCGACCTCAACTGGCCCGGCATCGGCTATCACTTTGTCGTGGACGCGGCGGGCCAGGTCTACCAGACCAACGCGCTGACGACGGCCGCCTACCACGCGCGTCAATTCAACGGCAGCGGTGTGGGCATTGCCCTACTGGGCAACTTTACGCAAGCCGTTCCTCCCGCCGCCCAACTCGATGCCGTAGCCGAGCTATGCGCCTGGCTCCTGCGCGGGCTGGACTTGCCCCCTGACGCCATCAAGGGCCACCGCGAGATGATCGCCGTCACCTGTCCGGGCGAGTACTGGCTGCAAGGCCCGCACTGGAAAGCGAGCCTGGTAGGCCGCGTCGCTCGCCTCCTCCGAGGCGAGCCGATGGCGGAACCCGCGCCTATCACCGCTGTGCCTAGGGTCGCGGCGACGCCCTGGGCCGCCCCGGTCGAGACGGCCACTCCACCTATGCTACCGCCTCTCGCCGCCGCCATGGCCTCCGCGCCGTCCATCGCTGCCACGACGGAGATGGAACAGGCGCCGGCGGCCACGCCCGTCATTGCCAAGACGGAACCGCCAGCTCAGGAGGGAACGACCGACCAGGGCGCACCGCTCGCCCCGCTCGCACCGACGACCTGGGCCGAAAGCGCCGAACAAAGCGTCGCCACCGCCGCGATGGCGTCCAGCCTCACCCCGCTGCCTGCCCCTGACGCCTCACACGCCGAGGCAACGACAGATACAACGCCCACCTCTGAGGCCACCTCGACGCCGGCCACGCGCCCGTGGTGGATGCCTATTGATGAGCCGTTCCCCACGCCTGAGCCGCCGGCCGCTGGCTCAGCAGCCGCTGTGACCGATACAGTTCCGCTAGACGTAGCCCTGCCCAACGAGACTGTGACCACCAGTGACAACGGGGTGGACGCTGGGCCACCCACCACCGACGAGGCTCCGCCAGGTACGCCGGCCCAGGCTCAGATGAGCAGGGTCCAGCCTGAAGCGGCGCAGACCGACGATGAGGATGTGCCGTTCTTCCCGCGACGGCGCTCCGACCATTTCGACGCGGCGTGAGCCAGTCGTACCGCGTCCAATTATCCGTCTTCGACGGTCCCCTGGACCTCCTGCTCCACCTGATTGAAGAGCAGGCCCTCGACATCACTGTGGTCGCGCTGGGCCAGGTGACCGATCAGTTCCTGGCCTATGTCCGCACCCTGGAGACGCCGGATCCGCGCTTGTTAGCCGATTTTCTGGACGTCGGGGCCAAGCTCGTCCTCATCAAGTCGCGCAGCCTGCTGCCGCGCCCGCCAGCGCCCGCGCCGGACGAGGAGGGGGAAGAGGATGTGGGCGAGGCGCTGGCCCGCCAGTTGCGCGAGTACCAGCAGTACAAACGCCTGGCCGCGCAATTGCAGGCGCGCGAGGCGGCGGGTCTCCACACCTTTACGCGCGAAGCCCCGCCGCCTGACCTGCCCCTGACGCTCGGCCTGGAAGGCGTTACCCTATCTGACCTCGTCACGGCTGTCCGCCGCGCCCTGGCCCGGCTCCCCGCCACCCCACCGCCTGGCCTGCCCGTTCGCCCCCATACCGTCACCATTGAGACCAAGATGGCCGAACTACGCGACCGTCTGTCACGCGGCCCGCTGGCCTTTCACAGTTGGCTCGATGAAGCGCAGACCCGCTACGAGGTCATCGCCTCATTCCTGGCCCTGCTCGAACTGGTCAAGCAGCAAGCCGTCCACGCCCGCCAGAGCGGTCCCTTTGCCGACATCTGGCTCGAACCTCTGCCGCCCCGTACCTTGTAGGGCGAACACGGGGGTTCGCCCCTACTTCCCGGCTGCGTCCATCGCCAGAGCCATCGAGCCTAATACACCGGCATAGCCAGCCAACGCCGGTGGCACAATATACTGGTCAATCTGGTCCAGCACCGCTGGGGCCTGCACATAGCCGTTGAGCAGGCGCTGAACCTCGGCGCGGAGCAGCGGGAAGAGGTGGGGCTGGTTCATCACCCCGCCGCCCAGGATAAGACGTTGCGGCGAGAGCGTACAGATGAAACATACCAGCGCCAGCGCCAGGTAGTGGGCCTGCAGCGGCCAGGCCGGGTGGTCGGCGGGCAGAGTGTCGCCGCGCTGCTTCCAGCGGGCTTCGAGGGCTGGCCCAGACGCCAACCCTTCGAAGCAATCGCCGTGGTAGGGACAGATGCCTGGGAACGGGTCGGCCTGCCAATCGTGGGGCAGGCGAATGTGACCTACCTCCGGGTGAATCAGGCCGTGCACCAGCCGCCCCCCCGCCACCACGCCGCCGCCCACCCCTGTCCCCACCGTGAGATAGATGAATGTGTCCAGCCCCTGCGCCGCGCCCCATCGCCCTTCCCCTACCGCGGCGGCGTTGACGTCGGTATCGAAGGCGACAGGTAACCCCAGCGCTCGTCGGAACGCACCCGCCACATCCGTGTTGGGCCAGCCACGCTTGGGCGTCGTCGTCACATAGCCAAAGGTAGGTGAAGCCGGGTTGGGGTCCACCGGCCCGAACGAGGCGACGCCCAGACCAGCCAGGTCAGCCTGGTAGTCCCGAAAGAAGTCAATCGCTCGCCCCAGTGTCTCGTCGGGCGTTGTGGTTGGAAAGCGGGTCTCGGCGCGGATGTCGTTCGGGCCGGTCCCGACCGCACACACAAACTTGGTCCCACCCGCCTCGACGCCGCCGTAGAGTCGTGTCATGGCCGTCTCCTCCTCGATCTGTGAAGCGTGGCGTAAGGATAGTCTACTCCCCCTCTCAGCGCAAGCTATGGGTCGAGGCCCGTCCGTCGAGTTGACGGACGGGTGCAAGCGACCTATGATTCAGCTACCTTTGGTATGGTAGGAGTAGTGATATGCCTTCCCCGTTTCCTGGCATGGACCCCTTTCTGGAACACCCTGAAATCTGGTCTGGCTTTCATGCTAAATTGGCCGTTGCCTTGATGCGCCAGCTCAATCGTCTGCTTAGCTCCCGCTACTATGCCGATGTGGAAATCCAGTCCACCCCGCACGACATTGAGCTAGAGATTGCTAACCCGCTTCGCCCCGACGTGAGCATCTTCGAGCCATTGGATATCCTTCCGAAGGCGGAGATGGCGACGACTGTATCCCTCGCGACGTCGCCAGCCCCTATCGTCCGCAGCGCTCCGCTGACCATCAAGCTGCGGGCGGTGAGGGTATATCGGACCGAGGGGAACCAGTTGGTGACGAGCATCGAAATCCTCTCGCCCTACAACAAGCGCCCAGGCAGCGACGGCATTATGCAATACAGGCTCAAGCGCGCCCGGCTGCTGGCTTCTCATGTCCATTTGGTGGAACTGGACCTGCTGCGGGGGGGAGAACGTCCCGGCCTCGAATTCGCAGAGGAACCCATTGACACCGACTACATTCTGCTCGTCAACCGCTTCCGTCTCCTCGAACGCCTCTCGGAAATCTGGCCGGTCGCCTTGACCGAAGCCCTCCCCCCCCGGGCCCAGCCGCAGGGGGCCCCCCCCCCCGGGGGGGCCCGGGGGGGGGGGGCGGGGGGGGGCGGGGGC
>JAHCIP010000406.1 GCA_026129165.1 Anaerolineae bacterium
TCCTCTGGATGGCCTTCGACGTAGGCCAACTGGAGGTACTCCAACCGGCGCTCTGGCGCTTCGATCCACCCCCGCAACTGCTCCCGAATCTCAGGCTGCTGGATACGTTCAACGGTGGAACCGACACCCCCTTCCTGGACCCACTGGGGCAGGGCGACCATGGCCAGGATGGTGCAGCCGGCCAGATAGCAGTAGGTGTCGTAGGTAACGTCCACGCCGCGCGCTCGCCCCTCGTCAATCAGCCCCAGCAGCAGGTCCGCCGCACCGTTGTAGTGGGAGATATGCACGGGCACGCCGCCCTCGACGCCGACCGTATACGTCTCCTCGACACCGTCGCGCACCCGGTCGCCGTAGCTCCGCATGTGGGTGACGTAGACGCCGCCGTAGGGCGCGACGGCTTTGGCGATGTCCACCAACTCCTGGGTGTCGGAGTAGGGGCAGGGGATATAGTCCAGACCGGTCGAGTAGCCGATGGCCCCCTCACGCATGCCCTGGTCGGCCAGCCGCTGCATGTGGGCCATCTCGTCGCGGGTGGGGAGGCGGTGCGCCAGCCCCATCGCTTCGAGCCGCAGGTTGCCGTGCGGGATGAGGTAGGCGACGTTGATGGCCGTGCGATTGTCGAAGCGGGCCAGGAACTCGGCGACGCTCGACCAGTCCCAGCCGATGTCAGGGACCGTATTGATGGCGGCGAAGTACGAGCGCATGTAGTCCATCGTCGCCGGGGAGGCCGGCGCAAGGCTAATGCCGTCCTGGCCGATGATATGCGTCGTGATACCCTGGCGCAGCCCGGCCTCGTGCTGCGGGTCGGCCAGCAGAACGACATCGCTGTGGACGTGGGCGTCAATGAAGCCCGGCGCGAGGAATTTCTCCTGGACGTCAATGACCTGCTCGGCTGGCCCGTCCAGCTTGCCCATGGCCGCGATACGGTCCCCGACGACTCCCACGTCGCCATAAAACCAGGGGTTGCCCGTGCCGTCTAGGACACGGGCATTCTTGAACAAGAGGCTGTAGGTCGCCATGTTAGCCGCCGACGACCGGGCTTTCCAGCACGCCCAGCCCCTCGACCTCGCCGCGCATCACGTCACCCGCCTTGAGGTAGGTGCCCGTCGTATCGCCGACACCCGATGGCGTACCCGTCGCGATCACATCCCCCGGCTCCAGCGTCATCAGGTCCGAGCAGAAGGCGACCATCTCGCGGGTGTTGAAGATCATGTAACCCGTGTTGGAGTTCTGGCGCAGCACGCCGTTGACCGATAGTTTGAGGTCCAGGTCGTCGGGGTCGGCCACCTCGTCGGCCGTCAGGATGTAGGGCCCCATCGGCCCGAAGCTGTCCTGCCACTTGCCGTTGAGCCAGTCAAAGAAGTCGTCCATGGGGCGCGGGGTGCGGTGCGCGCCGATGTTGAGGGAGCGCGAGGAGATGTCGTTGATGATGGTGTAGCCCGCGACATAGTCCAGAGCCTGGTCCACCGAGACGTGCTTGGCCTGGCGCCCGATGACGATCCCCAGTTCCAGTTCATAGTCCACCGCGTCTGACACGCGCGGCAATTGAACCGCCTCGCCGGGACCGACGACACACGAAGACGGTTTCATGAAGACGCGCGGCGTAATCTTAGTCTTGTCCACGCGCTTCCCGCCGCCCTCTTCGATGTGCGCCTGGTAGTTGCCGGCCAGGGCCAGGAACTTGCCGGGACGGGGGATAGGCGCGAGCAGGCGCACCTGACTCAGATTGTAGGAAGGGCCGCCCGCCTCGACTGGCATGCCGGCTGCGATAAACTGGTTCATGTCGCCGCTGAACCCCACCGCCGTCACCTGGTCCCCGTTCAGCACTCCGACCTGGGTGAGACCGTCTACATGAAAAGTCACGAGCTTCATAGCTCCTCCTTTAAAAAGTCGAATGGCTGGCTGTCGAATAGCCAATTGTATACAACCATTGGCACGTCGGGATTATACAGGGACCAGGCGTCGCTGTCCACTTTTGCTTTGCTACGAGACCTGCTCGACCCCACCTTTACCGCCCACCGTCAATGGCGAGCACCTGGCCGCTTATCCAGCCCGCGTAATCCGAGGCCAGGAACAGCGCACCATGGGCGATGTCGTCTGGCTGGCCCAGGCGCTGGAGGGCAATCCGTTCGACCAGCGCCCGCTGGCCTTCTGCTCCATACGACCCCCACTGCTTCTCGGTCGTCGGGTTCGAGCGCACAAAGCCGGGCGCGATGTTGTTGACGGTGATATTCCACGGGCCTAACTCGTGGGCCAACTGGCGCGTCAGGCCGATCTGCGCCGCCTTCGCCGCCGCGTAGGCCTGGATGCCCGTCAGGCTGATACCCAGCCCCGCGCCGCTCGAAATATTGACGATCCGCCCGTAGCGAGCCGCCTTCATCGCTGGCGCGACGGCCTGGCAGCAGTAGAAGGCGCCGCTGGCATTCACGTCGAAGAGGCTCTGCCATTCCTGAGGCGTTACCTGCTCTAGCGGCCGCCCCACCTGGCCCAGCACCCCGCCCGCGTTGTTCACCAGGATGTCTACCCGTCCGTGGGCCGCCAGGATGGCCGCCACAAACGCGCTCACCTCCGCCGGTTGGCTCACGTCCACCCGCTGCGTCTCGCACTGCCCACCGGCAGCACGGCACAGCGCCTCGGTCTCGACCAACTCGTCGTCCAGGACATCGCAGGCCCATACGACTGCGCCGCGTTGGGCGAAGGCCAGAGCGATAGCGCGGCCAAAGCCATGCGCCGCCCCTGTCACCATCACCGTCTTGCCGGGAAACTCGATGTGCATGGCCTACCCCCAGGCCTCGGTCAACAGAGCGCGTGTCTCCTCCACGCCGGCCTGCCAGATGCGGAGCATCTCGTCGTCGGCGCGCTGGTAGCGCCCACCGTAGTTACCGTCGCCCAGATAGGTGCGGAGGGCGGCGGGGTCAAGCTGGCGCAGCCGGGCCAGGTCGCTCATCGGCTTCGGCTCCTCGGGCATCGCGGCGCTGGCCAGCCGCGTCCAGGGAAAGTTCTCCATCCACGAGGCGTGGGAGGCGACAGGGTCCGCGGCCTGGACGGCGGCCCAGGCGCGGGGGGCGTTCCACCAGTTGTGGAACTTGATCCGCACGTCCGGGTGGGAGGTCAGCCACTCCCCGACGAAGGACTGCGCGGGCGAGTTGCCGCCGTGCCCGTTGACCATCAGTAGCCGCTTGAAGCCATGCCCCGCCAGGCTATCGAGGATGTCCCGCACCACATCGAGGTACGTGCTGATACGTAGCGAGACGGTGCCAGGGTAGGCGCGGAAGTAAGGTGTAATACCGTAGGCCAGGACGGGAAAGACGGGCACGCCCAGCGGCGCGGCCGCCTCGACCGCGATGCGCTCGGCCAAGATACTGTCCACGCTGAGGCTCAGATAGGCATGCTGTTCGGTGCTACCCAGAGGCAGCACCGCCCGGTCGTCCTGCTGCAGGTACGCCTCCACCTGCATCCAGTTCATGTCACTGATTCTCACATCGTCTCCTTATTGGGCTTCCATCAGGCCAGATTGTAGCATGATTCGGGACGGTGTAAAATATGGTCATCCAGGTAGGTTTCTTGCTCTAAAGACCACAGCACGTCGCAGGAGCAATCAGTGATGTTAAATATGCGTAATTACCTGGGTGAACTGGCCGCTATTCTGGCGCGGATTGACCCTTCCGCTGTGGAGGCCGCCACCCGCGTCCTGGTGGATGCTTACGACCGTGACGCTACCATTTTCGTCATCGGCAACGGCGGCAGCGCGTCCACAGCCTCCCACTTCGCGCTGGACCTGGCGAAGAACCCGCTCCGCTCGCCCGACCAGCGTCCCCCGCGCTGCGTCGCGCTGACCGACAATGTCGCCGCGCTGACGGCCTGGGCCAACGATACCAGCTATGATCGGGTCTTCGAGGCGCAGTTGATGTTCCTCTGGCGGCCGGGCGATGTCCTCGTCGCCATCTCAGGCAGCGGCAACTCGCCCAACGTCGTGCGGGCGGTGCGCTGGGCCGACCAACACGACGGGACGACGGTGGGTCTCCTGGGACGCGGTGGTGGGGAATGCGCCCCCCTGTGCCACGCGCCGGTGACTATCCCAGACATGGACTACGGCCACGTCGAGACGGCTCACCTAGCCGTGTGCCACTACTGGGTAGACCACTTCAAGGCTTACCTGAAGGTGTAAACCATGCACCTGCTCGGCCTCGACTTTGGCGGGACCAAGCTCGCCGCCGGCCTGTGGCGCGTAGGCGACCCCGGCCTGACTCGTGCGGCCCGCTCGGCCACGGACATAGCGGCCGGCGCGGCGGGCGACCTCCGAACCATGCTCGCTATGGCCCGGCGGCGGCTGGACGATGTGGGGGTTGAACGCGGGCAACTGGGTGGCGTTGGAATTAGCTTTGGCGGTCACGTGGACGCCGAGGCGAGCGTGGTCTTGCGCTCGGTCCACGTGCCGGGTTGGGAAAACAGGCCGCTAGGGGCAGACCTGGCCGCCGAGTTTGGCGTACCTACCGTGGTGGAGAATGACGCCAATGCCGCCGCGCTGGCCGAGTGGCGCTTCGGCGCGGGGCAAGGCGAGCCCTCGCTACTCTATCTGACGGTCAGCACGGGCATTGGCGGCGGCATCGTCCTCGACAGACAGGTGTACCGGGGGCGGCACGGCATGGCGGGCGAGATCGGCCATACCGTCGTCGCGCCCAACGGCCCCCTCTGCCCCTGCGGCCGGCGCGG
>JAHCIP010000407.1 GCA_026129165.1 Anaerolineae bacterium
CGTCTCAGCCAAGGATATCATCCTGGCCGTCATCGCTCAGACCGGCGTCGGCGGCGGGACGGGCCACGTCTACGAGTACACCGGCAGCGCCATCCGCGCCCTGACCATGGAAGGCCGCATGACGGTGTGCAACATGAGCATTGAAGGCGGGGCACGGGCCGGCATGGTCGCGCCCGACAACACGACTTTCGAGTACATCTATGGCCGTCCCCATACCCCGCAGGGCGAAGCGTGGGAGCGGGCCGTCGCCCGCTGGCGGGAACTCCCCACCGACGACGGCGCCCGCTACGACAAGAGTATCACCATTGACGCGAACCGCCTCGAGCCGATGATTACCTACGGCACGAACCCTGGCATGGGCATGCCCATTACGAGCTACGTCCCTGACCCTGCTCGCGTCGGTGACGCCGCGCAACGCGCCGCGCTGGAAAAGGCGCTGACCTACATGGACCTGCGCCCCGGCGCGCCGCTGCTGGGCCATCCGGTCAACGTCGTGTTCATCGGCTCATGCACCAACTCGCGCATCTCCGACCTGCGCCTGGCCGCCAGTCTGATGAAGGGCCGCCGCGTGGCCGAGGGCGTGCGGGTCATGGTCGTGCCCGGCTCAGCCCACGTCAAGGCCCAGGCCGAGGCCGAGGGGCTGCACGAGGTGTTCAAGGCGGCGGGCGCGGAGTGGCGCGAGGCCGGCTGCTCGATGTGCATCGCCATGAACGGCGACGAGTTGCAGGCGGGCCAGTACTGCGTCAGCACGAGCAACCGCAACTTCGAGGGGCGCCAGGGCAAGGGCGGGCGCACCTTCCTCGCCAGCCCGCTGACCGCCGCCGCCACCGCCCTCACCGGCGTCGTCACCGACGTGCGCACGATGCTGAATTAGCTCTGTTGACCACCCCTCGAATGTGGGCTACAATGTGGGTAGAAATATGGGACCGCATGTGTATCCTATATGGGGGTCTTTATGATGAAAACAATCCAGTTGGCGTTGGATGTAGCCACTTTAGAGGAGCTTGATAAGGTGACCGAGGAGATGGGGACGACGCGCACAGCGTATCTCCGTAACCTCGTACGGCAGGCGCTACGTCAAAGACGAATAAAGGAGCTTGAACGCCAACACGCGGAGGCTTACACCCGACGACCTGTACAACCTGGTGAGTTCGACATCCCAGAAGAGGATTTGGCCTGGGGTGAGGAGTGGCCCTGGGAGGACGCATGAGGCGTGGCGAAGTTCGCTGGTATACGTTCCCTAATCCTGATAAGCGGCGTCCCGTTCTCATTCTGACGCGCGACTCGGCCATCCCCTACCTGAACGAACTCACCGTCGCCCCCATCATGTCGAATATTTGGGGAGTTGCCTCTGAGATTGTACTTGGTCTGGAAGATGGGATGCGCCATGAGTGTGCAGCAAACTTCGACCATCTATCCACTGTTCCCAAACACAAACTGGGTAATGTGATCACAGTTCTCTCGGCGGAACGGATGGCTGAGGTCGGGCCAGCCATTGCGTTTGCGTTAGGGTTTGAGGGGGACCTGAAGGTGTAAGCCTAATTTGCTGAGTGCTAAAACTAGAGGAGATGGTCAGTAAGACTGACGAGGAGAAAAATCCAGAACAAGTCGAGAAACCTGTACAGTCAACCAGGCGCGGCAACCGTTGGTGGTGGAGCCTTCCAGTGGAAGAGCTAGATCGTATCGAAGAGGAAGGGTATCGCCGGCTTCCGGTGCAACCAGACGAGTTCTATATTCACCCTGACAAGCGAGCTCGACCTGATGATTGGGATAATGACGCCTTCTGGGAACAGTTCTACCAGGAATGGCTAAAGGAGCAGGAGGGGAATAGCGCAGAACCCTCCGCACAATAAGGACAACTCGATGCCCGAACCCATCAAGACCTTTCGCAGTAAACTGGTGCCGCTGGCGGCGCCCAATGTCGACACGGACCAGATCATCCCCGCCCGCTACCTCAAGGTGACGGACAAGAGCCAGTTGGGCCAGGGGCTTTTTGCCGACTGGCGCTATCGCAACGGCCAGCCGGTCGAGGACTTTGTCCTGAACCAGCCGGAGATGCGGGGCCGCCAGGTGCTGCTGGCTGGCGACAACTTTGGCTGCGGCTCGTCGCGCGAGCACGCGCCGTGGGCGCTGGTGGACTATGGCTTCCGCGCCATCATCAGCACCTCGTTTGCCGACATCTTCCGCAACAACTCGCTCAAGAACGGGCTGCTGCCCGTCGTCGTCGGCTCCGAGGTCCACCAGGCGTTGTTCGACACGCTAAGCGTGGACCCGGAGGCCGAGGTCGTCGTGGACCTCCAAGCGCAAAACCTGACGCTGCCCGACGGCCAGGCCGTCAACTTCCAGATTGATCCCTTCGCCCGCACCTGCCTGCTCCAGGGCGTAGACGAACTGGGCTACCTGCTCAACCTCGATGACCGCATTACTGAGTTCGAGAAGCAGTATGCGTAATTCGTCCATGATTACCATTCGTTAGGGGTGGCACAGGCTGTCACCCCTCCACGGCTTCGGGGTGGCAGCGGCAAGGACGGCGCGGCTCCCCGACAAGGAGAGAACCCGATGCGCATCCTTGTCTATGACACCACCCTCCGCGACGGTACACAGCACGAAGGCGTCTCCCTGTCCGTCGAAGACAAACTGAAGATTACGCAGCGCCTCGATGAACTCGGCGTCGACTACATCGAGGGCGGCTGGCCCGGCTCGAACCCCAAGGACATGGACTACTTCGACCGGGTCCGCTATGTCACGCTCAAGCACGCCCGCGTCACGGCGTTTGGCTCCACCCGCCGCGCCCACACCCCGGTCGAGGAAGACCCCCAGATTCAGCTTCTCGTGGACGCGGAAACCCCCGCTATCGCCATCTTCGGCAAATCCTCCGACCTCCACGTCGAACACGTCCTCCGCACCACCCTCGATGAAAACCTGCATATGATCGCCGATACCGTCCGCTATCTCAAGGGACGGGGCCGCGAGGTTGTCTACGACGCCGAGCACTTCTTCGACGGCTACAAGCGCAACCCTAATTACGCCCTGGCGACGATCCAGGCGGCGGCGGACGCTGGAGCCGATGTCGTCGTCCTGTGTGACACCAACGGCGGCTGTCTGCCCTGGGAGATCGAGACTATCTTCGATGTCGTCAAGGAACGGCTGCCGGGCACGCCGCTGGGTATCCATACTCACGACGACGCTGGCTGCGGCGTTGCCAACACGTTGGCCGCCGTGCGGCGCGGCGCGGTCCACGTCCAGGGGACGGTCAACGGCTATGGGGAGCGGGTCGGTAACGCCAACCTGTGTACCGTCCTGCCCAACCTGCAACTCAAGTGGGGCTATGAAGTCCTTGCGCCGGGCGCGTTGGCCCGCCTGACCGAGCTATCGCGCTACGTCGCCGAGACGGCCAACATGGCCCATGACCCGCGCCTGCCCTATGTCGGCTCTGCCGCCTTCACCCACAAGGGCGGCACGCATGTCACCGCCATCATGCGGGTCGAAGAGAGCTACCAGCACATTGACCCGGGTCTCGTTGGCAACCAGAAGCGCGTTGTAGTGTCGGAGCTATCCGGCCAGGGCAACATCCGCTATAAAGCCGAGGAGTTCGGGCTGAATGTCAACGGCCATCCGGGGGTCAAGCAGGTGCTACAGAGGGTCAAAGAGTTGGAGAACCAGGGCTTTTCGTTCGAGGGCGCTGAGGCATCGGTAGAGTTGATGCTGCGGCGCACCGAGCCGGGCTACAGCCGGCCGTTTGAACTGGTGGACTTTACCGTAGTGGTCGAACACCGCGAGAGCCGGGGTATCCAGGCCCAGGCCCTGGTCAAGGTCAAGGTGGGCGGCGAGACGATGCTGACGGCGGCCGAGGGCAACGGTCCTGTCAACGCGCTGGATGCGGCCCTCCGCAAGGCGCTGCTGCCCCACTTCCCCAGTCTGGACGACATGCGGCTGACCGACTACAAGGTGCGTATTCTCGACTCGCACGCCGCGACGGGCGCGACTACCCGCGTCCTGCTCGACTCGACCAACGGCGAGCGAGTCTGGACCACCGTCGGCGCATCTACCAACATCATTGACGCCTCCTGGCAGGCGCTGGCTGATTCGTTCGAGTACGCGCTGGTGTGCGCCCAGCAGCCGGTCCTGGCATAAACAGAGGATGACAGCATGACTTCATTGATGACTTCAGTGTGGGAAGAACGGTTCGCGCAGCGAACCCAACGCATGCGCAACTCGGCCATTCGAGAGCTGCTCAAGCTGACCGAGCAGCCGGATATGATTTCATTCAGCGGCGGCCTGCCCGCGCCGGATGTGTTTCCGCTGGAGCGCGTGCGGGCCGCCACCGACAGGGTCCTGAGCGACCTGGGAGCCACAGCGCTCCAGTACGGCGCGACCGAGGGCTACGGGCCTTTGCGTGAGATGGTCGCGGCCGATCTCGCGCCCGACGGTCTGCGCCTGGCCGTCGACAACGTCCTGGTCACGACCGGCTCGCAGCAGGCGCTGGACCTGATTGGCAAAGTGCTGGTGGACCCCGGCGACCGTATCCTGGTCGAAGCGCCGACATATGTGGGGGCGATGCAAGCCTGGACGAGCTACGGCGCGGAATACATCCCCGTACCCACCGATGACGAAGGCTTCCAGCCCCACGCCCTCGAAGCCGCG
>JAHCIP010000408.1 GCA_026129165.1 Anaerolineae bacterium
GTCTGTGGCGTCAAATATCTCGCTATATCCTTTACGAAATACACACCACGAAATACGTATCACGCTTCACGCTTTACGGTTCCCCAGTTATACAGTTATAATTGAAGGAATGCTGTCCAGTGGAGGCTGCTGTGCGGATCGTTGTGGATGCGATGGGGGGAGATCACGCGCCGGGCGAGATTGTCGCGGGCGCGGTGCAGGCGGCGCGGGATTTTAGCGACGAGATCATCCTCGTCGGGCGCGAGACCGAGGTCAAGGCGGCGCTCGGCGCGGACGCCGCCCTGGCGAATATCCGAGTCGTGCATGCCAGCCAGGTGCTTGAGATGGACGAGCATCCGGCCAACGCCATGCGGGCCAAGCCCGACTCGTCTATGGCGGTGGGGATGAAGCTGGTCAAGCAAGGCGAGGCGGATGCCTTTGTCTCGATGGGCAATACCGGTGGGGTGCTGGCGGCGGCGCTGTTTGGCCTGGGCCGCATTCCGGGCATCAAACGCCCGGCCCTCTCGACCGTCTTCCCGACCCTCAAGGGCTTTACCTTCCTGCTCGACATCGGAGCCAACGCCGACGTGCGCCCGGAGTGGCTGGTCCAGTTCGCGCTGATGGGCAGTGTCTACGCCGAGCGCATCATGGGCGTCGCCAACCCACGTGTCGGCCTGGTGTCCAATGGCGAGGAGGACACCAAGGGCAGCGAGTTGGTGCAGCAGGCCCACGCGCTGCTGCGCGCCAGCCGGCTCAACTTCATCGGCAACGTCGAGGGCAAGGACGTCGTCCTGACCCACGCGGCCGACGTGGTGGTAACGGACGGCTTTACCGGCAATGTCATCATCAAGTTCGCCGAGGCGCTGGGCAAGTTTATGAAGAGCATGATCCGCGAGGAAATCAAGCGCGACCCGCTGTCGATGACCGGTGGCTTGCTGGCGCGTCGAGCGTTCGACCGCGTCGCGGCCCGCACCGACGATACCGAGTTTGGCGGCGCGCCGCTGCTAGGGGTCAACGGGATTGTGATTATCGGGCATGGCCGCGCCAACCGCGTCGCCGTCCGCAACGCCGTCCGCGTCGCCCGCCAGGCCGTGCAGAGCGGCGTCGTGGCGAAGATCGCCGAGGGCGTGGCCGCGCTGCCCCAGACGGTCGAGGCGTAAGAGGGACTGCACAGCTTTTAACTGTCACCCTGAGCGAAGCGAAGGGTCTCGCGTTCGGAGGCGAGATGCTTCACTTCGTTCAGCATGACATTCGACTGCTCTTCTCTGTCGTATGAGGCAGTAGAACTGAACGGAGTCAGTATGCGAGTTGTCACTAATGAGAAGCTAGTCGCCAGTCGGACGCGCTGGGCGCGCACCTTGATGCCCATTGGCCTCGTCGCCCTGTTGGCCGGGTTTGTTTTTTCCCTGCAAATTGGTAATGTCCAGGCCCAGGTTGGCTCCTGGGTCGCCCTGGTGATTGGCATCTTCGCCTCCACCATCGGCGTGAACCTGGCTGACAAGTGGATGAGCCTACCGCAACGGCCCCGCGCCGACGAAAGCCTGGAAGCCTCCCTCAAGACCCTCGACGTGCGCCACAAGCTCTACAACTGGACGCTGCCCGCCGAGCACGTCCTCCTGTCGCCCACCGGCGCGACCGTGCTCCTGGTCAAGAAGCAAGAAGGGACGATCCAGTGCAAGAATGGCAAGTGGCGCAACAAGCTCGGCCCGCGCCTGTGGCTGGCGAGCATCAGCCGCGAGCGGCTGGGGAACCCGCCGCGCGAGATGGAAGGCGAAATGGACCGCGTGCGCACCCTGCTCAAGAACTCTGTCCCCGACCTGGATGTGCCGGTCAACGGCGTGATCGTGCTGGCGAATCCGCAGGCCAAGCTGGAGATTGAGGCCTGCGACGACACCATCGCCACCCCCGCCGACCTCAAGGACAAGTGGCGCCCGACGGCCGGAACGCGACGGCTGACCGACAGCGAGTTCAAGCGCGTCGAAGAGGCGCTGGACCAGGTCTCGGAACCCAACGCCCAACCTGTCCCTGAGAAGCCGGCGCGCCGCCCCGGCCCCTCTAGCCCCACCCGCACGCCCGCGAAGACCACGACTCGTAGCGCCCGCAAGGACGCCGGCCCCTCGCGTTCCCGCGTCTCCGTCCGCTCCCGCTTCTCCCGCCCCACCCGCGCCAAGCCGCCCAAGCCGCCGCGCGAGGCGGTCGACAAATAGACAATCCATGAAGGGCTGAGGTCGCTCGGTTAGCGACCTCAGCCCTTCATCAACCAGAATTTTCGCTTACCCGCCAACACAACTACGCTGTCTTCATCCCCTAACGCTTAACGCAACGTCTACCCGATTATCGCAAGAGAACCTCATAGATGTGGTTGCCATGGCCCCGATACGTCACATGCCGCGTGTTGGCGCTTTCCACCGCGAACCCAGCCGGCCCCTCGAAGGCTAGCGGCGCCCCGTAGGCCCACCAGAAGTTGACGTAGGCGCGTATCGCCCCGCCTGGCGTCCAGCGGATCTCCTGGACCAGATACTCGGTACCGAGTTTGGTGGTGAAGATGACGTGCTTGGTGTTCGTGCCAGGGCTGTAGAAAGCGGCGATTTTATCGTCCGGCGACGGGTCGCCCAGGCCCGCCATGATGTCCCAGCCGGTGACCGGCGCGTTGCCTTGCCAGGACAGCTCCCACACATGCCAGTTGAGACCGCGATAGACAATCTGGTGGGTCTGGTTGTGCGCCGTGTAGTAGGCAACCGGGTCGCCCTTAGCGGGTGGGGCACCGGCGAAGCCCGACAGGTCCTCATGGCCGACCGGCATGCTTCCTTTCCAGAACAGGCGGTGGATATGGCCGTCCCCGCCCCGGTAGATGACGCTGTAGAAGCCGTCGTAACCCACAAACGCCGAGGGTGTGCCTATCGTCGTAGGCGCGCCAGCCAGCGCCGTGAGATCCCCTCCATACTGCACGGGTTGGACGCCTGCCCACCACAGTTCATGGAGGTGACCGTTGCTAGAGGTGTAGATCACATGGTGCGTATCGGTGTCGGCATCGTAGTAACCGACGGGGTCGCCGGCGGCCTTGGGCGCGCCTGGGGCCGAACCGCTCAGGTTGTCGTGTCCCACTGCCCCGGTTGACCAATACAGGCTGTGCACCGTGCCGCCGCTATCGCGGTACAGCAGGATTTCCGTGTTGCGGCGCGTGTCCACGTAGGCGAAGGGGTTGCCCGTGGCCTTCGGCGCGTTGGCGTAGGCGGTCAGGTCCGTCGTGCCGGTCCCCACCGCATCCCGCCACAGCTCGCGCAGATGGTCGGAGGTGTCGCGGTAGGCGATGTTGTAGGTGTTCAGGCCGGGAATGACCACCGCGGTAGGCGACCCTTCCGCGTCCGGTGTCCCGTATTCCGCAGACCGATCGAGCCAGGGCCAGGTCGCATCCTGGAAGCCATACGGGTTGGTCGGCTCGGTAAGCTGATGGGTAAAATCACATTCAGGCAGGGCATTGCGGACGCCCTGCAGACCCTGGAACTGCCCGGCGGCCAGCGCCGCTTGCAGGTCTGTCCGCGTAGGGAACGGCGGGACGAGCGACGGCGGGATGAAATTCTCGATGTTGGTATCGGCCGGCGGGGCGTACCGCGACAAGAAGAGGGCCGTGTACTCGGCCGCCAGGTCGGGGATGAGACGGCACCTGCCAAATTCCGATGCATTCGAGCCAGGCAACTCTGCCTGCAACAGGTAATCCCAATGGGTGCCCTGCTCGAAAACCAACTTGTGTTTGAGAGTCTTGATAGTGGGCCACAAGGGAGCCACATCCGTCTCAAGCCGAGCAAAGTCATCCTGGTTCTTGCCCCAGGCGAACAGGCCAGGCATGGTGAGATCGCTCAGGGCTTCCTGTTCATGGGGGTCAAACAGCCGCCAACCCGCGCTCAGGCTGACGTAGGCCGAGGCCCCGATCTGCGGGGCGAGGCGAGCGCCGAGGATCGCGCCGAAGGAATGGCCGACGATGGCGGGGCGCGGTGAGGGGGCCAGGGCGTTATGATACGTCCACTGAGTTTGCATCCAGGTCAACACCGTCTTGGCATAATCCAGATCGGCCGACTGAAATGGAGATGAACCGCTAGAGACGCCAGGTAGTCGGGGGACCACGACCACGTAGCCGCTGCGGGCCAGCATGGAGGGCAGCCGGGTCCAGCGTAAGTAGACATTGGGGTCGCCTATGCGGTGACCATGGAGGAAAATCACCAACGGATATTGGCCGCAGCCGTCAAGGAGCGAGGTGACGGGCGCATCCGCGAACCGCCCCAGGCTGGGATAGAAGACCTGCAGCGGGCCGGGCGCGCCGCTGCTCGCATCGAAGAACTCCGAGTGAGACGAGACGGGCAACAGCACGCTCGGCTTCCAATTAATTCCGCACTTCGGCGGCAGGTCCTTCCTCATCCCTTGCTGATCGGCCGTCGCATCGTTGGTGATAGGCGCGGCCTGGCTGGTTGAGGCAAACCCTGCGCTCATCAGGAGCATCGTCATCAACAGACCACAGATTAGAGACAACATGCGCTTCACGGGAATCCTCCTAAAGTAGGTTATGGTTATCATATCGTGTGCCTTGTGCCTGTCCGTCGCGTTAGGCGCGCATGGCGATGACCTCTAGATATTCCGCTTCGACATGGGTCACGCCGTTGGCGGAGCG
>JAHCIP010000409.1 GCA_026129165.1 Anaerolineae bacterium
TGTAGAACGAGGAGAAGGTTGAGTCGCCGACCGGTTGCCCGCCGCCACTCCACTGGAGTTTCTGGTAGAAGTAGTGGCCAGCTCTTTCCAGGGCATTGGGTTTAGGAACATGCGCCCAGCCAGTCGGCACCTCGCCTGTCTCGACCCACTGCCGTGTACGGTTGAGCCACTTGTTGGAGAAGCGGCGTAGGTTGCGGATGACGCTGCCGTGGACCCGCGACGCGCTGGAGGAGACGAGGGTACCGGGCGCGCGCTGGTAGAAGGGCGCGAAGCTATCGGGAAAGCCAGGCATGGTACAGCCGATGCAGATACCCCCGACGTTCATGCAGCCGCCCATATGGTTAATGGCTCCTCGCCGGGCGATATTGCAGTTGACCACCGGCCCCCAACAGCCAATCTCGACCAGGCACTGCGCGCCGCCGTAGTGGTCATCGAAGATGCCCTCTTCGTAGAACCCAGCGCGGTTGCAGCCCTGGTGGACGGTCTGGTTGAAGAGCCAGGCCGGGCGGCCCAGTTCGTCAAATTCGGGCAGCGGTCCCAGGCCGTTAAGGAACAGGAGAACGGCGGCGACCGTCTCGCTAAAGTTGTCACCGACAGGCGAGCAGCCGGGGATATTGACGACGGGGAGGCCCAACGCGCTGCGATAGTCTTTGCCGAGAAAATCCATGACGCCCATCGAGCCAGTGGGATTGCCGATGGCGGCCGGGATGCCGCCCCAGGTGGCGCAGGTGCCAATGGCGATGACGGCGGCCGCTCCAGGCGCGAGCCGCTTGAGCCAGGCCGCCGTTGGTATCATCTGGCCGTGTTCGTCCATGCCCATGCCCGACCAGTAGCCGCCAGTCTTCGCCGCCAATCGTTCGTCGGCAACTGAGCCTTCAAAGATGACGACATAGGGCGCGTTGAGTTCGCCATCCACCGCCATCTCAAAATTGCGGACAAAGGCCGGACCCGCTTCGACCGAAAGCACGGGGTGGTGGAGGACCAAGCGCGGCACGCCGGGCAAGCGCCCAATGAGAAGGTCTTCGACACTGGGGGAGGTCGCGCCTGTGACGGCGACGCTACAGCCATCGCAGCTCATGCCTGCCAGCCAGAAGGCATGCACCACTTTGACCGGGCCAAGCATGGCCCCCAGGCGTTCTGCGCCCGGCGCCTTATGCAGTTCACGCTCGGCTGAGGGGGTCAGGAGGTCAATGGGTTCCGCGGCGGCGGCTACTTTGGCTTGGGCCGCTGGGGACGGAGGGGCGACAGGCTCGATCATTGACATACGCTCTCCCTAGGTTAGGAGCGACGACCATGGGCCTTCTCCGAGGTTTATCGCTGCATGCAAAAGGTATCGTGGACTCGATTATACACCTTGCCCGTAAGGGCAATGTCAAGAGGGTAGCTCACTCGATGTTGGCAAGCAAGCACAATTCGAGCCAAAAGCGGCCTGGCAGATGGCGCAGCCCTCGCCCTCACTGGGCTGGAGGTTCCTCCGAAACGTCTCCAGCGCGGCAATCCGCAACTCGTACTCCCGAATCTTCTGAGCGAACAAGGCATCCAGGGAGGCGCGCACATCGGTACACCGCACCTCTCGCGCCAGGCTCACCAACTGCCCAATCTCAGCCAGGGTCAGCCCCAAACGTTGCGCACGCCGGATAAAGCGAAGCTGCCGAACATGATTTTCATTGTAATAGCGGTAACGGTTGTCGCCGCGTTCCGCAGGCAATAGCAACCCCACACTCTCGTAGTAGCGCACCGTCTTGGGAGTGGTGCGGGCTTGCCTAGCAAGCTCGCCCACCGTCAACCGTTCGGTCATATCAACCCATCTCTTCCAGCCACCGTGCCAGGCGATGTATCTTCACCACGGCTGGCGTATCGGGATTATAGTCTATAATCGCCAGCCCGGCGCGATCCGCCTCGACAATGGAGGGATCAAAGGGGACGCGGCCGGCCACCTCCAGGCCGTGCTGGCGGTAATACTCTAAGACCGCCGCTTCGTCGCGCTGGTCGAGGAGTTTGTTCGCCACCGCATAGACGCGGGGAATGCCAAGCTCACGCGCCAGCGGAATCAGACGGCCTGTTGTCTCAAGGGAGCGATAGTACGGCTCGGTCACAATGAGCATGCGATCCATGTGCCGCACGGTCCCCCGGTTCATATGCTCAATGGACGCTTCTATATCCACCGCCAGCACCTGTCGCCCCAGGCGGGCGAAGCTACGGGCGAGTGTGCCGGCAATCGTCGTCTTACCCGACCCCCCTGTGCCAGAGACGGCGATACGCATACTCCCTCCTGTGGGAACATATCGCATGAGCAGATGATAGAGTGAGGCTGCTAGTCTGATGACAGGGCGAGGTGATACAGTTCCCTATACGTAAGGTTATAGCTGTATCGCTAGTTCTGTCAAGCACATTTCTTTTGACGGAGCGTATCGAGCAGTCAGCCGGTGAGGACGTGGAGGAAGACCTGCGAGGTTGGGGTGCCATCCTGGCCCCAATGGCGTCATCCACCTCACACCCCAGGTGGCCGAGGAGAGCCTCCAGTGCCGCTTGGTGCCCTACGATAAAGGGGCTGATGAGCACTATGACACGGCCAGCTTTCCAGGCCACCACGTGGCGCAGCGGTACCTGCCCAACAGCGTGGCCGCCCGCCGCTTCTACGCCCTCTCCGACCAGGGGATGAACTAAAGTTGGCGGGAGAGTCATGTCTATGCCTCAGTACCCAACTCGCGCTTTAGCTCGTCAAGTGTTGTGAGGCTCTGCGAGCGCCGCCCCGCTTCGATGTCGTGTATAAGCTCGATGAGGCGGGCAGTCAGCGGTGTCGGTACGCCCACTTCAGCCCCCAGCGTCACAATCGGGCCTAGTTGAGCATCCACCTCTGTCCGACGCTTGCGGATGGCCAGGTCGCGCCAGATGCCGCTATGGGTCTTGGCCGAGCGCCGATTGAACTCTACCATGTCGCGCAACGATTGTTCGGAAACGGAACGGTCCACACCTGGCAGGAAGGCATGGGGGTCAAAGCCGTTGAAGGCTTCCGGTTGCACCCCACGCGCCTGCGCCACGCGCATGACCTCCTGCCCCAACGCGATGTAGACCTCGTGATAGGCCGGGTCGCTGAAGCAGTCCACGATGGACTCGTTGGTGAGAGCGGTGGCGAAGAGCTGGGCGCCGTAGGCCAACTTGCCCCACAGGTAGCCCCATATGTTCGAGGTCATGACGGCATTCGGCTCAAAGTCCTGGAACACATGGTGCAGTTCGCGTAAGCGCGGCGTGATATGGCCGTCCAGTTCGCCCAGGACGACGGCCCCCCGTCCCCCAAACATAATGACGCCTGGCTGGATATAGTCTGCCCCGAAGTTGACGAAGCAGCCTATCGTCCGTGCCTGGCCCACAATGCGCTGGATGACCAGCTCGTTCAGGCCGTTCTGGGCAGAGACGACGTATCCACTGTCGGCCAGGTGGGGCGCTAGGGCCCGGGTCGCGTCCGCTGTGTCCTGGGCTTTCACGGCCAGCACCACCGTATCCCACTCTCCCGATAAGCCATCCGGCATGAATGCCTGGGCTTGAATGGTGTATTCTGCCATCGGCCCCGTGATCCGTAGCCCATTCGCGTTCATCGCCTGAACGTGATCCGCCGCGCGGTCTACAAACGTGACGTCATGCCCGGCGCGTGCCAGATGGGCGCCGATGGTACCGCCGATGGCTCCGGCTCCCCAGATGAGTAACCGCATACCTACCTCACACGCCCTACCGCTAGCAGCGGGTCGCCATTATTCATCGCCAGTGTCGTGACCAGGAATAGGACCGGCCCGGACGCCGGAGCCTTGACCTCTTCTAGTGTCTCCCCCAGATAGTCCGCAAGTCGGCCCAGCGTTTGTCCCTCGACCACCTCGTCGCCCACGTTGACGCTCGGATAGAACAGGCCGTCGCGCGCGGAGCGCAGCCAGACCATCTCACCCAGTACCTGGGAGGGCGGCGCGATTGGAACAGCTGCCTGCTCAACCAGTTCGAGATGGGCAAGCGCACGGTAAACCCCTTCGACCATCTGCTGCACGTGCGCTGCGGGCCACAGCCCTTGCCCTCCAACTTCAGCCAGAACCGCTGGGATGCCCGCCTCGGTCGCCGCCGCATACGTTGAGCCACCCACGACGCTCTCGACGATGTAGGGGAGACCGAACGCCTGGGCCAACGCCAGGGACTTCGCGTCGAGATCAGGGGTACCGCTACGCCGGATAATGCTGAACGGGACCAGCGCCTCGTTCAAGTCACCGCCGTGAAGGTCAATAAATGCGTCGGCGCGGCGGATCAGGTTCTGGAAGAGCCAGTGCGCGAGTTGCTGGGCGAACGAGCCATGCGGGTCGCCGGGAAACAAGCGGTTGAGGTTCTTGTCATCCGGTGGGCATAGGTCGATGGCGCGCTGGCGGAAGGCGGTCATACTGGCAATCGGCGCGATGATCAGTTGCCCATGTAAGTGACGGGGGTCGGTATCACGCGCGACGCGATAGGCCGTTTCGATGCTGGTGTACTCGGCGCCGTGGACCCCGCCGGTCATCACGACCGTTGGGCCGTCGTGCGCCCCGTTGAGCAGAAACAGGGGAAGGTGCGTAGACACACCGGCGAAG
>JAHCIP010000041.1 GCA_026129165.1 Anaerolineae bacterium
AGCCGTCTCAGCGTGGCTGGGCGGCCAGGCGATAGAGGCCCCCGACGTCCAGCGCCGTCACGTAGACTTCGCCTTCGTCATCTGTGCCAAAGCTGCTGATGACGGGGCTGCGCTCAATCAACATCGTGGTCGTCCATGCTCCGGCGGGGGTGCGAGTCAGCGACCAGAGGCGGCCGGAGCAGGCATCCGCAAAGAAGTAGCCGCCGTATAGGGCTGGCTCAGCCTCGCCTCGGTATACCTCGCCGCCAATGATAGCGTTGCAGACGCTGTCATGCTCGTACTCCGCTATGGGTAAGACGTAGAGCGTCGGGTCGCAGCCAGGTTGGTAGCAGTGCAGCCCTTCCATCTCATTCCAGCCGTAGTTCTCGCCCCCCCGCGAGGTGTAGGGTTGGAAATCAATCTCCTCGTATCTCTCCTGGCCCACATCCCCAATGTACAGGTCCCCCGTCTTAGGGTCAAAGGCGAAGCGCCAGGGGTTGCGTAAGCCCAGCGCCCAGATCTCAGGGCGATAGGGGGCGCGGTTGACAAATGGATTGTCCGGCGGAATGGCGTAGGGCGAGCCGGCGTTGACGTCAATACGCAGGATCTTGCCGAGCAGGACACGCGGCGACTGGGCATTGCGGTCCGGGTCCCCTTGTATGCCGCCGTCCCCTACGCCGATGTAGAGATAGCCGTCGGGGCCAAAGACGAGATGGCCGCCGTTGTGGTATTCGGTCGGCTTGGGAATCCGCAACAGGATGAGGCTGCTGGATGGGTCGGCGGCGTCGGGGTCACTCGACACGCGATAGCGGGCGACGACCAGGGCATTGTCGGCGTCGGTATACGCTACATAGAACAGGCCGGTGTGAGTGTAATCAGGATGGAACGCTATATCGAGCAAGCCCTGTTCTGGTCCCTCGGTCTGGATCAGGACGCTCAGGTCAAGGAAGGCGCGGGGGGTCAAGACGCCCGCGCGCAGCACGCGAATCTGACCTTTCCGTTCGGTGACGAATAGCCGCCCGCTGCCATCGCCGGCCCCGGTGACGCGCGTCGGCTCGCTCAGGCCCTCGACCACCGGGACGAGGCGCACCGTGGTAAGGGTTGGGTCGAAGGGCAGCGGCTCATGGACGACAGGTACGGTCAGTTGCGCCGCCTGCAAGACCACGGGGACAAACAATTGATAGTGCGACTGGGTCATCTTGAGGATGAGGGGAGCGAACAGGGCTGGGGTCAACTGCGGGGTCGGGCTGGGCAGGGGCGTCGGCTGGGTGGGGATACCTGGCTCGGCCGCCACTGCGGGGGGGGGCAAATCGGAACGGGCCGCGTGTCGGGCAGGTACGGCGCACGCGGTGAGGCTTAAGAGAAGAAGGGGGACAAACCAACAAGACCATGGAACATGCGCCAGTCCGCGACGAGATGTGGACTGACCAACTGTATGGGGCATTCAACCTCCAGCCAATCCCCGCCGAGGCGGGGTTCAAGACGCCACAGGATAACACCCTTAACGACGCTAAAAAGTTTCGCCCTGTGTCGGTTGAGACGATCTATTTTACACGAACCTCCTCCCACGTGTAACCCTGTGGCCGCTGCCCGCATCCAACAGAGTAGAAAAGCCTATGAAGACGTGCGTCGGCTACGTCGCTTGCCAAATCAGCCAACCAAAACAGCCAACCAAAACAGTGCAGGAGCGCACCATGCAAACAATTCTCGTCATCGGCGGCAATTTCGGCGGTCTCACCAGCGCGATGGAACTCAAGCGCAAACTGAAGGACGAAGCGCGCGTCGTCGTCATCTCAAAGCAAAAGGACTTTGTCTACATCCCTTCTCTCATTTGGGTGCCTTTTGGGCGCCGCCAATTGTCGGACATCACCTTCTCGGCGGAAGATGCCCTGAAGCGCGGCGGAGCGGAGTTTGTCCTGGACGAAGTGGTGAAAGTCGAGCCTGAGACCAATCAGGTCGTCACAAAGTCGGGCCAGGCGTATGGCTACGACTACCTCATCGTCGCTACGGGCGCGGAACTGGCCTGGGATGCCGTGCCCGGCCTTGGCCCGAAGGCGTACTCCCACTCGATTTTTACCCCGCCCGACGCGGTCAATACCTACGCCGCGTTCCAGGAATTTGTCAAGGACCCCGGCCCAGCTGTCATTGGCGCCGTACCAGGCGCAAGCTGCATGGGCGCGGGCTACGAGTACCTGTTCAACTTCGACTACTACGTTCGCAAGGCCAAGGTGCGCGACAAGACGCCTATCGTCTGGGTCACGCCCGAACCCATGCTGGGCCACTTCGGCATTGGCGGCATCAAGGGCGGCGAACTGATGGTCAAAGCCTTCCTCAAGATGCAGGGCATTGACTACCGCGATAACGCAGCGATTGTCGAAGTGCGCGAGAACGAAGTGGTGCTGGATACGGGCGAAGTCCTGCCGGCCAAGTGGAAGATGCTGGTTCCACCCTTCCGAGGGACCAAGATGGTGCGTAACTCGCCGGGCTTGGGCGACGAGAAGGGCTTCATCCCGACCAACGACGGCTACCAGCATTTGGACTACCCCAATATCTTTGCGGCCGGCCTGGCCGTCAAGGTCGCCAACCCGTTCAGCGGTCGCGTTCCGTTTGGGGTGCCCAAGACCGGCTACCCGACGGACGAAATGGCGAAGACGGCGGTGGAGAACATCAAGCATCTGATGGAGGGCAAGTCGGACCTGGCCTGCCGGCCCTTTGGGAAGATTCCCGGCGTGTGCGTCATGGACGCTGGCAACAAGGAAGTGCTCATTCTGACCGACGACTTGTTCCCGCCGCGCAAATTCGCCATGATGCTGCCCAACATTCTGGGCGACTTCAACAAAGTATTGGTTGAGAAGACGCTGCTGCTCAAGTACCGCAACGGCTGGTCTTTCCTACCCTGACCACTCCCTAGATTCATCCGCTCCTGCAGCACTCCCCCGACGGCGCACCCACCGTCGGGGGAGTGCTGTTTAGGCCGGCCCTGGCGGGGACGCCGAACCTGGCGCCGGGGCTGGTACATATTTTGCTTTATCATAATTCACGGGCGTAGGGCGCCTGAGAGATATCAATTTATCGTTGTTGTTAGATCATGTGAACAAGAAGGAGATGGTATGACCGACGTGAACATCAATAATCCCCCGCCGAGCGACGACCGCTCGACGGCGGCCGGCATCAACATGGTGACCGTGCTGATTGTGCTGCTCATCGTGCTTGTGGTCGGCTGGTACTTGATGGCCGGCCCCGGCCGGGGCGCGTTGGGCCGCCCAGGCGTGGACGTCAACATCAACCCGCCGGCGCAACAGCAGCCCGCTGCGCCTCAACAGCCGCCGGCGCAACAGCCCCCGGCGCAGCAGGCGCCCGCGCAGCCGCCCGCCCCGCCCAAGGGGCCGTGAGGTAGTGCGGACAACGTAGGTAAGTCGACATAGGAATAAGGACGCGGGGATGAGAAGGCTCATCCCCGCGTCCTTTTGTTGCTGCTGTCACCCCCGTCTCTTCCCCAACGCAAATATTGCGTGAATTTCCTTTACCTATCGTTTCTCAGACGTGCAATAATCGTCAATCAGAACGTAATACGCGGTGACGTTTCACCGTTATATAGGATGACCCGCAAGAAAGAAGCAGAAGCTGACCCTAGTGAACCGGTGCACCTCGCTAGAACGCTCTGCGTCCTGTCACGTGTAGCCCCTACTCGGGCTAACAGCGATGAAGTGTAGGCTGTCTCAGAACTAAAGATTGCCGCGTCCGGCCAGCACCCCGTTCGTGCTGGCTCAGTGAATCCGTGTGTTCCGATGTCACGTTTCACAACCGAACATCTGCAACACGTCACGTGTTGGCCCCTGGCTGAGGCTGCCAGTTGTCCCCCCATGGAATGGCGCCGAGAGTACTGGCCAGGATCGGCCGCCAATGCTACAAGGCTAAGGAGGTACTACGTATGCAGTTGCAGTCTAAGCCAGGCGCACCCGGACGTCGTCCCAGGGTCCGTTTGGTCATCCCGCTGGTAACGCTGAGCCTGATGGCGGCGCTCGCGCTGGCTGGGTTCGTCGCCCTCTCCAGCGCCCAGGGCGCATCGTCAGTCGCGGCGCCCCAATTGACAGGGACGCCTAGCCCGACGCCGGCGTATGCCACGTCTGGCCCTGTCAGTTCCGGCCTCTCTCTACGCACCTATGGCTACCTCTACCAGGGCGCGGGTGACTACACTGTCATCACGCGCAGCCTCACCAGCCCGACCTCTCCGCTGCCCGGTTTCCAGGGGAAGCGTGAACTGGAGGAAAGGCAAGAGGTGATTGACCAGGCGTTGCCTGCCGTCGCCCCCGGCTATGTCGAAGACAAGCCCTACACCGACGTCGAGGCGCCCTTCAATCCTCAGCACCCCCAGGCCCCCCGCCACGACAGTATTACCTGGAACCCGGCCATTATGTCCGAGGTCTACACCCCGGACGAGAACGAGCGCGCCGGCCTCTACCGCCGCCTCTTTGCCACGGGCAGTGGCATCAACATCGCCGAGAAGGTATGGCGGCGCCACTGGTATGAGCCGGACCACCTGGATAAGGACCAGGATGCGTCGGGCGATCTATCGCCTTCCGACATCCACTATCCGGCCATTATGCAGGAGTACACCTACGGCCTGATTGGCAACGAGCCGCTGCGCCCCGATGGCCGGCCCGGCCCCCTGCCCATCTTCGCGCGCCCTGGTGGTGGGACGTTTATCTTCCCCATCGGCCAGCGGGCGAGCGAGCTCCTGGACGCCAATGGGAACTTCCCGTCCAACCCGGCCTCGCTGCCCGGCTCCCAGCGGGCGTTCGGTCTGACCTCCCTCGACGCCGACTTTGACGGCGCGCCGGACATTACCTTCATCGAGAGCGAGCAGTCGTTGTTCAACACGCTCAACGGCGATGTCGCCCTCGACTTCAACGGCAACGGCGCGCTCGACCCCCTCGACACGGACGGTGTGCCGCTGTCAGGCGACGAGTTGCTCGTCTTGCGTCTCGACCCCAAGACGCTCGACAACGATCCCAATACGCCGAACCGCAACGCTATCCAGTTTCTGGACCACGTGGCGGTCCTCCGCAACAATACGACCAGCCCCAACGGCGCCCAGTTTGACATCTACTGGACCGGCAGCTTCGCCCCGCGCTTCCTGGGCACCGTGACCCTCGGCCAGGGCGATGCCCTGCTCGCCAACGTCAACGGCGCGCCGCAGGTGATTCGCGGCGTCGGCAGCGGCGCGGCCAACGCCGGCGGCAACCTGTGCGCCTATCCCAACGGCCCCTGGTTCCTGTACCTCGAAGCGTCGGACGCCCCGGATAACAGCGCGACCGTCATCGTGGGCCGCGCCCTGGGTGCGACGCACACGGCGATGGAATCAGCCGCCTTCACGGCCAACACCACCAGCACCCAACCCTGGTGGCTGAAGCGGATCTACGTGGATGGCCGCGAGTATAACACCGTCGCCATTTCGACGCGCGGCGCGGGGGTCCCCATTCCCTCGAACACGCGCAATGGCTGCGGCTATGTGCCCGCCCCTCCGCAGTTCCCTGTTCCAGCCGACCCGTCCGAGTTTACCTCCATCACCATCCGCGAACCTGTCTGCAAGGGTCCCGACATCTTCATCTTCCAGCACTCGGTCACCTTGCAGTGCTACCTGCCTGGCGAGCGTCTGCCCTCGCTGCCGCCCTTCAACTACGAGCACTATATCCTGGCGGACGTGCAGCCTATTACCCAGTTCTCAACCATCGAGAGCCAGGTGCCCTACTTAGGGCCGCTGGTTGGCCCGGTCTCGCCCATCCTCCAGGATGCGGAAGTCCGGGCGGCGACCGGCGCGACCACGCCCTCCGCGCCCTACACCGGCTCGTATCCTGGCGTCACCGTCGGCCCGTATAGCGACCCGGCCGGCAACTCCTTCTTCTATGTCCAGGAGGACCGCGAGCCGCAGTTCCTGGGTGAGCTATCGGAACGCTACGCCCAGGCGCTTGTGCCCGGCGAGGTGGCGCGTGACACGGAGTTCTGGTACACCCAGCACTACTGGACGCTGCCCGACGAGTTTACGGCGTACATCCTGCCTAACATTCCGGAGACAACGCCGCCCTTGCCAGCCGGCCAGCGCGCCGTGAACCCGGACCTGTACCTGCTGACGAGCAGCTTCCTCGCCCCCGAAGGTGAGTACCGCCGCTGGACGTACGACAACCCGGTCCCGGCCGACCGCATCGGCGACCGCGCCAAGTTCTGGTTCGACCCCGACGGCCAACCCGCCGGCGAGAACAAGATCTACAAGGACGCCAACGGTATCCGCATCTACGGCCGCGACGACGAAGGGCCTGGGGACCCCACCCGGTCGTACATCACGACCACCGTCGGCGCGGGCACCGTGGTGACCTATCCTGTCGAAGTGCTGCCCTATACCGACTACCTCAGTATCTTCGACCCGCGCGGCTACCAGGCGCCGCCCAAGGACAGCCTGACGCTGAACCCGGCGTACCTGGCGGAGTTCCGCAGCGGCAACGAGCCTCTGTCGAGTTTCTACGGCCTCATCGCCGCCGACAACCTCGACGCGCGTGAGAAGGTCTTCCCGCGCCTGTGGTACGAACCCAACTACCTGGACAAGATTCTCCGCACCCGCGCGGTGGCGAACCTCGGGACGGAGACCGAGTCCAACAATAGCTGCCAAGTCGCCAATGCGTTCGACGCGGGGACCAACCCGCTCGCCAGCTTCAACGGCTCCATCCCGGCCGGCGACCTGGACTTCTACCGCTTCCGCCTCACCGAGTCGCGCGATGTCGTCATCTGGACGACGGGGAATCCGGCGACGGACGACACCTACCTGGAGTTGTACGCCGCGTGTGACAACGGCGTGGCGTCCGGTCGCATTGCGTTCGACGACGACGGCGGGCCGGGCTTCCTCTCCCGTATCGAGGTTCACCTGCTGCCGGGGACGTACTACGTGTTGGTCCGCGGCTTCTCCGCCTCCACCGTCGTCCCCAGCTATGGCGTGACGTTCGACGTGGGCGCCGGCCCGCAGGAGACGTATCGCTTCCCGGCCGTCATGCAAGAGTACACCTACATGTTCCTGGACGTTCGGGACCAGCCGGCGACGACCGGGCCGGGCGGGCGCTTCTTCTTCCCGACGGCCACGGACGCCGCCAGCCTGCCGCTGCCGCCGGCCAACGCGAGTCTCGGCTGGTCGCCAGCCAGCCCCAGCCACGGCGCGGGCCTGACGACCTTCGATGTAAACTTCGACGGCATCCCCGAAACAGTCTACATCGAGCATGAGCAGAGCCTGGCGGCGATGACGGGTATCCAGGCCGACTTCAACGCCAACGGCCGGCTGGATCAGTTTGACCCGGTGCCGCCGCTCGGCGCTCCGACTCCGCTCTCGGGCGATGAGATGGTCATCTTCCGCACCGAAGGCCTCGACCTTGTGCGCGGCACGTCGGCCCAGTTCCTGGACTACATGGTCCGCCTGGTCAACGTAGACTACATCTCGGGCCGCGCGGACCTGCAAATCTGGTACACCGGCGGCGGTCTGCATCCGGCCAACGATGCCAACAGCAACCAGTGCGCCGACTACTCGAAGCACCCCGACTTCATCCGCACCATCACCCTCAGCCGGGGCGAGATGGCGATTGTGGACCGTAACTCGGTGCGGCGCATGCCCGTCGGCAGCAGCAACGTCGGCGCGAACCGCGACGGCGCCTGGTTTGCCTACGTCCAGGGTGTCTCGGCGCCGATTCCCGGCCAGCCGCAGAGCGAGCGTGTCAGCGTCGTCCTGGGCCGCGCCCTGGGCGCCGCCGCCGCCGCCATTGACAACGGCGCGGCCGTGCACTCCTTCGCGCCGGGCCTGCCCTGGTACCTCAAGCGCTTCTTTGTGGACGGCCACGAGTACAACGTGACCGCCGTCCTGACCCCGCCTGGCCCGGGTGGCGCGGGCCGCTTCAAGGCCATCACCATCCAGACCCCGGCCCCCAAGCCGTGCGACTTCGTCAACTACGAAGACTCCATCGTCCTCCAGGGCTACTTCCAGGGCGCCCAGTACGGGGTAGACACCAACCTCAAGTCGGTCATGCCCCCGCTGAACATGGAGCACACCATCCTGGAGGATATCCGTCCCCGAACGACGGAGCAGTTCGCGCGGTATAACGACTTCCAGTCGCAGTGCACCGGCGCGGTCGTCGGCAACCGGCCACCCCTCCGCATCCAGATCAACTCCGAGACGCGCGAGCCGCGCTTCTTCGGCGAGTTGAAGGAGCAGGAGGCGCGCGCGCCCCTCGAACGGCGGAACTTCAGGCCGGGCGACCTGTCGTGGGCGACGGAGCAGTTCAATACCTTACCCGACCAGTACACCGACCTCGGCCTGCCCGCCGGTGAGTACTACCTGCTGACGTCGAGTTGGCAGACTAAGATCGGTCGTCTCTCCTACCGCAGCTGCAACGCAACGATTGGGAGCATGGAATCTCTGGCGGCCATCAACCCGCCGGCCGTGCCGCCCTCGCCGTTCCCCGTGGACCCAGTGCCGTTCCCGAATGGCACCTGGCCCTACGGCGGGCCGTACTACCAGGCCTCGCCCTCCTACCTGCGGCCGCCGTGGGTGGACAGCCGCAACTTTAACGGACCGCCTTCGCTGATGGACGACATTGAGTCGACCCTGCGTGTCCAGTTTTGGTACACCCCGACCGATGGCGGCCCTGGCCCGGTGGCGGCGGGAACCGATGTAGGCGACATCTACGTGAACCGCTGGACCGCGAGCAGCCTACCGCCGGCGCCTACCATCACGGCTACGCCGACGCCGACCAACACGGCGCAGCCCGGACCGACGCGGACGCCTACGCCGACCGCCACTGCTGGCGCCACCGGCACGTGCGATAGCCCGTTTGTGCCGGGGGTCAACCCGAATATCGGGGCGACGCTGCGTATCCTCCCGGCCGGTCCTCAGGTTGAGGTGGGCCAGCCCGTCGTGATGTGTGTCTACGGCGAGAACGTGCGTAACATCTACGGCCTCGACATCCAGCTCCAGTTCAACGGCGCGATCCTGTCCATCCAGGACGCCGATCCGAACCAGGCTGGGGTGAATGTGACGCCGGGTAATCTGCCCGCGGCTAACAGCGGCGGGTCGATCACCTACGGCGAAAACAATGTGAGCGGCAACTTGATCAACTACGCGGCGAGCCTGGTCGCCCCCTCGCAGCCGATGAGCGGCTCGGGCGTACTCTTCAAGTTTACCGTCGTCGGTCTGCAGCAGGGGTCTTCGACCATCCAGTTCAACGCCCCGATCCAGTTGCTCGATAACAACGTCAACCCGGTGCAGGTGGACACGGTGGTCGGCGCGACGGTCAACGTCACGACGCTGGCGGGTGTCGGCGCGGTCCAGGGCCGCCTGATCGTCCAGGGCCGCACCAATCACGCAGAGGTGGATGTCAAGATGGGGAGCGCCGAGACCGTCACTGACGAGTCGGGCATGTACTCCATCACTTCGCAGCAGGGTACGTACGACCTGAAGGCGACCCTGGCGAAGTACCTGCCCTCCAAGCTGCCCAACGTCATCGTGCCGCCCGGCGGCCTGCGCGAGGTGCCCGTCGCGGCCCTGCGCGGTGGTGACGCCAACGGCGACGGCTCGATTGACCTGTACGACATGGTCCTGGTCGCGGTGAACTTCAACACGCGGCCGGCCGGCAACCCGCAGGCCGACATCAACAATGACGGCGCGGTGGACATCGTAGACCTGGTGTTGGTGGGCGCGAACTTCGGCTACAGCGGCGAGCAGGTGGGCTTTATGCTCAAGTCCGCTGTGACGAAGTCGGACGAGTTGCAGAAGGCCGCGCCGGCGGTGGCCCGCGTGAGCGTGGACGCCCCGCGCGTGGTGAAGGCGGGCGAGGAGTTCAAGGTTCCTGTGGTCATCCGTGGCGCGAAGGGCCTGTTCGCCGCCGACGTCAGCCTGTCCTTCGACTCGACCAAGGTCGAGGTCGTGGACAGCGACGCGGCGCAGGCGGGCGCGCAGGGGACGGCGGGTGAGTTACTGCCGAACGCCTACGTCGCCACCAACAAGGCCGACGCCGGGCAGCCCGGCGCCTATCAGTACGCCGCGACGCGGATGAACCCCGACAAGGCGGTGGACGGCGACGGCGCCCTGGTGACCGTGACCTTCCGCGCCGTGAAGGATGGCAACCCGCAGATCAAGCTGACTGAGGCGCGTCTGATGGGCGACGAGGCGAACAGCCTGCCCTCTACGATCAGCAGCGCGAAGTAGGCGCATGCCTCGACCGAGACAACCGCATAGGTAGCGTGACAGGACAGGCCGCGTGCCTGTCCTGTCCTTTTCCAGGTGTCGTGGCCCAATCTATGCTTGGAATCAGGTGGGCCTCCCGCTGGGGAGGCCGACTGCCGTTATACGTGCTAGAGTGTATCCGTTATAATTGAGAGGAGCAAGAAGCCCTATGAACCAGGAACACCTCACGACCCACCTCAACCCGTCTCAGGCGGCCGAACCCGCAGCGATCCCCAACCTGATTGCCCGTCTCGGTAGCGCGGACCCTCGCGACCGCCGTCGCGCCGGCAATGACCTGATTGCCGCCGGGCCGCTGGCTGTCAGCGCCCTGACCGAGGCGCTCGAAGACCGTAGCCCCGCTGTCCGTTCGGAGGCGGCGCGGGCGTTGGGCCGCATTCGAGACGCGGCGGTGGCGGCGGCCCTCGTCAAGCGGCTGGAGGATGAGAGCCGCGAGGTGCGCTGGACCGCCGCCGAGGGGCTGGTCGCGCTGGGGAAGGACGGCCTGATTGCCCTGCTCCGCGCGATGATGCAGGAGCGCGAGTCGGTGCGCCGACGCGAGGCAGCACATCACGTGCTGCGCGCCCTGGCCGATGGCGACCTGGGGGGTATCGTACGGCCTGTGCTGGCCGCCATCGAGGGCCTCGAGCCGGCCCTGACCGTCCCGCTGGCAGCCCACGCAGCATTGCACCAGTTGGAAGCTTAAGTCTATGAACACCCGTCCGAGCTACGCGCCGGGCCAGCCTGGCAGCGCGCCCAAGTGGACCTCCAGCGCCAAGGTCGGGGTAGGGACAGCCCTCAACCTCGTCAGCCGGGTCTGGTTTACCCTCAGCCACGGCGTCTTCGATGAAATCTACTATCCCCACGTTGACCTGGCCTGCACGCGCGATATGGGCTTCCTTGTCACCGACGGTCGGGGCTACTTCTCCGATGAGAAGCGCCACGCCGACCACGAAGTGGCCTATCGCGTCGAGGGCGTGCCGGCCTATCGGCTGGTTAACACGTGCGAAGACGGGCGCTATCGTATTGTCAAGGACATTATCACCCACCCCGACCGCCCTGTTGTCTTGCAGCGGACGCGCTTTGTCCCCCTGGCCGGCTCGCTCGACGATTACCACCTCTACGTCCTCCTCGCGCCCCACCTGGGCAATCACGGCTATGGCAACACAGCCTGGGCGGGCGACACCAAGGGGGTGCCCATGCTGTTTGCCCAGCGCGAGCATTTCGCGCTGGCCCTGGCCTGCTCGAGGCCTTGGCTCAAGATGTCCGCTGGCTTCGTGGGCGTCTCCGATGGCTGGCAGGACCTGGCGCAGCATGGACAGATGACCTGGGAGTACACACGGGCCGAGGACGGTAACGTGGCTCTGATGGGGGAGGTGGACCTGCGGGCGACAGCGGGCGAGTTCCTGCTGGCGCTCGCCTTTTCGGGGCACGGGCTGGAGGCGGGCCACCATGCCCTGGCCTGTCTCTACGATGACTTCGACGCCCTGTCCGATGCCTACATCGCTGACTGGCAGAAGTGGCAGTCGGCTCTGATACCTATGCCCAAACGCGATGGCGACAGGCACAACCTCTACCGGGTCAGCACAATGGTTTTGCATACCCACGAGGCCAAGAACCTGCCCGGCGGCATCATCGCCAGCCTCTCGGTGCCGTGGGGGTTCGCCAACGGCGGCGAAGACCTGGGCGGCTATCACCTCGTCTGGGTGCGCGATCTGGTGGAGACGGTGAGCGGCCTGCTGGCGGCGGGCGCGCGTCAAACGGCGGTGCGCGTCCTGCACTACCTCCAGTGTACCCAGGAAGCGGACGGGCACTGGGCGCAGAACATGTGGCTGGATGGGACACCCTACTGGGGCGGTGTTCAGATGGACGAGGCTGCCTTCCCCATCCTGCTGACCGACCAGGCGTGGCGCGAGAAGCTGATTGACGACGATGATCTGGCGCGGCTGTGGCCGATGGTGCACCGCGCCGTGGGCTACGTCGTGCGCAATGGGCCAGTGACAGGGCAGGACCGCTGGGAGGAGGACGGGGGCTACTCACCGTTCACGCTGGCTGTCGAGATCGCGGCCTTGCTTTGCGCCGCTGACCTGGCCGAACGCGCGGACCAGCCCGACCTGGCGGTCTACCTACGGGAGACGGCCGATGCCTGGAATGCTAGCATCGAACGCTGGACCTATGCCGAGGGGACCGACCTGGCCCGCCGCGTGGGCGTGGACGGTTACTATGTCCGGCTCGCGCCGCCCGCCACGACGGACCAGGGTACGCCGTGGCGCGGTTCCATCGCCATCAAGAACCGCCCGCCTGAAGCAACCTCGCATCCAGCGGTCAATATCATCAGCCCCGACGCCCTGGCGCTCGTCCGTTTCGGCCTGCGGGCCGCCGACGACCCGCGTATCCTCAACACGGTGCGGGTGATCGACGCCCTCCTCAAGGTGGACACGCCCTATGGCCCGTGCTGGCGCCGCTACAACGAAGACGGCTACGGCGAACACGACGACGGCTCGCCCTACGACGGCACGGGCCGCGGACGGCTCTGGCCCCTGCTGACGGGCGAGAGGGCACACTACGAGCTGGCCGCCGGGCGGCGCGACGAGGCCGAGCGCCTCCTGCGCACCCTGGAAGCCTTCGCCAATGAGGGCGGCATGTTACCCGAACAGGTCTGGGATAGCGCGGACATTCCGGACAAGGAGCTATTCTTCGGGCGGCCCTCCGGGTCGGCCATGCCCCTGGTCTGGGCGCATGCCGAGTACATCAAGCTGCGGCGGTCAGTGCGTGACGGTGGGGTCTTCGATAGGCCGCCCCAGTCGGTACAGCGCTACCTGGTGGACAAAACACCGCCCACCTTTTTCACCTGGCGCTTCAATGATCCGATAGACCACCTGCCAGCGGGCAAGACGCTAAGGCTGGAAGTCCTGGCCCCGGCGCGGGTTCACTGGAGCGCCGACGGGTGGCAGACGGTCCAGGATACCGAGACGCGCCCTACCAGCGTCGGCGTCCACCTGGCCGATTTACCGACCGCGACCTCACCGTCCGGTTGTGAATGGCAATTCACTTTCTATTGGCTCGAGGCCGATCGTTGGGAAGGCGTCGATTATTCGGTTACGGTCCGATAACGCTGTCTACATTGACAGCCCCAGCCGACCCGTCTATAATACGTGCGTCTTGCCCTGGACCGCTGCGCGACTCGTCCCCCCGCTCGTCAGCTTATCCCAGGGGCCTCATGGCAGCATGAGAGGAGCCTCTGCATGATGCGTAGCCTTGCCCGCTGTGCGGTCATTGCGCTTATCGTCTGGCTGGGGGGTAGTCTAACGAGCGCCCAGGCTGAGGGCCCACCCCCTCCCCGTGACACTGCGCTTCAGCGGGGCGTGACGACGCCTCTGACGCCCACCCGTATTCTAGAGCGGACCGACAAACTCCCCGCGGACGCTGATGGGCGTGTGCACGTCATCGTCGAACTGGCCGACCCGCCACTGGCGAAGGCCCTCGCCGCTACCGACCCTGCCCAACGCCAGGGGGCGCCAGGCAAGCTAGACGTGACCGGCGCGGCGGCGGCCGACTATACGCAGCGGCTGGTGACGGCGCAGGCCCAGACGCAGGCAGCTATCGCTGCCCGCTTCCCCCGCGCCCGTGTGGACCACCTCTACCAGGTCGTGTTCAACGGCCTGGCCCTCACCGTCCCCCCCGACGACGTAGCGGCCCTGGCGGCGCTGCCCGGCGTGCGCCGTGTCCATCCTGACGGATTGATGCATGTTGACCTCGACGCCAGCCTGCCGCTCATCGGCGCGCCAGCCGCCTGGCAGGCCCTGGGCGGGGTCGCGCAAGCCGGCGCGGGCGTCAAGGTGGCTGTGGTGGACACCGGCATCCGGCCTGAGAACCCCCTCTTCAGCGGCGACGGCTTCAGCTATCCCTCCAGCGGCGGCCCCTGGCCCAAGGGCGACTGCGTGACACGCCCGCAGTTCTGTAACGGCAAGATCATCGCCGCGCGCGTGTACCCCCACTTCCCCCTCGCGCCACATGAAGTCCTCAGCCCGCTGGACATGGACGGCCACGGCTCGCACACGGCGGGTATCGCCGTCGGTAACACCGATGTGCGCGCCACGATCGGGGGCATCCACGCGACCATCAGCGGTGTCGCGCCGCGCGCCTGGCTCATGGTCTACAAGGCGCTCTTTTCCGACGGCGAGGGCGGCGCGGTCGGCTCTGTGTCTAACCTGACGGCCGCCCTGGAAGACGCCGTGCGGGACGGGGCGGATGTGATTAATAATTCGTGGGGCGGCACGCCCGGCGACCCGACCGGCACGCCCGCCGCCATCGCGGCTGAAAATGCCGTTGCCGCCGGCGTCATCGTCGTCTTCTCGGCGGGCAATCGCGGCCCGGAGCCTGGGACGCTCAGCACACCGGGCAACACGCCGGGCGTCATTACGGTAGGCGCGACCACGACGACACGCGAGTTTGTAGCGGATGTCCAACTCGCGGCGGACGACGGGCCGGCCTTCCAGGTTAGCGGGGCGTCGATCGGGCAGGGCGCCAGCGGCATTTTTGCCAGCGCGGAGGGGGTGGCCGACGTGACGGGCAACCGCGCCGGCTACGCGCTGAATGCCTATCCGCCGGGCGCGTTCAGCGGCAAAATTGTGCTCGTGAAGCGCGGCCAGCTCGCGCCCGCCGCCAAGTCGCAGCATGTCGCGGCGGGTGGGGCAATCGGCATGGTGCTGTACAATACCCAGCCGAACCAGCCCCTCCTGGCCGATGCCCACGTCATCCCGACCGTCCACGTTGACCAGGCGGCGGGCCTCGCCCTGCGCGACTATCTAGCGGTCCATCCCCACCCCAGCGTCACCCTCAGCCCGGCCCGCCCGTCAGCTACTCCGCCCGATAGGCTGGCGGTATTTAGCGGCCAGGGTCCGAATTGGGACCCCGCCATCCTCAAGCCCGACCTGGTCGCGCCGGGGGTCAATATCCTGTCGGCCTATTCACCGGCGAACCCGCTGGACGGCGCGCCCTTCGCCGTACTGAGTGGGACGAGTATGGCCACGCCGCATGTGGCGGGCGCCGCCGCCCTTATCCGCCAGCGGTATCCTCAGTTCACGCCGGCCCAGGTGAAGTCAGCCCTGATGACGACAGCCCGTGTGGAGGAGGTGCGGCTGGAGGGCGGGGAGGCGGCGACGGTCCTGGCGCGCGGCGCGGGGCGGGTGGACGTGGGGCAGGCGCTCGACCCCGGCCTGGTCTTTGACCCACCCAGCCTCGGCCTCAAGGCGGTGGTTGGCCGCGCCCAACGCACGGTACGCGCCACCAATGTGGCGGCGACCGCCGCAGTCTATACCGTGAGCGCCCTGGCGCCCTCGCCTAATACCCAGTTCGTGGTCGAGCCGAGCCAGTTTGCCCTGGCCCCCGGCGCAACGGTCACGCTCACCGTCACCGCCGATCTGGTTGGCGGCGCGCTCCACGACTATTCGGCCGGCCAGATTCAGGTAGCCGAGGTCAACGGCCCGCACCGCGCCCACCTCGTCACCTGGCTGCGGGCGGTCGCGTCCCAGGTTCCCGCTCGACTGGACCTGACGGTACGCTCCGCTAGCGGCGACACTCCACTGACATTCACGCCCAACTTCGACGCGCCCGCGCCGCCGCTCACGGTCTACGGTCTGGTGGCCCCCGACCGCTATCGCCTGTCCATCACCGCCGACCAGGACCAGACGCCGGATACGCACCCGTTGGATCCGGCCTATGGCTGGCGGGTCGTTACGACGACGATTGAGGCGGCGACGAAGCTGCTGGTGGCGCAGTCGGGCCACGGCTCAGCTGCGCTCCGCGATGTGGACCTGTACGTGTTGCGCGACGCCAACGGCGATGGCCGCTTTGACCTGCATACCGAGGTCGTCCAGGCGAGCCACGGCTTGACGGTGGACGAGGAGCTTCGGATCGAGGACCCGCTGGCGGGGGTGTATGCTATCGCCGCCTACGACCGTGCGGGCCAGGGCGACTTCGACCTGCGGCTGTGGCGCGTCGGCTCCCAGAGGGCGAATTTTCAGGCCGAGTGGGAGCCTGGCCCTGTCCTGGCCGGCCGCCCCTACACCGTGCGCCTGCGCTGGCAGGTGGCGCCGCCCAGCGGGGAAACCCTCTTCGGGGTGGTTCGCCTGGCCGCGCCGCGTGGTGAGGTCCACTCCATCCCGGTGAGCCTCACCCGTCAGGCCGAGAGTGACTTGACCCTGGACGCCAAGCCCTCCACGGTCGAGGCGGGCCGCCCCGTCACCTATAGCTACACCGTCACCAACTACGACGACCAACCCGTTGAGTATGTCCTGACCGACCAGTTGCCGGCCAACCTACGCCCTGCGCCGGATACTTTAGAGGGCTGGACCTACGACCCGGTCAATCAGCGGCTGCAAACCCGCTTTAGCCTGCCGCCCGCCCGCACGCCGATTGACTTTATCAGCAGCGACGGCCGTCCATCGGCGGCCCTACGGTTCATAGATCTACCGACGGAGTTTGGTACCGGGCCGCTGCCCCAGGGCCGCTATGGCGATGATGTGGGGATAGATTTACCTCTGCCGGAGGATTCGCCGGCGCTCACCTACATGGGACAGACGTATCGCATGGTGGGCCTGGTGTCCAATGGCTATCTCGTCCCTGGCGGCTTACAGAGTGATGGCGACATCCTGTCCGAGCCTCAGCGGCTCCCCAACCCTGGCCGGCCCAACCCGATTGTGGCCCCGTTCTGGGCGGACCTGGACCTGGGGGCGGGCGAGACCGGGCATGGAGACTGGTACGCGGAGGTCGTGACGGGCGGCGGGTTCGGGGGGCAGCACGCGCTGGTCGTCCAGTGGCGTGAGGTTGAGCTATTCGCTCACCCTGGCACGCGCTATACGTTTGAGGTCGTCATGGTTCTGGAAACGGGGCAGGTCTACTATCTGTACGACACCCTGGCCGGGCCTGTGAGCGGAGCGTCGGTGGGCATCGAAAGCCCGACCGGCGGCCAGGGCAAGTCGTGGTACTTCATGGGCCAGCCAGCGGGTCGCGCCCCGCACAGCCGCCTGACGCTCACGCTGGACATCAACCCGGACGTGACGCCCTATGCCCAGCGTACTCTGACGTACCGCGCTCGCCCGATGACGGCTGGCGTCTTTACCAACCAGGTGACGCTGGCGCGGGCCGACGGCACGACGCGGGCGTTTGGGACGGTTTCAGTCACAGCCACCCGCCCCAGTCCGCAGACGCTGACCTTGACCGCCCGCCCTGACCGCACCGGCTATGCGCGTCCCCTGCTGCCGCGTCTGCCAGTGTTTGGTGACGGCATCCTGGCCGGTGAGGACCCGGCCACACGCCTGGTCTACTTGGGGATGATTCAGTTCGCGCCGGCCAATGTACCGAAGGGGGCGGAGCTAACGGGCGCGGCGGTCGAACTCATTGGTGGCGACGCCCGCTATCTGGATCCCCAGGCCGAGGCCCGCTGGACGCTGGACTTGCTCAGCCCCGGCGTGGACGAGGCTTTCCCGCGCCTGCTCGCGCCCGCCCTGGCCGACGCCCCCAAAGACGCCACGCTGGAGCCGGTTCTGACCCAGGCGGACCTGGCCGTCGGTCGCGCCAACACCTTCCGCTTCGCGCCGGGCGATCTGCCGCTGGCACTGAACCGGACGCTCTCGTTCCGCCTCAACGGGGATGCGTTGGGTAGCCGCCGAGCGATCTTCATTTGGGATAGCGGCGCGGGCGGTCACCCGCCTGTACTGAGGTTGGAGTACCTGCCGCCGGTGATCGAACGACCGTGAGGGGACGGAGGACGAAGGACCGAGGACGGAAGAGGAATCTACGAATAAACACGAATGGACACGAATGACCGAGATGCAGTCTCCTATTCGTGTCTATTCGTGGATTGCGTATTCTGCCTTCTGCCTTCCGTCCTCCGTCCTCGGTCTTACTTGGACGGATCGGGCGGCGGTTGCGGGCTGAGGTCAATCGGGCCTCGGAGGCGACCTGTTGACGGCTGGCACAGGCGCGGCTTGCCCGTCTTGGCGCCGTGATAGTCATACTGGACGCCCCCGCTCTCCAGGACAATGCGATAGCCCGGCACGAGAGCCTGGGTGTACATCATGCCTGGCTCCGGGCAGCCCAGGCTGCCATCGTTCCAGGTCATCTCGACCGCCATGAGGACACGAATGTCCTCCTCCTTGAGTGTCTTGAGCCGCCCCTGGAGGTCGGCCTTCGCCAGGGCGACCTGGTCGGCCAGCTTCGGGTCCACGGTTCCCCCGCCCCCGCCCGCCGCTCCCCGGTCCGGCGCTTGCGTCGGCCCGGCCACAGGCTGTCCATTCTGGCATAGTTTCATGGTACCCTTCCTATCGCCGTGATAGTCATACTGCTGGCTGCCCACTTTCAACACCACGCGAAAGCCCGGCACAATGACCTGGCCGTACATCATGCCTGGCTCTGGGCAGCCGAGCGCCAGGTTGGGCCACTCCACTTCGGTCGCTTCGGCCACCTGGATAGACTGGGCCGCGATGCCCAGCCGCTGCGCCAGGTCGGCCTGGGCCGCCCGCACCGCCTGATCCAACTCCGTCAGCGGGCGCGGCGTGGGCTGCACGGGCTGCGGAGCCAGGACCGACGGTGCGGTAGCCGTGGCGGCGGGCGCAGGCTGAGCGGTCGGCCGCGCCATCTCCGTATTGGTGGGGCGCGGGGCAATGGTGGCCGCGGGCGGCGCTGGTGTCGCGGCGGTGGGCGCGGCCAGGCGTTCGCCCCCGCCGCAGCTTATCGTCATCAGGGCCAGCGCCAGCACGCCGACGCCCCGCCCCAGGTCGTATCTCAACATCGCTAACTCCTCTTCCCTTAACCCATCTCGAGGTGGCGTGACGCAGACTTGGCAGTCTGCGCGGGCCGTCTAGCGAAGTCCTCGAAGGGGAAAAGACTGTCCCACCTCGGCCTGTAGCGGTGCAGGTTCCATGCCAATGACGGGCATAGACAAACCGCCCACAGACTCAACGTCTAGGGCGGTTCAAAAGTTCCCAAGAGGGGCATACCTCCCGAAGGTTGACAACCTTCGGGAGGTTGTTGTCAGCGCATGCTCAGTCGTGGATGTCTACCACTGTCCCTAGCTCCGCCCAGTCATAGAGGACCTTCATCTCCGCATCGCGGAGCACGATACAGCCATAAGAGACGGGTTGGCCGATCAATCCGCTCCACAGTTTGACCTTGGTGGTGCGGTTGATGGGCAGGGCGTGGAAGCCGTTCTCGGTCCCACCGGCGTAGTAGATGCCCAACCAGTACGGCATGTCCAGGTTGAGGCCGGTCGAGACGGCGTTGGGCAGCTTGGTCTGGATGGTAAAGCGGCCGCGGCGTGTGGGATGCGTCGCAATCCCTGTACTCCCGACGAAGCTCAACACCAGGTGCTCGCCTTCATAGGCGTAGACATGCTGGTCGGAGACGTCGACCTCGATACGCTTGCGTAACGCCGGCGTCGGCGCATCTTTGACTCGCCAGCCCAGGGGGAGGGACAGACGCTGCCCGATCCAGAGCGTCGAGCCGGCGGGTAGGTCGTTGATTGCCAGTAGCGACCGCGCGTCCAGCCCGTAGCGGAAGGCAATGCTTTCCAGGGTATCCCCACGGCGCACGGTGTAGGTGACGACCTTGCCCGACACCAGCGCGGCCGGCCCGCTGGCCTCCTCATCTACCACAGGCAGAAAGAGACGCTGGCCGGCGTTGATGAGTTCGGCCGAGGAGAGCTTATTGATGCGCACCAGTTCTGCTACTGTGGTGTCGTAGGCCTCGGCAATCTGGCTCAGCGTCTCGCCCGGCGCCACAACATGCACCGGCTGAGGCTGGGCCTCGCGACGTGGACCGACCGTCGGCGCGCCATTATCCGCCGACCCGGTGTCGCCGTCGCTGACCTGGGTAATGGTTAACTTCTGTCCGGCCTGGAGGCTATCCTGGTCGAACAAGTTGTTGAGGCGGGCGATGGCGTCAGGGCTGGTCTGATAGCGCTGGGCGATGCCGCTGAGCGTGTCGCCCGACTGCACGACGTAGACCACTGGCCCATCGGCGGCGGCCGGGAGCGTCACGACGAAGGCTAACAGTATGGCAAGTAGCAAGGCAATCTGGCGCATAGGTCTCATCCGAGGGGGCCTACACGATAGCCCCCCCGCCAGAGGCTAAAGCCTCCGGCTAGGGATGGAAGCCTACGTTCAGGGGCTGGTCGTCAGCCTCTTAGGCTTCCATCCTGTAGCCAGGCGGCTTTAGCCCCTGGCGAGAGGTTGCCACCGCGTATCTTCGCTTAATTATCCACCACGATACGCACGTTGCAGGGCTGCGGGAACTGACCGCTGTTCTCGACGGCCGTCAGGCGCAGGATGTAGGCGCCGTTGGGCACCGTGCTGGTGTCCCAAGAAGTGAGGGTCGTGCCTGTGCGCCGCACCGTCGTCACCTCGCCGATGCTAGCAAAGTTGAACGGTACTTCACCCTGGCCGTACTCCACCTTGTAGAACTGGAAGTTGGGGATCGAGGCCGTGCCGACGATGTTGATGACGCCACTGACGTACTCGTTCTGGCGCGGGTAGGTAATGGCGACAGCCGGGTTGCAGACGGCGGGCGACAACTGGGGCGCGGGCGGCTCGACACGATGCGGCGGCGGCTGGTGGCCCGGCGGCGGGGGCGGCGGGGCCTGGTACGGGCAGGGCACAAACAGCACCTGGCCGACCCAGATATAGTCAGAGGTCAGGTTGTTGGAGCGCCGCAGCGCCTGAACGTCCGTCCCATAGCGGGTGGCGATGCTGGAGAGCGTGTCGTTGCGCTGAACCGTGTAGCGCGTGTTGCACGCGGGCGGCGGCGGCGGCGGCGGCGGGGCCACCACGACTGGCTGCACGATGATCTGCGGCGCAGGAACCCAGACCACCTGGGCGGGTGGCGTGTAAGCCACATTGCAGACGCGGATGGTCACACCGGCGTGGATGTAGTTGGGGTTGATCAGGTTGTTGACCTGGATCAGCGACAACTCGCTCACGCCAAAGCGGGCGGCGATGGCCGAGGTGCTATCGCCCGGCTGGATGGTGTACGGGATACAGCCGCCAGGCGCGGGCTGCGGCGCCGGCGCGGGCGCGGTATAACCCGGCGAAACGTAGTTGTGCAGGGGCACCACGAGCCGCTGGCCGACGGCCAGTTGGTTCGGGTTGCGCAGCTTATTCGCATTGATGATTAAGATAGGGGATGTGCCGTACTGATCGGCAATGCTGGTGACGGTATCGCCCCAGCGGACCACGTGCACGACCTGACCAGAATAGCCAGGCCGCAGCGCGGTTTCGGCCGTCGCTGGCGCGACAGCCGCCGCCAGGACCAGTAACACCGCTACCAGTACCATGATCTTGAGCCAGGTTCGCTTCATAGTAGACCTCCTCTGTGGCCTAGCCCGTTTAACCCTTCGGCTCATCCGAGAACTCCCCCATCTCCCGTGCCTTGAGGAAGCGCTCGAATTCGGTACGCCGAATGCGGTAGGAGCCTTCCAGCTTCACCGCGCGGAGTTTGCCGGAACGGATGTAGCGGCGAACAGTGTAGACGCTAATCTGGAGCTGTTCGGCGATGTCTTCAGTCGTCAGATAGATCTCGTCCACACCCGCCCCTATGCCTTTAATTGGTATCTCTTGCTCGCTGCTGCTACATTATACCCCTAATTCAAGTGTTTGTCAACGGGTTGACATAGGGAGTCGTAATGCGTGATGCGTGGTGCGTATTTCGTAGTGCGTAATGCGTATAATTGGAGAAGTCTGAAAGCGGGAGGAAGTCCCATTGAACCTGGAGCAAGCCGTTGACGAGGCCGTGGCCGACATTGAGGGGGTGTTTGGTGTTGCGGCGCATGACTGGGCCACGGGGGAGCGCCTTGCCCGCCACGGCGACCGTCCCTTCCTGACGGCTAGTGTGGTCAAAGTCCCTATCCTCATCGGCGCGCTGGACCGAGTCCAACACGGCGTCTTCAGCTTGGACCAGCGGTTCGAGTTAGAGCCAGGGGACTCCGTGGCGGGGTCGGGTTTGCTCAAGGAGTTCGACCCCGGCGTCAGCCTGACGCTCAAAGACTACCTGACGGCCATGATTGTCATCAGCGACAACACGGCCACCAACCTGGTCCTGCGCGTCGTCGGCATCCCGGCCCTCAACGACTACCTGGCTAGCCTCGGCCTGGTCCACACGCGCTCGCATCGCCCGGTACGGTCCGACGGGCCTTTGCCGGGCGAGCACCGGGGCATCGGGACAACCACGCCGCAGGAGATGCTGACCCTCCTCGATGGGCTGGTCGGCCAGACACTTCTCACGCCGGAGTTGTGCGATCTGGCGGTCAGCATCCTCAAACGCCAGCAGTACACCGAGGCTATCCCGCGCTACCTTCCCTCTGGGGTCGGCGTCGCCAACAAGGTGGGCATGGTCCATGACGTGCGCGCCGACGTGGGCATCCTGTTCCCGGCGGACCGCGCCCCCATCACCCTGGCCGTCCTGTCCGACAGCCTGACCGACCGCCGCTACTCCGTAGACAACCCCGGCTGGATCGGCATCGCGCGCATTGCCAAAACCGTCTACGACTTTTGGATATCTTAGGCAAAATCATCACAACGTCATCGTTGTCACCCTGAGCCGAAGGCGAAGGGTCTCGCCTGGCGAGCGCGAGATGCTTACCCTGAGTACAGGGCACAGGTCGCTTCGCTCAGCATGACACTCGTAGGCGCAGAACAGGTAGAACCATGTTACGCTTCCTCACCGCTGGCGAGTCACACGGCCCCTGCTTAACGGGTATCATCGAAGGGCTGCCGGCTGGCCTGCCCCTCAGCCCAGCCGACATCAATACCGATCTGGCTAGGCGGCAGGTCGGCTTCGGGGCGGGCGGCCGCATGAAGATCGAGAAGGACGAGGTCCAACTTCTCGGCGGCATTGGCTGGAACGGCCCCGGCAAGGGGGTCACCACGGGCGGCCCTATCGCCCTGCGTATCGAGAACCGCGACTGGGCCAACTGGGAACACAAGACGCCGCCCCTGTTCAGCGTGCCGCGCCCCGGCCACACCGACCTGGCCGGCGGTATCAAGTACGGCCACCTGTACGACATGCGCCTGATCCTGGAACGCTCGTCGGCGCGCGAGACGGCCATGCGCGTCGCCATTGGCGCCGTCGCCCGCAAGCTGCTGGGCGAGTTCGGCATTCGGCTGGGCTGCTACGTCATTCAGCTTGGCCCCCTCAAAGCCAACCTGCCCGATGACCTGCCCTATGAAGAACGCTTCGCCCGCGCCGAGGCCAACGACGTGCGCTGTCCCGACCTGGCCCAGGTGGACATCATGCGCGAGTACATTCGCAACACCGTGCGGCGGCGGGATACGGTGGGCGGCGTGTTCGAGATCGTCGCGCTAGGCGTCCCGCCGGGTCTCGGCTCGCATGTCCATTGGGACCGCAAGCTGGACGGACGGCTGGCCCAGGCGGTGATGAGCATCCCGGCGGTCAAGGGCGTCGAGATTGGCCCGGCCTTCGACAACGCCGCCCGCTACGGGACCGAGGTCCACGACGAAATCTTCCTGGAGGACGGCCTCGTCACCCGCCATACCAACCGCGCGGGCGGTCTGGAAGGCGGCATCACGACCGGCCAGCCTGTGGTGGTACGCGCGGCGCTCAAGCCCATCGCCACGACGCTCAACCCGCTACGCTCGGTGGACCTGGTCAGCGGCGAGCCGACCACAACCAACTACGAACGCTCGGACTTTACGGCGGTGACACGCGGCGGGCCGATTGGCGAGGCGGTGGTGGCGTGGGTCCTGGCCGAGGCGTTGCTGGAGAAGGTCGGCGGCGACTCGCTGGCTGAGATGCGGCCGCGCGTCGAGCAACTCCGTCAGGCGGCCCAGGTCCGCCCGCCCGTGCCTGTTCCTCCCGTGGAGTAACAATTTACCGACTGTCACCCTATACGAAGTGAAGGGTCTCGCTTTACGTGAGGCGAGATGCTGAGCGAAGCGAAGCATGACAATCGCAAGATGTTTGCCACAGAGCAACAGGGAAACATTATCTTCTTTCCAGGTCCTCCGTGCCTCTGTGGTGAGTCGGAGATGATTCAGGTCAGAGCGACAGGTAAGGAACGGGGGGGGCGGTGCGTCGTAATCAGCGTATGGAGAGGTGCCAGAGCCCGGTTGAATGGACTCGACTCGAAATCGAGCGTGGCCGCGAGGTCACCGGGGGTTCAAATCCCTCCCTCTCCGCCTGACAGGCTGCGCTTGACGCAGCCTTTTTTTATGCTTGAGGAGTGACGCCTTTCGGGGCGTGGCGCAGGCTTTCTAGCCTGCGCGGACAGACTAGAAAGTCTGCCCCACAGGAGTAACATGGCGGGCAAGGCGAAGACAGCGATCATTATCGGCGGCGGCATCGGCGGTCTGACGACAGCCATTGCCCTGCGGCGCAAGGGCATCGAGGCCGCCGTCTACGAGCGCGCGCCTGAAATTCGTGAGGTGGGCGCGGGGCTGACACTGTGGGCGAACGCCGTCAAGGCGCTGGGCAAGCTGGGGCTGGCGGAGGCGGTCAAGGCGGCCGGCGCGCCGGGTATGGGCGGCAGCATCCGCACCTGGCAGGGGGACGTCCTTTCCAGTCTGACCAGCGAGGAACTGGAACGCCGCTACGGCGCGGCCAACCTGGGCATTCACCGCGCCGACTTGCAGCGCATCCTGCTCGACCGTCTCGGTGAAGAGGTCGTCCACCTCGGCGCGACGTGCAGCGGGTTCAGCCAGGACGAGGACGGCGTGACGGTCCGCTTCGAGGATGGCCGGGAGGCGCGAGCCGACGTCCTGATTGGCGCCGACGGCATCCACTCGACGGTGCGAGCGCAGCTCTTTGGCAAAGAGAAACCGCGCTACAGCGGCTACACCGCCTGGCGCGGCGTGGTGGAACTGCCCGACGCGGGCCAGCGGGCCAATGCCGCCTTTGAGACGTGGGGCTGCGGCCAGCGCTTCGGCCATGTCACCATCGGCCAGGGCCGAGTGTACTGGTTCGCCGTGCGGAACACACGGCCGGGCGAGACCGACGCCCCACAGGGCCGCCAGGCCGAGGTAGGGCGGCTGTTTGCCGACTGGCACGCCCCCATCCCCGCCCTCATCGCGGCCACCGCCGAGGCCGCCATCCTCCGCAACGACATCTACGACCGCGAGCCGCTGAAACGCTGGAGCGAAGGCCGCGTGACTCTGCTCGGCGACGCCGCCCACGCCATGACCCCCAACCTGGGCCAGGGCGCGTGTCAGGCCATCGAGGACGCGGTGGTGCTGGCGAACCGCCTGGCCGAGCGCGACGACGCGGCGCAGGCGCTGCTGGCCTACGAGATGGCCCGCATCCAGCGCGCCAACCTCATCGTGACCCAGTCGTGGCGCATCGGCCGCGTGGCGCAGTGGGGCAACCCGCTGGCGTGCGCGGTCCGCAATACGTTGTTCAAGACCCTCGGCGGCGCGCTCCAGGGGCCGCAACTCAATTTCATCCTGGGCTACGAGGTGCGCTGATGCCGCTGCCCTTCCTGACCGCCCGCTGGTCCAACCTGTTCCTGGCGACGTATGCCGTCCCGCCGACGATGCTGCGTGCGCACCTCCCGCCGGGCCTGAGCCTCGACCTGCGCGACGAGCAAGCGTTTGTGTCCCTGGTCGCGTTCGACTTCCTGGACACCCGAGTCCTCGGCATCCCCTGGCCCGGCTTCCGCCACTTCGCTGAACTCAACCTGCGCTTCTACGTGCGGCGCGGCGACGAGCGCGGCGTCGTCTTTATCCGCGAGTTCGTCCCCCAGCGGCTCGTCGCCTGGATCGCCCGCCGCGTCTACAACGAACCCTACCTCGCCGCGCCCCTCACCAGCCGGGGCCAGGATACGGCCGACCGGCTGAGCATCGAGCACCGCCTCGTCTGGGGCGGGCAGACGCACGTCATCCGCGCCACAGGCCGCAAGCCGACGATGCGGCCTGACGACACCAGTGTCGAGCACTTCTTCAAGGAACATCAGTGGGGCTATAATGTGAACCGGCGCGGCGAACTCATTCGCTACGAGGTGGTCCACCCGGTGTGGGACATCTACCCGCTCGAGTCCTACGAGTTGTTGTTTGATTTCGGGCTGGTCTACGGCCCACGCTGGAAGTGGCTGGCTCAGGCCACCCCGTACTCGACCCTCCTGGCCGTCGGCTCGCCGGTGGCCGTCTACCCGCATGGCAAGGTCGGCTAGTGATGTGTTATAAATCAGGTGGAGGATTCGGACCCCCCTGGCATCCCCCCGTCTACGGGGGGACAGGAGGGGGGTGTTTCTATTAGTGGGCCGGGCCGCCATCGTCGCTGTCTCGTATGCCCTGGACCGCCGCGCCCGGTTGACGCCGCCGACGCAGGCCGTCATGGACCGCGCCATCGCCGAGTGGCAGGTCCAGCCCGATGCCTGGCTCATCCCCTCGACGGGCGACAACCAGCGTCTCGGCGTCACCAACGCCCGCGTCATGGCTGACTACGCGGTCCAGCACGGCGTCCCGGCCGAGTATATTCTGGAAGAGGACCGGTCGAGCAATACCTGGCAGAACCTGGCCTATAGCTGGGCATTGGCCCAGGCGCACGGCGCGGACCGCCTCATCGTCGTGGCATACGACTTGCATGCCCGGCGGTGCCATCTGGCGGCCGTGAAGCTTGAATTGCCCTTTACCCTGGTCCCGGCGACCTCGCGGGCGACCGGCTACGCCGCGCGGAAACCCTGGTTCGCCCACCGCGCCCTCATCTGGCTCTATGAGACACTCGCCACAGTCTATGGACGACTCACAGGGAGATTATGACTACCCTCATTCCCGAACATACCACACCAGCCCACGAACAGAAGAAACGGATTCAGATTATCATCAATCCCGCCGCTGGGCAGGACCAGCCCATCCTGGGGACGCTCAACCGCGCCTTCAAAGACGCCAATGTCGACTGGGACATATCCATCACCAAGGCGGCCGGCGACGCCCGCCGCTTCGCCCAGGCGGCGGCTGAGGCCGGCGTGGACATCGTGGGTGTCTACGGCGGCGACGGCACGGTGATGGAGGTCGCCAGCGGCTTGATTGGGACAGGCGTCCCCCTTGCCATCTTCCCCGGCGGCACGGCCAACGTTATGTCTGTCGAACTCGGCATCTCCAGCGACCTGGCCGAGGCCGTGGCGATGGTGTGCAGCGACACGGCGTGTTATACGCGCTGGGTGGATATGGGGCAGGTGGACGACGAACGCTACTTTATGCTGCGCGTCGGGATTGGCTTCGAGGCGCAGATGGTCGAGGGCGCGCCGCGTGAACTGAAAGACCGCTGGGGTGTGTTGGCCTATGCCCTGAGCGCGCTCCAGGCGCTGCGGGAGCCGCAGATCGCCCACTACCGCATTACCCTGGATGGCACGACCGTCGAAACCGAGGGCATGACATGCATCATCGCTAACGCGGGCAGCCTGGGGCAGGGCACGCTCACCCTCGCGCCCAACATCAATGTCAGCGACGGGCTGCTGGATGTGGTGGTCATCCGTAGCGCCGACCTGCCCTCGCTCCTGGCGGTCGCGGCGAGTGTGGTGCGCGGCGACGAGAACGCCGAGCCGCTGCTGCACTGGCAGGGGCGCGAGATTGTAGTGGAAGCCGCGCCGGCCCAGTCGGTCCAGGCCGACGGCGAGATTCTCAACCCCACCCCTGTTCGAGCGAAGGTTATCCCCCACGCGGTCCAGGTCGTCGTGCCGAGGC
>JAHCIP010000410.1 GCA_026129165.1 Anaerolineae bacterium
CGGAGCAGGGCCGCGCCTTGCTGAGCCACGGCCTGGGTAAAGGTCAGTAGTTCGCTCATGAGTCCTCACAGACGCCAAGGTTAGCATAGGACGGGGGGGAAGGCAAGATGGGATGGTCGTTGAGGCTGATAACGCATTACTTCGATCTCAGGCAGTAAGAGCTAATGAAAGCAGCACGTCTTATCACTTGATTCTCCGAACCGGGAAGCAAGAAAGGGAAAAGCCCTTATGCTTACATACGATGAACTGCTGAATCAAGTCCAGCACCTGACGCCCGACGAACAACTCAAGCTGCTTCAGGAAGTTGCCATGATTGTACGACGGCAGTTTGCGTCTAAGCCGGGACGCAGTATCAAAGAATTGCGCGGCCTAGGCAAGGAAGTTTGGGAGGGAATTGACGCGCAGGAATATGTGAATCAGGAGCGCAATTCGTGGGCTGGGTAGACACCCTCAAGGGACAAGTGGTAGGACTCGATACAGCGCCTTTGATTTACTACATCGAGACCAATCCAACTTACCTGCCTAAGGTTGACCCATTCTTCGACGCACTCGACCGAGGCGAATTCACAGCGGTCACTTCAATGATTACGCTGCTTGAGGTGCTCGTTCGTCCGCTCAAACAGGGCAATACGGTACTTGCCCAGCGCTACCGTGACAGTTTACTCAACGCCGACCATATCATGACCTATCCTCTCTCTCAATCAATAGCTGAAGAGGCCGCGCGCCTTCGGGCAATACATAATCTGGGAACTGCAGACGCTGTGCAGATTGCCACCGTCGTTCTAGCCGGCGCATCCTCATTCTTGACCAATGATATCCGCCTGCATACAGTTCCATCCTTAAACGTGCTGGTACTGGATCAGTTGAAGTGAGCACGCCCACCTTCCAGATTCGGGACGTTCCGGTCTACGGCGACCTGGTCCTCGCCCCGATGGACGGCTTTTCCGACATGCCCTTTCGGCTCATCTGCCGCGAACTTGGCTCGGCCATGAGCTACACTGAGTTTGTCAATGTAGACGAGCTGCAGGGCAAGCGCTGGCCCGCAAAGACGGCCCGCAAGCTCGTCTACGCCGCCAGCGAGCGTCCCATGACATTCCAGGTCTACGGCTCGGATGAGGACCGCCTGGTCCAGGCCGCCGAACGGCTACTCCCACTTGGCCCAAGCATCCTGGACCTCAACATGGGCTGCTCGGTCAACACCATCGCTGGCCGAGGCGCGGGGGCCGGGCTGCTGTGTACGCCGGCTAAGATTGGCAGCATCTTCCGCCGCCTGTCCACGGCCCTGCCCATTCCGATGACGGGCAAAATCCGTCTGGGCTGGGACGACCGCACCCGTAACTACCTGGAGGTGGCCCGTATCCTCGAAGACAACGGCGCGGCGCTCATCGCTGTCCACGGACGGACCAAGGCCCAGGCGTACACAGGCACTGCCGACTGGGACGCCATCGCCGCCGTCAAGCAGGCCGTCTCGGTTCCGGTGCTCGGTAATGGGGACGTGGTCACCGTCGAGGACATTGACCGCATCCAGGCCCACACGGGCTGCGACGGCGTAATGATCGGGCGCGGCGCTATCGGCAATCCCTGGATTTTCGCCCGCCAGATGCCCCAGGACGTCACGCTGGAGGATAAGATAGCCCTCGTCCGCCGCCACCTGGCCCTCAACCTCCAATTCTACGGCGAGGAGATGGGCCTACTTCTGTTCCGCAAGCACATCGTCCGCTATATAGATAGCATCCGCCTGCTGGCCGACTTCCGCACCCGCCTATTGACCTGCCGCCAGGTGGACGAGTTCGTCGCGCTCATCGCTGAGGGCGAAGAGCAAGCTCAACTCGCCGCCTGAGACACCACTCTGGAGTGAACCCCACATGGACCGCCAGGCTCACCTCTCCCTCACCCGCCTGCTGCCGCGCCTGGAAGCCCGCCACGCGGCCGCCGATCCCGCTGCCTGGGCCGTGTTTCGCGGCCGCCTCGAAACCCACTTCGGGGACCTCTTCCCTCTCCTTCTGCACCTCTACGGCCAGCAGTACGACTTCTTTTATCATCTGGAGATGATCCTGGACATGGCGGCGCGCATGTGGCTGGCGCGGCCGGCCGACCTCAAGGCTCTCGACGCCCAGCGCGAAGCCGACCCGCAGTGGTTTCAGTCGCAGGGGATGCTGGGTGGGGTGTGCTACGTGGACCGTTTCGCGGGCGACCTGGCCGGTCTCCGCGCCAAACTACCCTACTTCAAGGAACTCGGCCTGACCTACCTCCACCTGATGCCGCTGTTCCTGTCACCGGAAGGCAACAACGACGGCGGCTACGCCGTCAGCAGCTACCGCGTCGTCAACCCTAAGCTGGGGACGATGGCCGAGTTGGCCGACCTGGCCGCCGAACTGCGGCAGCAGGGCATCAGCCTGGTGCTGGACTTCATCATCAACCACACCTCAGACGAACACGAGTGGGCGAAGCCGGCGCTGGCAGGCGACCCGGAGTACCAGTCGTACTATTGGACTTTCCCCGACCGGACCATGCCCGACGCTTACGAGCGCACGCTGCGCGAAATTTTTCCCGACCAGCGCCCCGGCAGCTTTACCTACCGCCCGGAGATTGACCGCTGGGTGTGGACGACGTTCTACAGCTTCCAGTGGGACCTGAACTACTCCAACCCCGTTGTCTTCACGCGCATGGCCGAGGAGATGCTCTTCCTCGCCAACCAGGGCGTCGAGGTCTTGCGCCTGGATGCCGTCGCCTTCATCTGGAAGCTGTTGGGGACGGCGTGCGAGGGGCTGCCCGAAGCCCACATGATCGTCCAGGCCTGGAATGCCCTGGCCCGTATCGCCGCGCCCTCACTGCTGTTCAAGTCCGAAGCCATCGTCCACCCCGACGAGGTCGCCCGTTACATCTCGCCCCACGAATCCCAGCTATCCTACAACCCGCTGCTCATGGCCCTGCTGTGGAACACGCTGGCAACGCGGGACGCCCGCCTGCTGAGCGCCTCCATGACGCGGCGGTTCCACATCCAGCCGGGCTGCGCCTGGGTCAACTATGTGCGCGTCCACGACGACATCGGCTGGACGTTCGATGACGCCGAAGCCGCCGCCCTGGGCATCAACGGCTACGACCACCGCCAGTTCTTGAACCGCTTCTACACGGGGCGTTTCCAGGGGAGTTTCGCGCGAGGCTTGCCGTTCCAGGAGAACCCCAAGACGGGCGACGCCCGCATCTCCGGCGCGGGCGCGTCGCTGGCCGGGCTGGAGAAAGCGCTGCGCGAGGAGGGGCCGACCGAGGTGGAGATGGCGTTGCGCCGCCTCCTGCTGATTCACAGCATCGTTTTGAGCATCGGCGGCATCCCGCTGATTTACCTGGGCGACGAAGTGGCGACGCTCAACGACTACAGCTACCGCGCCGACCCCACTAAGGCTGGCGACAGCCGCTGGGTCCACCGTCCCGCCGCCGACCCGGCCCGCTACGCCCAGCGTCACGACGAGAATACGGTTTCCGGCCGTCTCTATACCCAGCTGCGGCGGCTGATTGAGGTGCGTCAGACCACGCCGGCCTTCGCGGGCAGCGATATGAGCGTCGTCAACACCGACAACCCGCATGTTTTCGGCTATACCCGTCTCCACGACGGCCATCGCGCCCTCGTTCTGGCAAACTTCACCGAGCAGGCGCAGACGGTCGCCGCTAACCAGATTCGGCTGTACGGGTTAGGCTACGACTTCGAGGACCTGGTCACGGGGACGCGGCACAGCCTCAAGGCCGACCTGACCCTGGCGCCCTATCAATTTGTGTGGCTGGTGGGGGTTTGAGAAGAAACCTCTACCAGGACCAACTCAATCTCCTCCCGCACCCACTCATCGGTTTCCACCGCTTGCCGTGCGACCAACGCCTCCCGCGCCCCGACTCCGCCCAGCCGGCCGAGCGCCCAGGCCGCGTGGCCGCGCACCAGGGCCGGCTCGCTGTTGAGCGCCTGGACCAGGGCCGGGACGGCCGCTGAGTCGCCACTGTTGCCGAGAGCGATGCACACGTTGCGGCGCAGGCCGACCCATTTGGCCCGCCGGATGGGGCTGCCCTGGAAGGTCTGGTTGAACTCCGTCTCGCTCATCCGGAGCAGAGGAACCAGGGCTGGGCTGGAGCCGACGCCCGGACGTGGCATAAATTCGGGTTGGTTACGCGGGTCGCGCTGGCGGTTGACCGGACAGACGTCCTGGCACAGGTCGCAGCCGAAAATCCAGTTCCCCAGCAGCGGGCGCAAGTCACGCGGGATGATGCCCTGGTACTCAATGGTTAGAAACGAGATGCAGCGGCGGTTGTCCAGGACGCCCGGCTCGACCAGCGCTCCTGTCGGGCAGGCGGGCAGGCAGAGAGCGCAGTCACCACAATGGGTCTTGAGAGGCGGGTCCGGCGGCAAGGCAATGTCGAGCAGGAGTTCGCCCAGGAGCACCCAGGAGCCGTACTCGTGGGTCAGGAGGTTGGTATTCTTGCCGTACCACCCCAGCCCAGCCCGTTGGGCCACCGCGCGGTCGGTGATGCGCGCTGTATCGGCCAGGGCGCGCATGTCCACCGGCCGGCCAAGTTGCTGC
>JAHCIP010000411.1 GCA_026129165.1 Anaerolineae bacterium
TTTGCGCCACGAGGTGCGGCCCTTTGGTCATATCGCTAATACGGATACCATCCACCCCCTCATCCATTATTGTTATGGCATCGAGGATCCGACCACGGGCTGGCAGTGGGATAAGCGCCACTATACGCCCTGGACGCGGGTGCCTTCTCCTCCCCCCACCGCGCCCTACGCGACACGGGTCTTGATCCGCGAGCTAAATGCGTATGCCGATCTGAAGGCCAAGGCCCAGTTGTCCTGATAAAGAACACCTTCTAGACGAGAGGGCCGCTGACCTTACTTACGTTTCATATGGTTGTACTCGCGGTAGGTCAGCAGCGTGTCGTAGCCAAGTTGGTTGAACTCCACCTTGCGCCTGTTGAGGGCTAATTGTTGGCCCGCCTCTTCGACGTTGGGGGTGTACTGTACCGGCTGACTAGACATCCTTATGCCTGTCTGTTCACGTATCAGCATCAGCACAATGAAGATGGCTAGCGCGAAGAAGGCGATTGACCACACAGTGACGCCCTCACGGTTATAACTTACCCCAGCGAGATAAAGCGGGATCAGGGCAATCAACAGCCAGCCGACTACCCCTGGCAGCGACTGACGGAGAATCTGACGTTTCACGCAGTCATCGCAGATGAAGGCACTGTCCGAACCCGCGATATCAAGATAGTGTGTCGTTGTAAACCGGTCCTCGCCTGTCCACTCAGTCTTTTTGCGCAGACGCTTGCCATAGTAGAAACTATAAGAGGCTCCCTTGTCCGTGGTACGTCCGCAGTGAGCACACTGTATCATGTAGCCTCCTTCGCTCCTGCTTCTGCCCCCAGCGCCCCCGTTAGCCGATTATAGTCCAGTTTCCCCACGTGAGAAATGTGGGTTATCCCAGACAGTCTAGACCCTAAAGGTCTTCAAGACCTTTAGGGTCTGGCTGACAGCGGCCAATTCTGTGGAGGCCGGCGCTAGCGGCCACCTCGGATGGTAAACTGCTTGAGAATCATGGGCAGGAAGTTGAGGAACGTGGGGCCATTCTCCTCGCCGCACGAGCGGCGGTCGGGGAAGAAGGTGACGGCGTCCAGACCCATGTGGTTGGCCTGTGGCTCGAAGGCTTGCACAAAGTCCTTGTTGCGCATCAGGACCGCGCCGCCCAGCTTGAGCAGGTCGCCGTCGCTGAAGGCCAGGGTCGGATCGTCGCGGTAGACGATCTCCGTCGAGAAGCGCACGGTGTCGCGCTCGCCGTCGCAGCGGACGGCGAAGGCGTCCAGGCCAAAATCTACCCCTCGCGTCGGGATGCCGCCAGGGATAGGCGCGGCCAGCAGGCTGTCCTGCGACAGGACCACCGCCACGTCCCGCGCCGAGAGGATGTCACCGTCTAGCAGGCGGCCCTTTTCCGATTGCTGGACCGTTTGCTCGGTGGAGAACCAGATGTCCACTTTATAGCGGCGCAGAACTTCGGGCAGGCTCACCTGCTGCCAGCTTTGCGGGGTCTGACCCTTGGCGAACTCCAGGAAGGCCAGGATGTCGCGTGTCTGGCCGATGAACTTGGCCTCGTCCAGGCCGACGTCGTAATTAACGCCGAAGGGACGCAGCAAGGCGCCGTTGGGGATAATGACCCCGCTCGTCGTCAGGAGGTCGCCCTCGGTGAAGCGGCCCAGCGGGTCGTCAATCTCGGTGGAAAAGGCGACCAGCGGCGGGTCAAGCTGGAGGATGTCGGCGGAGTCGAGGCCGAGGTCGGGCAGCCTGGGGACACCAGGCGGCATGAAGGCGGCCAACAACTCGCGGTTGCGCAGGCACACCACGCCGCGCGGGCTGAGCAGGTCACCATCAGAGATGACCGGGTTGCCATCCGGCTGGTCCGGGCCGTGGCTCAGAAAGTGCTGCTCGGTCGAAAAGGCGGCTTCGGCGCACGCGGCGAGCGCGCCAGGGGCCTGGGACGGCGCGGCCCGCACGGGGGACCAGGTCAGCAGGCCGAGGGCGACCACCGCCACCAGGCCCACTCCCAACACTAACTCTACAACACGGGACAACCACTTACGCTGGACCATAACGTCTCCTGAGTGGTCCCTCCGCCCGACCCGCGCCGTGTGGGCACGGGCCGGGGGAGGGAGCGCAGTCTAAACTGAACGGGTGAGCCGGGTGGCGAACGTCACGGGCCGGTCGAGCCAGCCGAGAAGGTCAGGAACTGGTAGCCGTAGTGCGGCGGGATCAGGTTGACCTTCATGTGGTCGAACGAGTAACGCAGCGTGGCATCCCAGACGTAGATCTCGGCCAGGTAGCAGCACTTGGTGAAGGACGCGCCGAGCAGGCTGGACATGTCGATGTCGCGCACGTGGACCAGCGTGCCATCGGGCGTGGTGCCGGTGTCGTTCGTGTTCTTGAGGCCGAGCGTGCCGTCGTTGATGTCCCAGTAGTTGTGCGGCCCGACGTGGCCGATGGCTGGCGGGTTGCCCCCCTTGATGTACATCTCGTAGTACCAGTAATGCGGGTCGTCAAACTGCGCCCAGACCTGGAGCGTCGTGATATTGGCCGGCACTTCGCTGCACGGCGGTACAGGGGTTACGCCGTCGGGCCGACGCAGTTCGAGCTTGATAGCCGTGCTGGAGCCAGGGGCGTCCGTGGGCGCTTTGTTGTCGAGCTGGACGTGGTGGTCGGCGTTCTCCTGGTGCGGGCCACTGGCGTCTTGCCACTCCAACCAGACGACGTAGTGGCCGTTGGGGTCGGACGGACCCCAACCCGCGCCCTGGCTGCCCAGGCTATCCCACACGGCCAGGCGCAGTTCGGAGTTGACACAACCGTCCGAGTACGTGCCGAGACCGTTCTTGGCCTCGTAGTAGTGGGTGGCATCCATCCAGCCGTCGGCGTCCGTCTCTAGCTTGAGGACGAGGGGGCTGGAGCCGGAGGCCGCGTAGCAGAAGTTGAACCACGCCGGGTCGCGGTGAGCCAGCCACCACTCGGTGCGGATGCCGTTGCCCGACGTGCCATAGGCCGGACGGGGGTCGCCATCCTTGCGGTAAGCGACGCGGAACTTGGTCGCGCCCACGGGGACCGAGCCATCAATGGGGACATACGCGCCACACGGACGGCGCGGCGGCTTGGGCGTGCCGAAGACGCGGTCTTCCATATAGAGGCCCGTGCCGGGCGCGCCGACCGACACCTCGCCGCCGTCAAACTCCAGCGTCGACTCGTCGCACAACTCCTGAATCTTCGACTCGAAGGGGTCACGCGAGGCGCGGTAGAGCGCGTCCAGGCCGAGGTCTTTGACGGCTGGACCGAACGCCTGGATCAGGTCCCAATTCTTGAAGGCGATGGAGTTGGTCGGGCCGACAATGCCCGCCAGCCGCAGAGCGTCGCCGTCGGTGAAGCTGGGCGGCGGGGTCTGCGGCGACTCGTAGCTGATCTCGGTCGAGAAGAGCAGGCTGGGGCGGCTGCCCTGGCGGTCAATGGCGAAGGCGTCCACACCAAAGTCCACGCCGCGCGTCGGGATGCCAGCCGGGATGGGCGCGGACAGCAGGACATCCTGGGGGAAGACACGCGCGCCCGTGCGGGCCGACAGGATGTCGCCGTCCAGGAAGACCGGCGTAAAGTTAGGTGTCATGGCGCTCTCCTCCGTCGAGAAGAGGATGTCCACCTTGTAGCGCGTCAGTTCCTCGCGCAGCCGGCCGGGGCTTTCGAGCCAGGCGTCACGGGAGACACCCTTGGCGAAATCCAGGAAACGGTGGATGTCGTCTAGCGTGCCGATGAACTTGAGTTCGTCCAGACCGACATCGTAGGGCGCCTGGTTGACCGTCCCGAACGCGGCCGAGACGAGGGCGATGTTGGGGATGACGATGCCATTGGTGGTGAGCAGGTCGCCCGACTTGAACGCGCCGCGCGGGTGGTCAATCTCGGTCGAGAAGGCGACCAGATAGCGCTCGGCGTCGGCGTCAATGATGTCCACGCCGTCCAGACCCAGGTCGGGCAGGGGGGCGCCCGTCGGGCTGAAGATGCGGGTCAGGTCGGCGTTGCGCGCGCAGACGACTCCGTTGGGTGAGAGCAGGTCGCCATCGGAAATCCAGCGGTTGCCGTCGGGCGGCTCACCGCGCGTCATCATAAAACTCTGTTCGGTGGAAAAGGCGAAATCACGACATTTTTCGAGCTGGTCCCGCCCCAAGGCATAGGCGGGGCGGTCGGACTGCCCGACGGCCAGCACGAGGCCGAGGACTAAGAACAGCCAGCGGCCCACACTCCACAACTTCCTCATCACAGCCTCCTTAGCTTCAGAGCGTTCAACACGGGCAGAACAGATCGATTTGCCCTTGATGATAGAGGAGGGGGCTGAGGTGAGGCTGAGGTCAGACTGAGGGCGGGCTGAGGTGGGACTGAGATTGCGAGGGGTACAACGCTTGTAGAAACGCCAGTAGAGACGCGATATACCCCGAGTACCCTAGCTTCGGTAGGGCAGGCGAGGCACTGTCTCGCGTCTCTACGTCTAACCGCGCAATTTACACATGTTCGGGCGTTTGGCGGATGCGGTCAAACAGAGCGACGGTGGCCAGTTCCG
>JAHCIP010000412.1 GCA_026129165.1 Anaerolineae bacterium
GCTCGCTTTGTCGGCGGCTACCCCCTTGTCCACGCCAGGCTCCCCATCCGTCCATTCTCTTAATCCGTGTTCTGACCTGGGCGATATTGGCTCACCCTTCCCGCCCCTACCCCCCCTTTGACCACTTGATTGGTTCAATCGGGTGGATATTGATTCCCTGTTGGTGAAGGCTCTTTCACCCCATCGTTTGTCAAATGGAGTATGCTGAAGAGGGTGTTGTCCGCACAACGCCTCCTGTCAGCCTGCCCATTGTCCGCGAAAGGAGGTTGACGTACAACTTAATAAGGCCGCGCGCCTGGCAGGTAGCAGGTGGACAATCGTCCGTCGTTGTGCTAACATCCGCCCTAAAGTTGCCTTTTAACCATTGCTACCCAGTCAATCATTCATTCCGAGGAGGTTTTCAATGACGAAAAACTCATCGCGAACCCTCTGGCGGCTCCTGGCCGTCGCCCTGCTGCTCGTCCTCGTCGGCGGGCTGCTCGCCTGGTATACCCAAACCGCCGGCGGCACGATCGCTATCCGCGACGTGCGCTTCGTCGGGACCAACGGCAAGATGATGAGCGGCTTGCTGTACGTCCCCCCTGGTGTCACCAATAAGAATAAGGCCCCTGGCATCCTGGCGATCCACGGCTACATCAACTCGCGCGAGACGCAGTCGGGCTACGCCATTGAGTTCGCGCGGCGCGGCTACGTGGTCCTGGCCCTGGACCAGACCGGCCACGGCTACTCTGACCCGCCCGCGCTCGCCAACGGCTTCGGCGGCCCCGACGGCCTGCGCTACCTGCGCTCGCTGGACATCGTGGACCCGGCCAATATTGGCCTGGAAGGCCACTCCATGGGCGGCTGGGCCTCGCTCATCGCGGCCGGCGCGTTCCCCAACGACTACAAGGCCGTCATGCTCCAGGGGTCTTCGACTGGGACGTATGGCGCGCCTGAAGGCACGGCCCAGTTCCCGCGCAACCTGGGCCTGGTCTTCTCCCAGTGGGACGAGTTCTCGCAACTCATGTGGACCGCCGCCGTCCCCAAGGACATCGTCAGCACGGATAAGCTGAAGAAAGCCTTTAACACCACCGAGACAATTCAGCCCGGCAAGCTCTACGGTTCGGTCCAGGATGGCACGGCGCGCAAGCTCTACATGCCGGTCATGACCCATCCGTGGGACCATGAATCCACCGAGGCCATTGGCTACGCGGTGGAGTGGATGCAGACGACGCTCCAGGGCGGCACGCCGCTCCCGCCCAGCAATCAGGTCTGGTACTGGAAAGAGCTTGGGACGCTGCTCGGCCTGGTGGGCTTTGTGATGTTCCTCATCGCACTGGGCGGCCTGCTCCTGCGCCTGCCCGTCTTCCAGGCTGTGACGCAGCCGGTGCCGGCGGCGCATGGCGTGACCGGCGCGGCGTGGTGGGTGGGGGCGGTCCTGACGGCGGGCATCCCGGCCTTGAGCTACTTCCAGTTCCAGAAGTGGGGCAACCAGTGGTTCCCGGCCAACGCGATCTGGCCGCAGAACATCACCACGGGCATCATGACCTGGGCCGTCCTCAACGCCCTCATCACCCTGGCCCTGTACCTGGTCTGGCGCGTCCAGACCGGTCGCGTGACACGGCCCCAGTTGGCCCACCGCGTCGGCATTGTCGCGCCGGGCATGGCCCTGGACTGGGGCCTGATTGGCAAGTCGGCGCTACTCGCCATCACCGTCGCCAGCGCGGGCTACCTCCTCCTGACGCTGTCCTACACCCTGTTCCTGGCCGACTTCCGCTGGTGGATTGTGGCGCTCAAGCCCATGAGTCCCTTGCAGTTCCGCATCTTCCTGGGCTACCTGCTGCCCTTCGTGTTCTACTTCCTGGTCCTCGGCCTGGGCCTGCACATCCAGATGCGTCGCCAGGCGGCCAACGGCCAGCCCATGAGCCAGCGCCGCGAGATGCTGACCAATGTCCTGCTCATGGTGACGGGTCTCGTGGTCCTGCTCCTGGTGCAGTACATCCCGCTGATGATGGGCGGCACGCTGGCCAACGCTGCCGAGTCGCTGTTGACCATCGTCGCCATCCAGTTTGTGCCCCTCCTGGCGATTGTCGCCCTCATCTCGACCTACTTCTATCGCAAGACGGGCAACATCTGGACGGGCGCGTTCCTCAACGCCCTGTTCGTCACGTGGTACATCGTGGCCGGACAGGCGACCCACTTCGGGTTCTAGATGTGACTTAAGCGGTATAGACCCTAAAGGTCTTGGAGACCTTTAGGGTCTCGCTCGCATAAGACCCTCACCCCTGCCCCCTCCCCCACGGGGAGAGGGGAGGAAAAGAACTTTCATCACGGAGCATCGTCATGGCCCACTATGTCGCCGCCATTGACCAGGGTACGACCAGCACGCGCTGCATGATCTTCGACCACGCCGGACGGGTTGTCGCCTACGACCAGAAGGAACACGAGCAGGTCTACCCGCGGCCCGGCTGGGTGGAACACCGCCCGCTGGAAATCTGGGAGCGGGTCCAGACCGTCATCCGAGGCGCGCTGGCGAAGGGTGGGGTCGCCCTGACCGACCTGGCCGCCGTCGGCATCACCAACCAGCGCGAGACCACGGTGGTCTGGGACCGTCGGACCGGCCAGCCGTACTATAATGCCATCGTCTGGCAGGACACCCGCACCGATACCCTCATCAATCGGCTGGCGCAGGAGGGCGGGCAGGACCGCTTCCGCCCGCAGACGGGTCTGCCCCTGGCGACGTACTTTTCCGGTCCCAAGATCGCCTGGCTGCTGGAGAACGTGGACGGTGTGCGCGCGGCGGCCGAGCGGGGTGATGCCCTGTTCGGCACGATGGACACCTTTGTGATCTGGTGGCTGACGGGCGGTCCGGAGGGCGGTGTCCATGTCACGGATGTCTCCAACGCCAGCCGCACCCTGCTCATGGACCTGCGCACGCTGGACTGGGACCCCGACATTCTGCGCGTGCTGGGTATCCCCCGCCAGATGCTGCCGAGCATCGTCCCGTCCAGCCAGGTGTATGGCCGGGCGACTGGGGCACTGGCTGGCGTACCGGTCGCGGGCGACCTGGGCGACCAGCAGGCCGCCCTGATGGGGCAGACGTGCTACAGCGTGGGCGAGGCCAAGAACACCTACGGCACCGGCTGCTTCATGCTCCTCAACACCGGGACGGAGATTGTGCCCTCCACGTCCGGTCTCCTGACGACGGTGGGCTACAAGTTGGGCAACCAGCCCACGGTCTACTGCCTGGAAGGCTCCATCGCCATCACGGGCGCGTTGGTGCAGTGGCTGCGCGACAACCTCGGCCTCATCTCGCGCTCGCCCGAAGTCGAGACCCTGGCCCGCACCGTCGAGGACAATGGGGGGGTCTACTTTGTGCCGGCCTTCTCCGGCCTCTTCGCCCCCTACTGGCGCAGCGACGCGCGGGGCGCTATTGTCGGTCTGACGCGCTATGTGAATAAGGGCCATATCGCCCGCGCCGCCCTGGAAGCGACAGCGTTCCAGACGGCCGAAGTGTTGGAGGCGATGGAGAAGGATTCAGGCGTGGCGCTTACCGCGCTCAAAGTGGACGGGGGGATGGTCTACAACGACCTGCTGATGCAGTTCCAGGCGGACCTACTGGGCGTGCCCGTGATTCGCCCCCAGGTGGCCGAAACCACGGCCCTTGGCGCGGCCTATGCCGCCGGCCTGGCCGTCGGCTTCTGGGACAACCTGGAGGACTTGCGACAGAACTGGGCGGTGGGCAAGACCTGGCAACCGGGTATGGCGGCCGACACCCGCGCCCGACGGTTGGGGGAGTGGAAGAAGGCGGTTCAACGGACACTCAACTGGGTTGAATGAGCCAGGCGAGGTGTTTAAACCTTCATCAGGGGAGGAGGGAAGACTACCGGCGTAGGCTTCCCTCCTTGCTATAATGTGTATGGTACACTGGAATAGTGACCTTAGCAGAGCGTCTTACCCGTGGCGCGTTGACGCTCCGACTCTGTATCTGGCTCACACTGAGGAGAACCCATGAAGATCATGGTCTTCACCGAAGGGACGCTGCTGACACATGAGGACTGGCACGGGTTGTCCCGCGCGGAGATCGTGAGACGGGTGAAACAGGGCTACCCCCTGCTTGACTTCGCGCGCTCCAAGCCGATTGGGGAGGCGGTCGCCAAGCTGCGTCAGTGGCAGCGGCAGGGCGCCTCTCTCTTCTATCTGACCTCGCGCACGCAGACAAACGAGGTTGAAGCCATCCGCAGCGTGTTACGTAACTACGACTTCCCGGCCGGTCAACTGTTTTTCCGCCGCCACAGCGAGCAGTACCACGACGTCGCTGAGCGTATCCTACCGGACATCCTCATTGAGGACGACTGCGAGAGTATCGGTGGCGAAGCCCAGATGACGTACCCCCACATTCGACTTGAGTATAAAGACCGCATTCAGTCCGTCGTGGTCAAGGAGTTTGAGGGGATCGACCACCTGCCGGATAGTCTGCTCGACCTGCGCCAGTACTCAACCGAGCCAGCTCGTGGGTAGTTTTTGACAGA
>JAHCIP010000413.1 GCA_026129165.1 Anaerolineae bacterium
CGCCGCTGATGTCAGGCTCTCCTCTACCGCTTGGGATGCTCCCCTCTCCTGCATGGCTCACCACTTTCCTCTCAGGGCGGCTCCGGCTGGATACGGGCGAGGGTGATAGTCAGCCAGGAATAGGGTTCACGATAGTCGTACCGTTCCACCACCTGTCCTAACTGACCCGAGGCCAGCCACTCCTCCGCCACCCCACACTCTGGTTGGCCGCAGCCGACGAGCCAGATCGTCGGGAGTGTTCTCGTCGCGTCTCGCACATCAGGCTCAAAATAGACATGCGGCCCGTAGAAGGACAATGACTGCCGCTGGGTGATCGACGGCGCGTATAGGAGGTGGGTCGCGTTGGGAAAGTAGTACGCCAACGGGCCTAGCGTTTGCGGGCCTGCATGCACGAAGACAGTGTCCGACTCTGTCCGGCTGCTCAGGGTCTGGAGAACGTCCGTCCAGGGACCATTGAACGGCTGGCTGTAGATCTGACCTAAGATAGCGCGGGGTCAGAATGGGACGGACAGTATAGGAGATAACGACGACCGCGACGAACATCAGGCTGTACGCGGCGAGGGACAGCAGCACGAGGCCGCGGGCTGGGAGGCGCCGCTTGAGGGCGTGGGCGTAGCCACCTAGCGCCAGGCTGACGATGAGGACAAAGGCCAACAGCGTCTGGGGCAGGACCGGAAAACCCCACTTGTACCCGAAGGGAAATAGCAGGCTGTCATGGACCACTCGTGGGGAAATCTCGGCAATCCAGAAGTCGCCCGCCACCCGTCTCGTTTGTCGGCTAAGTGGGATGAGCCAGGGCAAGTAGACCAGACCCACCAGGGCGGCGGTGACCAGGTAGCGGCGGCGCCAGACCGGACGCCGCCATATGCCCCAGACCAGCATGAGGGCGTGGATGAGGACGACCGCCAGCAGGGGATAGTAGTGGGTATAGGCGGCGGCCAGCGAAAAGAGGCCAAACAGGGTCCAGTCTATGCGCCTGTTGTCGCGGCTGGCGAGAAAGGCGTAGACGGCGCAGCCCGTGACCAGGCAGGGCGCCCAGCTATACATCCGCGCTTCCTGGCCCTCCGCCAACACGCCAGGGCTTGCAATGACCAGGCAGGTGTAGACCAGGCCGACTCGCGCGTCCGTGGCTCGACGGATGGGGCCGAGACCAAGTGCGGCCAGGCCCAGCGCGCCGAGCGCCGAAAACAGGCGGAGCGTAAACACCGAATGCCCCAGCACGCCGACGAAGGCGTGGAGCGCCAGGTAATACAGGGGCGGGTAATTGTCGTTGGCGGTGGCACGAATAATCTGAATAGGTGTCTGCTTCACCAGGGCAGCCGTGAAACTCTCATCCAGCCATAAACCCTCGTGGGTAATGCCGGCCACGAATAGCCCCAACCCGACGGCCAGGAGTAGGGCATGGAGCAGGGTGATGCGATGACTGGCCAGGCGTTCCATCAGCGTCGGTTGAACGACTTCGGTGACAGTCGCCATAGACTCCTCGGCTTCTAAGTGGCCTCGGCCCAGAAATCGGGCTTGTGGGCCTGCTGGCCTAGCACCCAGCGATACACTTCCACGGCTTTGCGGGCCTTGGCCTCCCAGGTGTAATAGGTCATGGCGTGCTGATAGGCGGCCTGGGCCAGCCGCCGCGTCCTGGCTGGGTCCATGACCAGGCTCTCCAGCGCCTGCTTGAACGCATCCGCCAGATGGGGCAGGCTCGTCGGCGGGATGGGGATACCTCGCTCTGGCGTGATCAGCGTGGCCGGGCCGCCATAGGCGAAGACCACGCACACCAGTCCACTCGCCATCGCCTCGACCACAGCATTGGCCCCCAACTCATGCAGGGAGGGGAAGGCCAAAATATCGGCTTCACGCATCATCTGCCCGACCTCAGCCTGGGACTTCTGACCCACCAATTCGACGCAGCCTGCCAATCCGTGGTCCGCGATCAGCCGTTCCAGGGCTGGCCGTTCTGGTCCATCGCCCACGACGACCAGGCGATGCCGCCGCAGAACCTCGCTCGCGGCCACCGCGCGGACTACGACTTCCGGCTGCTTAAGAGGAACGAGCCGCCCGACACATAGAACCGTCATCCGTTCACGTGGGGGGCGCGGCGGCGCATTGAATACGGCCGAGTTGAAGCCAATGTCCGGATAATTCACTATGTTGGGCTGGGCGGCAGCCGGCAGGCTGGCAATGGTGTGCTCAAACCCGGCCAGGATCGCCTCGGCCTCGGTGAAGGTGGCGCGCAGATACGGCAGCCGCCGCGCCACCGGCAGGCCGCGCGCCACCAGGCGTTCCAACCGCGACACTTCGCGCTGCGCCACTTGAGTTGACTGAGGCGGCCAGGGAAGGTTATCATTCAGCGGCCCGACTACAAACGGCACGGAACACCCTCGCGCCATCGGGCTAGGGGCGAGGGTGTTCATGGGTGTCAGGCGGTGGACTACGTCAAAGTCGCCTCGACGGAGGGCGGCTCCAAAGCGTCGCGCCGCCTGCATCTCGAAGGCCAGATAGCTGAGATACTCGAGCAGGTTCTGAATCAGCCAGCCCATCTGCGGGCCGCCGCGCAGCGCCAGGCCCAGCCGCCACAGGGGCCGCGCCACGCGCTCGGTATCCAGGTACACGACCCGCGCCTGGCCCTTACCCGCCCGTTCGATGGCCTGCCTGTTGCGGATCTGGGTCGCCACGACGACATCCGCCACCTCAGCAATGGCTCGCATGGCGTGGTATGCCCCTGCCGGCACAGACGGCCAGTCTGGGTTACACGCTTCGGATAGCATGAGAACACGCACCTTGCCCATCCAACTCCCTCAATCACTCACCACCCCCGCTCGACGCCTCCACGCCTGGCTCGCCCGCCTTGCCTCGCCCGCCCAGCCAGGGGAACCTCCCGCCCACATCACCATCGGCACGACCATCATCGCGTCGCAGCCGGAACGCTTCGGCGCGAATGTGGAGGTCTTCGACTACGAACCCTGGTCAGCCAACGCGACCCTGGTCAACAACTGGATAACAGACGCCGGGATGGAGCCGGTCATCCTGCGCTACAAAGGAACGGCCACTGGCGGCGGCGCGGACTGGATTGAGAATGACGCTGGCCCGACCACGACGGCGGGCGACACAATTGGCGACGGCTTCTTCGACGGGGCCGAGGTGCGGGTCTACCGCCGCGACGAGCGCGGCCTCCGCCTGCTGCGCGCGGCGGTCGTGGCGCGCTATCTCGCTAGCGCCGCCTCTGGTTATCGCATCCTGCTCGACCGGGCGGGGCCGCCAGCGAAAGGTGGCGATGTCTACTTTCTGTCCATGATCCGCGACGACGCGCCCACCGACTGTCTGCCTCTCCAACGGGCCGACCTGGCCGAGGCCGACACCTGCCGCGTCTTTCCCAACTGGGGCGACAACACCTGGGTCACCAAGCGCCGCGACCGGACCTCCCCCGCCCCGGCTTACCACAGTCAGACCAGTCTCAAGGTGACGCTCGGCCAATCTGGCGAGGGCGGCTTGCTCCAGTTTATCGCCGGCTCGCCGCAACAAGAACGTCTGAACGCCTTCACCCCCGGCCAGACCTATCAATTGGAGCTGTGGCTCAAGCAGGAAGGCATCCAGGATGGCAAGGTGCGTGTCCGGCTCTACCCCTACCGCGAGCATATCCGCCAGGCCTTCATCGTGACGGGTGAGTGGGCGCGCTACCAGTTCACCTTCACCGGGCCGCGCCGCCTGCCCCGCGATGCCGTGGCCCAGCTTCATATCACCGGTCAGGGGCCGGGCACGTTCTGGGTGGACAATGTGCGGCTCCACGATACCCGTCAGCCGCCGTATGCCATGCGACCGGAGGCTCTCCGCGCGCTCCACGAGTTTCGCCCTGGCACGCTCCGCATCTGGAGCGGCCAGACCAATCGCGCCTGGGGAACGACACTGGATAACTGGCTCGCGCCGGAAGGCGAGGGCATGCGCTTCTGGGAACCGGCGCGGGGGCCGGCGCCGGGCGCCCTGTTCAGCCTGCCCACCGCCCTCAGTGTCGCCCGTTCTGCGGGCGCCATTCCCTGGCTCATCGTCCATCCCTCGTTCGATGAGCGCGAGTGGCTCAACCTGATGGAGTACCTGGCCGGGCCGCCCGATTCACCCTATGGCGCGCGGCGCGCGGCGCATGGACAGACCCGCCCCTGGACCGACGAGTTTGAACGCCTGCGCATCGAATATGGCAATGAGACGTGGAACACGCTGTTCCAGCCCTGGACCTTTGACACGGGCGCCCAGTACGGTGAGTTCGCCGAGTACTTTTGGCGCGTCGCGCAGCGCAGCCCCTATTATACGTCGGTCGCTCCCAAAATAGACTTCATCCTCGGTGGGCGGGCTTTGCGGGCCGGTCCTGGCAGCTACGGCGATCATGCCCGCAAGGCAAGTCCGTCTGCTAGCTGTGTGAGTATAACATCCTATGTCTCCGGCTGGGATAAGCGTCAGATTC
>JAHCIP010000414.1 GCA_026129165.1 Anaerolineae bacterium
TCCAGGATCGTCTGGATAGTCGCCTCACGCACATCGGGGTTGAGGTAGTTGAGTTGCGCCGTGTCGTTCCAGGGAATGGTCGTGCCGTCGTTGCCGTGATAGACGTACTTGACCTCCCCCGTGCGGCGGTCAACCCGCATGAAAACCACCGCCGCGTCGGAGCGGTCGAAGTAGTGGTCCTCCAGGTAGATGCCAACCTCCGGGTTCCAGGACAGGTCGGGGCCGTTAAAGGTGTAGGCGGGATAGGGTGGGTCGTCGCGCTGGATGAACCAGTCGGCGTGGTCCATGACCCACGGCGAATCAATGCCCATGTGGTTGGGAACCATATCGCTCGCCATACGCAGGCCATGCTGCCACGCCCGCGCCTTGAGCGTCTCAAAGGCCGCGTCGCCACCCAGGTCGGCCGCGATGTGATAACTCGACAGAGAGTAGGCCGAGGCGACGGCGTCAGCGTTACCCATCATCTGTTTGATCTGCTGGGAGGCCGGACTCCTCTCCCAGATACCGATGAACCATAAGCCGGTAAAGCCGCGCGCCGCCAGAGACGCCAATTCCTCATCGGGAATCTCGTCCAGGTGGCGGATCTCGCGTTCGTAGTGGCGAGAAAGTTGGTCCAGCCAGACATAGGTGTTCTTGGCGACGAGGACAAGGCTGGGCATCCAGGCCAGGTCGGCGCTAAAGCGCTCCGGCTCAGCTTCCTGTCCAGTAAACTCAATCACCTCACTCGGTCCAGGGCCACCCGGCCCGAATCCCGCCGCCTGCGCCGCCATCGCCTCGAAGAAGCGACCTTCCTCGCGGATCAGATCCAGCGCGCTGAGCAGACGGTAGACGGAACGGCCCAAAATGGGGGCCCAGCGCTGTTGGATAAACTCTAGCTGGGCCGACAGGGAATGGGGCGCGGCCAGCGCCGGCGCGCGGAGCAGGGCAAGCAGATTGTGGCGGGCCAGGTTGCCAGCGGCCAGGGCATCCGGGCGCATGCGGTCCTCGCGCGACGAGGGCAGGCCGCCGTGGGCCATGGCTTGCTGGTCGAAGAACTGGTGCAGGTTATCAACCAATTGGGGGTAGGCCGGGTCCTGACGCAGCGGGCTATCGTCGAAGAGTTCGCGGAATGGCTCGAAGGCCGGATTCTGATTCGCCACCCAGAGCATGATCATCTCTTCAAGGACCACCTCGCGGTTAGCCCGGCCCTCAGTCGTCCCGGCCAGGTGCTGCTCCACCGTCTCGTCGCGACGGTAGACCTCCACAGGCGGGAACTGGTCTACAAAGCGGCGCAGCACCTGGTCCACGCTGGCTGGCCCCATCTGCCCTGTCACCGACGCCAGCGCCCGCTGGAGCACGTCTTCGCCCGCCTGGGCCCGGTACTGCCGCACGACCAGGTGCAGCATCTCGTCAATCAGGCCCAGGGCGTTGATGTCGCCGGGGCTGACCGCCTGTTCGGGGAAAGCCCCCACGTCCCGCCGGTCGTTGATGTGTTGCGCGAAGACACGCGCGGCGTGGAAGTTAGCGAGGACGACCGTGCCCGTCAGCGCGAACAGGCGGTCATCGAAGTGGTAGCGATCGCGCGCGCGGCGTGAGATGTGGAATTCAATCATAGTCCTACCCTCTGGAGAAGCTCAACCAGTCTAAGATAACCCCCGCCACCTGCTCCGGCGTGCGCCGGTCGGTCTCGATCATAAAATCGGCCTGGGCATAGACCGCTTGCCGCTGGGCCAGCAGCGCCTCAATGCGCGCCAGGGGATCCGGCGCAGCGAGCAGCGGGCGCGGCTCGCTCGGCGCGGCCGTCTGCAACCGTTTCAGAATCGTCGTGGGTCGGGCCGTCAGGCACACCGTCCAGGCCCGCTGGCGCAAGCGGTCCAGGTTGTCGGGGACGGTGACAATCCCACCGCCCGTCGCAATAACGGTTCGAACGCCAGCCAGCACCGCCGCCAGCACCGCCGCCTCGCGGGCGCGGAAGACGGGCTCGCCGTCACGCTTGAAGATGTCGTGGATGGGGCGGCCGGCCGTGGCGACGATGAGTTGATCTGTATCGGCCGAGTACCAGCCCAGTTCATCGGCCAAGAGCCGGGCTACGGTAGACTTGCCCGTCGTACTGAAGCCGATGAGAGCGAGATTAGGCCGCTCCACGGTCGCCGATGGACGATAGATCGCCTGGGCGGGCTGCGCGTGACCCCGGCCATCCAAGCCTGGCGGCTCGCCCTGTGTGAGTGGCTCCGTCATACCTCCCCCTTGTCCAGACTGCCTTGAACCACGAACCGCCACGGCGCTGTCCTGGCCTGGGTGTCGCCGCTAACGCCCACCCTCGGCGTCTGTCGTACCCACGCCGCCGGTATAGCCTCGTCCGCCTCGATAAATAAGGTAGCGTCCGTCGTGAGGGCTACGCCGTTGAAGCGGCCATCTATGGCAAGCGCCTGGCACAACTTGCCCGGCCCGTTGGCCCACTCGACTGGCGGCCGGCCCCGCCGATGCGCCTGGATCACGGTCAGCCCCTCGTCCGGCCAGATGGCGCGGATGAGAACGGCGGCGGGAAACCCCTCGGCCTCGGTCACGGCATTGAGCGCGTGGTGGACGCCGTAGATCAGGTAGACGTAGGCATGCCCCGGCGAGCCGTACATCACGGCGTGGCGCGGACGCCAGCCCCGCGCGGCATGGTTGGCCTTGTCGGCCTCCCCAATGTACGCCTCGGTCTCGACAATCCGCCCGCCGAGCCGCTGGCCGTCCAGCACCCTGACCAGGCGTTGACCGAGCAAGGCCCGCGCCACTTCCAGGGTGGGCCGCGCATAAAAGTCAAGCGGCAGGTGATGACATGTAAGCGTCGCGGTCACACCCCACCCGCGATGGGCAGGATGATACGCAGGGTATCCCCTTCTCGGCAGGCGGTCAAGGCCGCCGCCGAGGCCGGCAGCGGCTTGTCGTTTAAGAATAGCACATATTCTGGGCCGATGCCGTCAGCGTGACTCTGATAAGCCGCCTGGAAGCCGGGGTAGTCGCACAGCTTGAGCAAGACATCGGCGATGGTAGACGTGGCCGTGTCGCACTCCACGACCACGTCCCGCTGGCCGACGACCCGCCACAGCGGCTCGCCCAATTTGACACGGATGGGCATAATCGTGTTGTCGTCCTCTCAGGTCAGCATGGGCATATGGATGCCTTGCCCGCGCGCTGTTTCGAGCGCCAGGTCATAGCCGGCATCGGCGTGGCGCACGACGCCCAGCCCCGGATCGTTGGTCAGCACCCGTTCCAGCCGCCGCGCCGCGTCGGGCGTGCCGTCGGCCACGATGACCTGGCCGGCGTGGAGCGAGAAGCCGATACCGACGCCGCCGCCGTGGTGGAAGCTCACCCAGGTCGCTCCGCTGGCCGTGTTGAGCAGGGCATTGAGAATGGCCCAGTCGGCGACGGCGTCCGAGCCGTCGCGCATCGCCTCCGTCTCACGGCGCGGGCTGGCCACGGAGCCGGTATCCAGGTGGTCGCGGCCGATGACAATGGGGGCGCTGATGTCGCCCCGCGCTACAGCCGCGTTGAAGGCTAGTCCCGCCCGGTGGCGCTCGCCGTAGCCCAGCCAGCAGATGCGGGCGGGCAAGCCCTGGAAGGCGACACGAGCCTGCGCCATGCGAATCCAGCGGTGGAGGCCGGTATTGTCGGGGAACAGGTCACACACAATCTCATCGGTCACGTGGATGTCGTGGGGGTCGCCCGACAGGGCCACCCAGCGGAACGGCCCCTTGCCCTCGCAGAACAGCGGGCGGATGTAGGCCGGCACGAAGCCGGGGAAGTCGAAGGCGTTCTTCACGCCCTGGTCGAGGGCGACCTGGCGGATGTTGTTGCCGTAGTCGACGGTGGGCACGCCCATGGCGTGGAAGTCGAGCATGGCGCGCACGTGCACAGCGCAGGAGCGCGCCGCTTCTTCCTTCAGGCGCACGTGCTGGCCGGCATCGGCCTGCGCATCGCGCCACTGCGCCACCGTCCAGCCGATCGGCAGGTAGCCGTTGATGAGGTCGTGCGCCGAGGTCTGGTCGGTGACGAGATCGGGCTTCAAGCCGCCGGCCTGGGCGCGCTTGACCAGCTCGGGCAGGATCTCGGCCGCGTTGCCGAGCAGGCCGATCGACACCGCCTCGCGCTTGGCCGTGTGTTCCTTCACCAGCCGCAGCGCGTCGTCGAGATCCTTCGCCTGCTTGTCGAGATAGCGCGTGCGCAGGCGGAAGTCGATGCTCGATTGCTGGCACTCGATGTTGAGCGACACCGCGCCGGCGAAGGTGGCCGCCAGCGGCTGCGCGCCGCCCATGCCGCCCAGGCCGGCGGTGAGGATCCAGCGGCCGGCGAGGTCACCGCCGTAGTGCTGGCGCCCGGCTTCGGCGAAGGTCTCGTAGGTGCCCTGCACGATGCCCTGGGTGCCGATGTAGATCCACGAGCCCGCGGTCATCTGGCCGTACATGAACAGGCCCTGCCGG
>JAHCIP010000415.1 GCA_026129165.1 Anaerolineae bacterium
GCCTCCAGGCGCTTGGTCTGCCTTCGGAGACGTTGGAGCGGTGGTGGCAGGAGTGGCTGGCAACAAGGATTAGGGATTAGGGATTGAGGATTAGGGGCGTGATGCGTGATGCGTAATGCGTGAGGCATGGGGCTGAGGGCTGAGGGCTGACCGCCGAGGGAGACAGAGTGCTTGAGAAGCCGGACATAGCAGACGCGGCGCTGGTTGCGTGTTTACGGGATGACTATGGGGTGTTAGCCAGCAGAGTAGACTTTCTGCCGTTGGGCGCGGACGCCAATACGGCCGTCTATCGGGTCACAACCGACGATCGGGCGCCTCTGTTCCTGAAGTTGCGCCGGGGCGACTTTCATGAACTCGTCGTCACAGTCCCCCACTGGCTCAGCCAGCAGGGGGTTCCCCACCTCATCCCGCCCCTCGCAACCACGACAGGCGGTCTGTGGACACGAGTGGATCACTTCACCGCTACTCTCTACCCGTTCGTGGCCGGGTGGAACGGCTACAAGACGACACCGTTGGACCGCCACTGGGTCGAGTTGGGGGCCGCGCTCCAGGGCATTCACACCGCGACCCTGCCCCCAGCCCTGGCGCAGGCCATCCCCCGCGAGACCTATTCGCCTACCTGGCGGCATATGGTCAAGGGCTTCCAGGCGCAGGCAGAGGAGACGCTATTTGAGGAGCCTGTGGCGGCGAGGTGCGCGGCGTTTATCAAGGCACAACGGGCGACGATTGACGACCTGGTGAGCCGGGCCGACCGCCTCGCCCTGGCTCTGCAGGAGCGTCCCCTACCCGCTGTGCTGTGCCACGCCGACATCCACGCCGGCAATCTGCTCATCAGCGACACGGCTGACCTGTACATCGTGGATTGGGACACGCTCATCCTCGCCCCGAAAGAGCGCGACTTGATGTATGTCGGCGCAGGGTTGTCTATCTGCGATAGTCCAGGCCAGGCAGCTCTATTCTACGAGGGCTACGGTCCGACTGAGCCAGACCCCGCCGCCCTGGCCTATTATCGCTACGAGCGCATCGTGCAGGACATTGCCGCCTTTTGCCAGCAACTCCTGCTCACCGACGAAGGCGGCGCTGACCGAGAGCAATCCCTCGGCTACCTTGCCAGTTCGTTCCTCCCCGGCTACGTGGTCAACCGCGCCTACGCCCTTGACAAGTCGGCGCAGAACCGTGCCCAATCCTAAGCCCCACCCTCCCTGCGTCAAATCTCCGTCCTGACCCTATAGTGGTCCTGCAAGCTCCGCACCCGAAGCTGCCGCGTCTTCAACGCACGGATGGCATTGACGCCCGCCGCGGCGGCCGAGAGCGTCGTGAACAGCGGGATGCCGTGCTGGCGGGCGGCCATCCGCATAGCGCGGCCGTCGGAGTGGGCGGCGCGGCCCAGCGGGGTATTGATGATCATGTCTACCCCGCCCGTCCGAATCAGGTCCAAGATATCATTAGAGCCTTCGGCGATCTTACTGACCGTCTCCACCGGCAAGCCCGCCAACCTCAGCCACATGGCCGTGCCCTCGGTCGCCAACAGCGTAAAACCCAGCCCGTGCAGGTCGCGCCCAATCTTGAGGATGCTGCCCTTGTCAAAGTCGTTGACGCTCAACAGCGCCTTGCCTGCCAGCGGCAAGCGGTCCCCCGCCGCCATCTGCGACTTGGCGAAGGCGTGGCCGAAGCGCGAGGCGTGGCCCATGACCTCGCCCGTGCTCCGCATCTCCGGGCCGAGCGCCGGGTCCGCGCCAGGGAAGCGGTCAAAGGGCAGCACAGCCTCCTTGACAAAGAAGCCGTCCACCCGTGGCTCCTCGACCAGCCCGGTCTCGGCCAGCGTCCGGCCCACCATAATCTGCGACGCGATCTTCGCCAGTGGCACGTCTACCGCCTTGCTGATAAACGGGACTGTGCGCGAGGCGCGGGGGTTCACCTCCAGGACATAGACCACGTCATCCTTAATGGCGAACTGGACGTTCATCAAGCCGCGCACGCCCAACGCCAGGCCGAGCGCCTGGGTGTAGTCGCGCATGATGCTCATGTGGTACGCGCTGACCTTGTAGGGCGGCAGGACGGCGGCCGAGTCGCCACTGTGGATGCCCGCCGCCTCGATATGCTCCAGCACCCCGCCAATGACCACGCGCTCGCCGTCGGCTACGGCGTCCACATCCACCTCGTAGGCGTCGTCCAGGAAGCGGTCAATCAGCAGCGGGTGGTCGGGCGCGACGGCCAGCGCCTCGCGGCCAAACTGCTCCAATTCCAGTCCGTCGTAGACAATCGCCATCGCCCGCCCGCCCAGGACATAGGATGGACGGACCAGGACCGGGTAGCCAATGCGCTCGGCTACCACGTGCGCCTCGTCCAGGCTGCGCGCCGTGCCGTTGGGCGGCTGCGGGATACCCAGCTTTTCCAGTAGCTTGCCAAACCGTTCGCGGTCCTCGGCCAGGTCAATGGCATCGGGGGATGTGCCCAGGATGGGAACGCCCGCCGCTTGGAGGGCCAGGGCCAGCTTGAGGGGCGTCTGCCCACCCAACTGGACGATGACGCCCAACGGCTGCTCCACGTCCACCACGTTCAGCACGTCCTCAACCGTCACCGGCTCGAAGTACAGGCGGTCCGAGGTGTCGTAGTCGGTGGACACGGTCTCCGGGTTGCAGTTGACCATGATAGTCTCGTAACCCAGGTCGCGCAGGGCAAACGCCGCGTGGCAGCAGCAATAGTCAAACTCGATGCCCTGGCCGATGCGGTTGGGGCCGCTGCCCAGGATGACGACTTTCTGACGGTCGGTCGGCTCGGCCTCGTCACTCGTCTCGTAGGTCGAGTACATGTAGGGCGTGTACGCCTCGAACTCAGCGGCGCAGGTGTCCACGCGCTGGTAGACGGCGCGGATGCCCAGCGCCAGCCGCCGCTGGCGTATCGCCATCGCCTGGCGCTTGTCGCCGGACAGCAGGCGGGCTAACTGCTGGTCACTGAAGCCCATCCGCTTGGCCCGCCAGAGGAGGTCGCGGGGGAGGTCGTGAAGCGTGATGCGTGATGCGTGATGCCTGAGTTCGCGCTCGAAGGCGACAATTTCCTGAATCTGGCGCAGGAACCAGGGGTCAATCCAGGTATGTTCCTGCACCTGCTCGACCGTCGCGCCGAGGCGGAAGGCGTCGCCCACCTGGAAGATGCGGTCGGGGGTCGGTGTCTCGATCTGCTTGAGCAAGCGGGACAGCCCGACCTCTCCCCCGGCCCCTCCCCTGGTAAGGGAGGGGAGTGGAGTAGGGGCGAGGTCACCTTGCCCGTCTCGCTCCCCCTTCCCTGCTAGGGAAGGGGGTTGGGGGGTTAGGTAACTCGTCAGCCCATCCGCCCCGGTTTCCAGCGAACGCAACGCCTTCTGGAACGCCTCCTTGAAGGTGCGGCCAATCGCCATCACCTCGCCCACCGACTTCATCTGCGGGCCAAGCGTTGGGTCAGCGCCAGGGAACTTGGCGAAGTCCCAGCGCGGGATTTTGACCACCACATAGTCAATCGTCGGCTCGAAGGAGGCGGGCGTCTCGCGGGTAATGTCGTTGGGAATCTCGTCCAGCGTGTAGCCGACAGCCAGCCGCGCGGCGATCTTGGCGATGGGAAAGCCCGTCGCTTTGGATGCCAGGGCTGAACTACGCGACACACGCGGGTTCATCTCGATAACGACCTGCCGACCGTCGGTCGGGTTGACGGCGAACTGGATGTTGGAGCCGCCCGTCTCGACGCCGACGCGCCGGATCACCCGCCGCGCTGTGTCGCGCATCCGCTGGTACTCGCGGTCGGTCAGCGTCTGGATAGGCGCAACGGTGATGCTATCGCCCGTGTGGACGCCCATGGGGTCGAGGTTCTCGATGGAGCAGACGACCACGAAGTTGTCGGCACGGTCGCGCATCACCTCCAGCTCGAATTCCTTCCAGCCCAGAATGGACTCCTCGATGAGGGCCGAGCCAACGGGGCTGGCGCGGAGGGCGCGGTCGGCCAGGGCCGTCAACTCGGGCCGGCTGAACGCCATCCCGCCGCCCTTGCCGCCCAATGTAAACGACGGGCGCACAATGACCGGGTAGCCTAGCTCGTCGGCAATGCGTAGGGCGTCGGCCACGCTGCGGGCCAGGTCGCTCTTTGGCACATCCACGCCAATCTCCCGCATCGCCTCGCGGAACAACAGCCGGTCCTCGGCCAATTGGACCGCCGGCACGCTCGCACCAATGAGTTCGACGCCGAAGCGGTTCAGTATCCCTTGCTCGGACAGAGCGACCGCCAGGTTGAGGGCCGTCTGCCCGCCCACCGTCGGCAAGACGGCATCGGGGCGTTCCTGCTCGATGACCTGCGCCACGACTTCGACCGTCAGCGGCTCGATATACGTCTTGTCGGCCACCTCCGGGTCGGTCATGATGGTCGCCGGATTGGAGTTGACCAGGATGGTACGGAAACCCTC
>JAHCIP010000416.1 GCA_026129165.1 Anaerolineae bacterium
TGACGAGGACGCCAGATAGTTGGCCTCTCAGTTCCGTCCATCTGGCCAGGGCATAATGAGTGTTCTACCAGTATGCACCTCCTTATTCACGGCGTGTCGTGAAACACGCGTATCTAGCCGATAAAACGCTTAGGCCCTTGTTCTGGATACGGCCTGACAGCTCAGTTCGAAAAAAATGTGAGAGCGAGGCTCAATATCGAGACCAGGCTGCCGACCGAGGGGGGGCGAGTGGGTATTTGACAACCTGAGGGGCCCACCCTATAATGTGGGGCGGTCGCGGGAACCCTCATCGTCCCCCCCTGTTCCCCGGTGAGGTCTCTTCTCACGGCCACCGTTCTCAGGTGGGTACCATGTGCGTGGCGGCCGGGACCCACCTGAGGCTCCACGGAGCGTGGCGTTGAGTGAGACAGATGGTAAAGAGGCGAGACACCAGATAGGTGCATCTCGCCTCTTGTCGTGTGGTGTTTCCCCGCTCGTCTGACCTGGCAGACCTAAGGAGCGGCCGCAGTCGCGGTCGGCCTGGGCGTACTGGCGCTAGGCGCTGAGGTAGCCGTGGCGCCCACGGTCGGCGCGGGCTGCGTCGGCTGGCTGGTGGCCGTCGGCGCGGGTGGCGCCGAGGTGGCCGTCGCGGGAACAGCGGTGGGCGGCGGCGCGGTGGCGGTGGGTGGCGGTGGCGTCCGGGTCGGCGGCAGACCACGGGTCGGCGCCACAATGACGGTCGGCTCCGGAGTAGCCGGGATAGGCGTCGCTGTGGGCGCAGGTGTCGCCGTCTGAACAGGCGGGGTGGGCCGCCCTGTTTCCGACGGGGCTGGCGTATCCTGGGCGGGCGAGGTGGCTGTCACCTGGGGCGCCCGCGTGGGCTGCGAGCCATTCGAACCGACCTGCGGTATACGGGTCGGCGCAATGGCGACGAGCGGCGGTGTGCTGGTGGGCGGAATGATCTCCGTCGGGACCGGCGGCGGGCTGGTGTGGGTTGGCGCGAGCACGGGGGCTTGCGTCGGCGCCACGACCGTCGGCGCGCTCGCCGTATTGATCGGGGGCGGGAGAGGCGTCTTAGTCGGCGGCACGCCTCCGTTCTCGCCAGAGGTGGGAGTCTTTGACGGAAGTGCGGTGGCAGTCGCGGGAAGCGGTGTCCAGGTGGCGGTCGGCAGGATGGGAACCTGGACAACGATTATCGCGGTGGGCGTACCGACGATACCGACGATCACATTCTGGATGTCGGCGGACACCTTGCCTCGCACTTGCTCCAGCACCGCCTTTTCGTTGTCTCTGACCTGCTGGAGTTGACGGGTATAGGCGTCGCGCTGCTCCGGCGACATCAAGCCGACCGCATCCGCCGCCGAGTCGGTATGACGCGGCAACTGCGCGATAGCCCGCGCCGGGCTACGACCAGCCTCCACCGCCGCCTGCACTTCCCGCAGCCGCTCTTGAGCAAACGCCAGATGGAGTTGGGCGCGGGCTTCGGGCGAGGGAGCCAGGGCAAGCTGTACCTGCTCGGCCACCAGCTTGACCGGATACAACGTATCGTCGGGCAGGCTGGTGGCAGCCGCCCGCGTTACACCGACCAGGCTGCTGCTCACGAACAACAAGAGGGCCATAGCGCCGATAAATACCTGGCGCAGGGGGCCACGCGGCGCGTTGAAGGTGGAAACGAGCGCCCAGAGAGCCGCCCACACGGGCCGCACGGCGGCGTGACGCCGCGCGCGGGCCGCCTGGACTAGACGATGTTCACCGGCCTGCCGCGCTTGTTGGCGGACGGCGGGCAGCGGTGTCTGCTGAACCGTGATGGCGGTGCGGAGCAGGGGTTCAAGCTCAGCGCGGAAGCCGGGCTCGGCCGCCAGGACGGTCTCTATGCTCGCCCCGGCCTGAACACGGCCGATGGCCTGGTCGAGTTTCTCCGCGACCAGGTGGGCGCGTTTGGCGGCCACCGCCTCCATCAGGCGGGTACGGCCCTCGGCTACGGCGCGAGGGCGCGGTTCACGCGGCGGCGCGGACAAGGCCAGGTAAGCCGACAGGAGCATCGGCTCCAGTTGGGCCGCATAGGGGCGATACCGCGCCAGGAGCATGGGAATATCGGCGCGGCCAGCGCGCAAATCCGCCAGCGCCTGGTCAAGTACCTGTTCAAACTCGCGCTTCTGGACCACGGCTGCCTGGAGACGCGCCCAAGCGGCCGCCTTCGCCTCCGGGCGCAGCGCCGGCTCTGGCGTCGCTTCAACAGCCAGGGCGGTTCGCAGTAGTGGCTCTAGTGCCCTGGCATACAAAGGATAGCGGGCCAGCACGGCTTCCAGGGCGAAGCCGTTGCGCAGGTCATTCAGGGCGCGGTCAAGGATCGACTCGACGCGCTGGCGTTCGTGCAGGGCGGCCTGGAGTTGGGCCAGCCCAGCCGCCTTCGCCGCCGGGCGGGGCGTCGGCTCAGGCACGGCCTGCACCGCCGCGACGGCCCGCAGCGCTGGCGCAAGGCTCGCGGCCGCCGGTCCCGCCTCCGCGACGACGGCCTCAACCGTCTCGCCGGCCTGGACCTGGGCCACGGCCTGGTCAAGTACGTCCAACTCGCGACGGCGCGCTTCGACAGCGGCGATGAGACGGGCGTAGCCAATCGCCTGGGCTTCCAGGCTCGCCCTCGGCTCGGGTGTCTGCTCGATGGCCTGGGCCAGACGAAGCAGGGGTTTTAGTTCATTGGGGTAGGGGGTATCCGCCAGCGCCTGCTCAAGTGGCTGTCCACTCTTGAGCAAGGCCAGCGCGTGGTCAAGCGCCTCGGCCGGGAGCCGGGCCAGCAGAGCCGCCAGCAGCCGTTCCTTGCCCGCGACGCGGGCCTCGGAGCGCGGCTGCGCCACCGGCGCCTGTCGCACGGCCAGAGCAGCGCGGAGCATCGGCTCCAGCGCGGCCCGGTGCTCCGGGTACTGCGCCAGAACCGCCGCCAGGTCCTTGTCGCCCGTATTCAATTGGGCCAGACAGAGGTCTAGCAGATGCTCCAGTGTCATAACCATCTTCTCGACGAGCCACGCCGTTCATGACCCGTCTCATCCTGTGCAACTTAGATGCCACCATGAGCGAAGTCCTCCAGCACACGCCCCAGTGAGGCTAACGCGCGGTGTTGGAGCGACTTAATCGCCCCTTCGGTCTTGCCCAGGATTTGCGCAACTTCAAGGTTCGATAGACCGTCGACAAATTTCAGAATGACGACCTGCTGCTGCTCGTCGGTCAGCAAGCCCAGCGCGTTCTGGAGTTCCCGCTGGGTAAACCCACGCTCTAGCATATCGTTCGGATTATCGTCCGTCGCAATCTGGGTCTCTTCCAGCGGCAGATGGTTATGCCGGGGGCGACGACGGAAGTGATCCGTCACCAGATTGTTGGCGATCCGGTACAGCCAGGCCGAAAAGGGTACACCGCGAAAAGTGTACGTATCAATCGCTTCCAGGGCTTTGACGAATACCTCCGCTGCTAGGTCTTCCGCCAGCGGGTCGTCGGTGACGCGATAGAAAATATAGTTATAGATGCCCTGGTAGTAACGCTCGTAGATCTCCGCGAAGGCTCCAGGCTCATACGCCTGGGCGCGCAAGATCAGGTCGCGTTCATCCTGCACGGCATACCTCTTTCGCTAGTTACAACGGCCAACTGGGCCACCTCGATACGGGCAGTGCAAAAAATGTGCAAGGCATGTTCTCTTATGTTCACATGCCACTGGTCACACTTTATCATCTGGCGCCGCCGTTTTGCGGGGCCAATCATACGCAGCCAAACGCCGCTTGTCAATTCCGGGCGGCGTGTCGTAAATGGAGACGTTCGAGGGCGAGAAAGGTTACGCCGAACCAAGAACTCGGCCCCCGGTGAATACCGGGGACCGAGAATCGCTGACGTCCGACGAGGTAGCATCCCCGCCACTGGGGGCAGAGCGCTTAATCGTCGTTGTTAATCGTTCCCTGGCCCTGGTTGTCAATAATCACGTAGGCCGGGAAGCCAGGCGTACTGCCTGTCAGGTTGACGAAGAACGTCTCATTTGGCTCGACCACTGCATCGCGGCACACCCGTATGGCGATTGTCGCGGTTGTAGCGGACGGGAGGAAGATAGCCGTGCCCGACGGCTGGCTGATGTAGTCCACCCCCGGTGTACATGACGCGCCGCCGGTCGCCGTGCCATCGGCTGTCGAGAAGCTCACCGCCGCCGGCAGGAAGGTCAACCCTGTGCGCGACACGGTGAAGGTCATGAAGGTCAGGCCAGCGCCTGTGCCCTCGGTGACGGAGGCATCCGCAATGCTGATGGTGCGGTCCAGGTCCGCCGGGTTCGGCGGGTCGGGCAGGACGTCGCAGATCAGACCGGTCGCGTCACTGATGATGTACTTCTGCGGCCGCCCAGCGTTCGGGCCAGTCGTCACCGTCTCACCTCCCGCGAGCACGCCCACCGTCACCGTCACCACCGAC
>JAHCIP010000417.1 GCA_026129165.1 Anaerolineae bacterium
CGCCTCCCAGATGACGGCGGGGTCGCCCGTCGCCTTGAAGCGCTCCTTCATCGCCCAGAAGGGCTGGTCCCAGCCCCAGGCGTCGATGCCCATGACGCGGATACCCTGCTCGTACAGCCAGCGCGTCGCCTCGGCCGTGACGCCACAGCCGTGGAACATGTAGTCGGGCTGGCCGTAGAAGGCGTCGCAGCCGGTCCGCACCAGCACAATGTCGCGAGGCTTGAGGGTGTAGCCGATGCGTGTCAACTCAGCGGTGACATCCTCCACCGTCATGGCGTCGCCCCTGGCCTTATGGCGCATATCGAGCGCCACGCCGTCGCCGAAGAACAGGTCTAGCGGCAGTTCGTCGATGGTCTGGGCGTGCTCGCCCTGAACATGGCTGTTGTAGTGCCAGGGCGCGTCGACATGGGTGGAGTCGTGGCTGCCGAAGCGGGTGAACGTCTCGACGGCCCAACCCTCACCGTCGCGCAGCAGGCCGGGCGGGACGTGGAACAAGGCGCCGATCACGCCCGCTCCAGCCTGGTGATCGTCGTACTGAATATCGGTACGGATGAAGGGCGGTGTCCCCTCGGGGCTGGGGCCAATCGTCGTCGATAGGTCAACGAAGCGCATCGCGTACCTCCGAAGATGGAATAGATAAACAGGATTCACAGGATTGATGGGTAGAACAGCAGAGCATCCTAATTGTGTTAATCCTGTAAATCCTGTCAAAGCGCCCAATCAGAGGACAATACCCAGGGCAAAGAGGACGCCAAACACGGCCAACAGTCGCGCCGTGCCGACCAGGCCCTTATTGAGGCCCGGCCCCAGCACGGTATACACCATGCGCGTCAGGCTGACCGCCCACGGCAGCGTGATCCACGGTAACAGCGTCCATACTGGCAGGCCATAGCCCAGCCACAACACGAGGGGCGTGAGATAGGCGACAGCCACCAGCAGGGCGTACTCAGCGCGGGCGGCGTCGCGGCCCAGCAGCACCGCCAGCGTGCGCTTGCCCACGGCGCGGTCCGTATCGGCGTCGCGCACATTGTTGACGACGATGATGTTAGTGGTCAGCGCGCCGACGGGGATGGCAGCCAGGAAGGACGGCCAGTTGACGCTCAGCGCCTGGACATAGTACGTGCCCATGACGCCCGCCAGGCCAAAGAACAGGAACACGAACACGTCGCCCAGGCCGTTGTAGCCCAGGGGGAACGGCCCCGCCGTGTAGGCCAGGCCCGCCAGGATGGACGCCACGCCGATGAGCAGGATGGGCCAACCACCCACATAGACCAGGTACAGCCCCGCCAACGCCGCCAGCCCAAACACCAGCCACATCCCCCGCTCCACGGCCTCCGGCGTGAGCAGCCCGGCCGTCGTGACCCGGGTTGGTCCCACGCGCGTCGTATCCGCGCCCTTCTTGAAGTCGTGGACATCGTTGGCGAGATTGGTGCCAATCTGGATGCACACGGCGGCGAACAGGGCAGCCAGGGCGGCCAGCGGCTGGAACGCGCCGTCGCGAAACGCCAGCGCCGACCCGACGAGGACCGGCACGACGGCGGCAGGCAGGGTATTCGGGCGCGCGGCGAGGAGCCAGGGGTTCGGGCGATGCATACAAGCTCGTGCGTCGTAAGGGATGCTGACAAGTGAAACGTGATGCGTGAACAATTTCGAGGGTTCTCAGGTTTCCCGCTCCACGCATCACAGATCACGTCAAGGCGCGGCCGACCAGGCTTCGAGCCAGGCGTGCAGGTCGTCCAGGGTGACAGTCTCGGCGACCTCGCCACGACGCGGCTTGATTTCAACGCTATCCCGCTGAACCGTGCGCGGGCTGACCGTGAGACGCAGCGGAACGCCGATAAGGTCGGCGTCGGCGAACTTGACGCCCGGCCGCTCGTCGCGGTCGTCGACCAGCACATCAATGCCCCTGGCTTCGAGTTGATCCGCCAGACTCAAAGCGACCTCCCTGGCGCGCCCTTCGTACTTGATGGGGGTGATCACGACTTGGAACGGCGCGATGCTGGCGGGCCAGACGATGCCGTTTTCATCGTGGCCGGCTGCTGACTCGATGGTTGCCGCCAGAATGCGGTTCACGCCGATGCCGTAGCAGCCCATGATCGGGTGGAACCGGTTGTTCTGTTCGTCCAGCACGGTAACGTTCATGGCGCGGGTGTACTTGTCGCCGAGCTTGAACACGTGGCCGATTTCAATGCCGCGTGTTTCGCGGAGGATGCCACCATCGTTGCGGGGGGACGGGTCGCCGTCATGGGCGTTGCGGATGTCCGCCACCTTGACGCGCGAGGCGTCGATGCGGTCGAGCACGTCCCGTTTCCAATTGAAGTGCTTGACGTGATGGTCGATCTCATTTGCTCCGGTCACCCAGAACTGCGCCTGTGCCGCGTCGGGATCAACAACAACCATGATGTCATTTCGGGTGGCGGCATGCTGAGGTCCGACAAAGCCGATGGCAAATCCATCAGCCCTCGCCTGGGTTTCATCCGCAAGCGTAACCGCTTCACCATTCAAGGCCTGCTTAAGCTTGCCTTCATTCAACTCGTGATCGCCGCGGACCACCGCCAGAATCCACTGCTCGCCGGCGCGGCAGACCAAAGTCTTGAGCATGTTTTTCGGCTTGACCTTCATGAACTTGCTGACATCCTCGATGCCGGGGCAGTTGGGTGTGTTGACCTTTTCCAACGCGCCAGTCGGCTCGGTCAGGGCATGGATGTCCGCAGGGCGATGGCCAATCTCGCATTTCTCGACATTGGCGGCGTAGTTGCCCTTGTCGCTCTTGAGAATAAGGTCTTCGCCGGTGGGGCTGGGGACCATGAATTCGTGGGACGCCGACCCGCCGATCGGGCCGGATTCGGCTTCGACGATCTCGTATTTCAACCCGCAGCGGTCGAAAATGCGACAGTAGGCCTGATACTGGCTGTCATAGATTTCATTCAACCCGCCGGAGCCTTCGACCGCCATGTGGAAGCTATAGGCGTCCTTCATGAGGAATTCGCGGGATCGCAGCACACCGAAGCGTGGCCGGTACTCGTCTCGGAACTTGGTCTGGATCTGGTACAGCGTCAGGGGCAGGCTGCGGTAGCTGCCGACATAGGCTCCGACCAGCTCGGTGATAATCTCCTCATGGGTCGGCCCGAGCGCCTGTGTTCGGCCATGGCGGTCGCGGAGGCGGAAAAGGTTGTCGCCGTAGGCTTCGTCCCGACCGGTCTGCTGGTACAGCTCGATGGGGATCATGGCGGGCATCAGCACTTCCTCCGCGCCGGCGCGGCTCATCTCCTGGCGGATGATTTGTGCCACTTTGTGGAGGCTTCGCAGCCCCAGGGGCAGGTAGGAATACATACCCGCGCCGAGTTTGCGGATCATGCCCGCACGGAGCATGAACTGATGGCTGGGAACCTCCGCTTCCGCGGGAACCTGCCGGGCGGTAGGGATGAGTGTTCTAGTCCAGAATGTGGGCATGGCACAAGCCTTCCAGGGAAGTTATGGGAAGCAAGGTGGGGCATCTTATCGGTACGCGGAACTGTGGAAAAGTCGGAAGCGCATATTGAGCCTCAAGACGTTTGGCGATCGTGGGATTGCTCGATAGAATCTTGCTGTGAAAAAGTACAAGCAAATTCTCGTGCTGGCGGCATTGTCAACGGGCTTTCTGGCGTTGGGCGGATGCGAAAAGCCGCTGTTCCCGGAGGACATGCCGCGATCACCGTACGAGCGATATCAGGTTCTGCGAGGCCAACAGCGCACCGCCGTGCGTGAAAACACCTTCGGCGGCAAGGAGCCCGCCATCCGCGAGCGGCTGCGACCGCTGGGCGAGCCTTGAGTTTGCCGGGCCTCGGTAGCAGTCGGCGCCTTCGGCACGATTGCTGGTTTTCGGTGGCTTGAAATGTGATTTGATCAAAGTTGCGCAGGTCATCAGGCCGATACAATCGTTGTCGGCTTCCCAATCAGCCTGCTATGGATGAGATTTCATGCTGGTTCCCGACCGAAGAACGGTGTTGGTGCTCGCGAGTCTGGTTGGCGCCATGACTTTTGGCGCGGGCCTGCTGCTCCTGCTTGAGCCCGGCCCGGTCATCCCCACCACCAATATCAGCCTGAACACCGTCGATGTGCCCCGTTCCGCCGAACAGGTGCTGTTTGAAACCGATGCCCAGTTGAACAACTGGTCCGCCATCGTCATCCACGCCTCTGGCGCTCCCGAAGGCTCCGCCGCCGCGATTGACAACGTCCACCGCAAGCTGGGGCTTGGCGGCTTGGGCTACCACTTTGTCATCCACAACGGCTACGGCGGCTCGGACGGCCGCATTGTCATGAGCGACCGCTGGCACAGCCAGACCGCCGGCGCCTACTGTGCCGGCCCGGACGCCGACTGGTTCAACAGTCATGCCGTGGGCATCTGCCTGGTTGGCGACTTCGACCTCGC
>JAHCIP010000418.1 GCA_026129165.1 Anaerolineae bacterium
ACTACCCCAGCGGGCAGCTCCTGGTCTGGCAGACCGATGACCTGCCCCTGGCGCGCGGCGCGAGCCTGTCGGGTGTAGCGGCCCAGCGCCAATACTACCAACTGCTGCTCGACGGCCAGCAGCGGCTCACCTCCCTCGCCGCCATCATGCTCAACCGCGAGCTGCGCGTGCGCGACATGTGGCGCTCGCTCGATATCGTCTTCAACGTCTACAGCGAGAAGTTCGACGTCGCCAGCCCCCGCCAACAGGGCGAGACGGGCTGGATTTCGCTGCGCCAGTTCTACGCGACCAGCACGCTGGCGGTCTGGCGTGCCCTCAAGATTAGCGATAGCGCACCAGAGGCGGACCTCATATTCGACCGCCTCACCCGCCTCGACAAGATGAAAGCCTACGAATACCGCGTCGTGGTGCTCGACAATCTGAGCTACCAGGAAGTCACCGATATCTTCATCCGCATCAACTCGGGCGGCACCACCCTCGGCACGGCCGACCTCGCCCTGGCGCAGCTCTCCAGCCGCTGGCGGCGCATGGGCGACGAGACGGGCGCCAGCGAAGAGTTCGAGCAGTACCAAAAACAGTTGTGGAAGCAGCACGGCCTCTGGGTCGGCTTCAGCCTGTTCGTTCGCTCCATGGCGCTCCTACTGACGGGCCAGCAGAATCTGGGGCGGATGTTCCACGGTGAACGGCAGAACGTGACCGTGGACGACCTCAAAGCTGTCTGGAAGAGGGTCCAGAACGGTCTCAACCAGGCCATCACCTTCCTGGAGCACAATTGCTACATTGACCACTTCAGCCTCTTGCCAACGCAGTACATCCTGGTCACGCTCATGGCCTACTTTGACCGCTTCGGCGCCCACATCAGCGACGCCGACGTCCGCGCGCTCCAGCGCTGGGCCTACATGGCGTTCATCTGGTCGCACTACACCGGTCCCCTTGAAACGCGGTTGACCGCCGACTATGCGGCTCTGAGCAAGCCAGAGCCTATCCGGGCCCTCATCCAGAACGTGGAGGATGTGGCGGGCGCGGGGCGACAGGTCACCGAGCGCGATCTCCAGGATCAGCGCAAGAATTCGCCCTTTATGCTCATGGCCTACGTCCTGGCGCGGCGGCATGGCGCGGCAGATTGGTTCAACGGCATCGTCATCGGCCCCAAGCAGCCCCTCGAACTCCACCACATCTTCCCAAAGGCGCTCCTCAAGGAACGCTATGCCCACCTGGGCGCGAGCGCCGCCAGCCTCATCATTGACCAGGTCGCCAACCTGGCTATCCTGTCCGCCAAAGCCAATCAGAGGATTTCCAGTAGTGCGCCCGACCACTACCTCCCCACAATCGAAGCCCAGCGCCTCAAAGCGCAGTCGATTCCGAGCGATACGGCTCTATGGCAGTTAGAGCAATTCGAGACCTTCGCCCGCGAGCGGCGGACGATGCTCGCCACCGCTATCAACAGCCTGCTGCTCGCCTTGACCGACAAGCCGGGCTTCTGGCCCATCCCCGAAACGGCGCAACTGAACGCCCGGGTCGACGGTATGGAACACAGCCTCCGCGTCTTGATTGTCGAACGCCTGACCGAACAGTGGGGCGCCTTCGCCTGGGAGAAGGGCATCCCGTCCAATATCACAAAGCCTATCGAGAAGCGAGTTGACAAGCTGGTACAAGAGAACCCTTTCCAGAAGAGCGATTACCTCGATCTGGCCGACTTCCTTGCCAAGTGCCAGTTCAGCGACTACGGCAAGATCGTCGAGCATAACTGGCCGAACTTCGCGCCTGTCTTCGGCGCGCTGCCGACCTTCCAGGAGCGGTTCGCCGATGTCGTCTTCGTGCGTAACGCTCTCAAACACAACAATGAGAAAGACCTTAACCCGGTCAACCTGGCCTCAGCTGAGGCCGGCCTCCTCTGGCTCGAAGAGTGTCTCAGGCACTATCGTCTGACTCAGGCTCCCACTGCTGAAGAGGAAGTCGCGTAGAAAGGCCGACGCCATGACGCTACCCCAACCCATGTCTCCTCCTTCCCACGCCGAGCTGCGCGACGAGCTTCAACGGCTCGTCCTGGCCGACCTACTCGGACCTGTGGGCGGCCCGGAGGAGATTGTTGACGAGCGCATTGTCCGCGACCGCTACCTCATCGGCATGCTCGCGCCCAAGGGCGTCAGCAACCTACCGGAAGAGGACGAGGAACTGACCAGCGTCGAGGGCGACGCCGAGGACGGGCCGGTCGAGGCGCCCGTCTCGAAGGCCGCCACCATGCTCCCGTCATCCATTGGCCTGACCTTCGCCGTGGCGGGCGACGCCCAGGCCCTCAAGCTGACGGCGTGCTGGGGCCAGTATCGGCGAACGACCATCGAGGAGGAACGCTACCGCACCAAGGACGGCAGCTACTACCGCGTCTGGCAGCGCCACCCCGTCCAGGGCGTCTCCGACGCCATCCCACTCAAGCCCGGGCTGCTGTGCGGCCGCACGGGCTGGGCGCCCTCCCCCGACCAGCCCGACGTCTACATCCAGGGCCGGGCGCGGCGGCGGGGCGATCAGTGGGTGGTCACGGTCTTCCTGATTAACGGTCAGAAGGAGCCGAAGCAGCGCAAGGACGAAGCCTGGGTCTTCCAACCCGAGCTGACCGTCGAGTCGGCCGACGGGTCGGCCATCTTCCAGAAGCGGCCCTTGCCCGTCGAGCTAGACGACCCCGAGCGGCAGTCCATGGCTATGCTCTACCGCCACGAGGTCGAGTTCGCCGTCGGCCACGGTGTCGCAGCGCACGCCGACCTGGACCCGGAATGCCCTGACCGGGCGGTGCGAGTGTGTACCCAGGTCGCCCCGGTCTACGACGTCCCCCAGACCACGCCGCCCACCGAGGCTGAGATTCCCGCCCTCCAGGGCCTCACCCTCGACATGAAGACCCTGGCCGGCGTCCCGGACGGCGCGTTCGCCGCCCATCTTAGCCCGCTCGTCACCGCGTACGGGGAGTGGATCGCGGAGCAAGCGCGCCTGAGCGAGGCCGCCGACCTGGCCGCCTACGCCGGCGCGGCCTACGGCGCGGTCGAGACCTGCCGCCAGGCTCTGGCGCGCATTGGGGCCGGCATCGCCCTGCTCGATCAGGACCCGGTCGCTGCCGAGGCGTTCCGCTTCGCCAACCGCGCCATGTACCTCCAGCGCGTGCGCACCCTCTACGCGGCGGCCGCCCGGCGGGGCGAGAAGCCCAAGCTGGAGGACCTGGACACGCCCGCCAACCACACCTGGCGCGCGTTCCAGCTCGCCTTCATCCTGTTGAACCTGCCCGGTTTGACTAGCCTTCGCCACCCCGACCGCGCCCAGCCCATCCAAGAGGCCGGCCAGGCTCCGCCCGGCGCCGCCGACCTGCTCTGGTTCCCCACGGGCGGCGGCAAGACCGAAGCCTACCTCGGCCTAACCGCCTATACCCTCGCGGTTCGGCGCCTCCAGGGTGAGGTGGCCGGCCGCTCGGGCAACGACGGAGTGGCCGTGCTCATGCGCTACACCCTGCGCCTGCTGACCCTCCAGCAGTTCCAGCGCGCCGCCGCCCTCATCTGCGCCTGTGAGGTCATCCGCCGCGAGGCCCCGGCCCATTGGGGCCTGGTCCCGTTCCGCATCGGCCTCTGGGTGGGCCGCCGCACGACGCCCAACTGGACAAAGGACGCCGCAGAGGCGGTCAAGCAACTGCGCGGCGGGGGCGGCACGGCCGACGGCAACCCCCACCAGCTCACCAACTGTCCCTGGTGCGGTCAGCCCATTGACCCGGGGCGTGACTTCCACGTCGAGCCGGTCGAGCAGGGCCGGGGGCGCACCTTCATCTATTGCAGCGACGCAGCGGGCGAGTGCCCGTTCAGCCGCCGCCAGTCGCCGGACGAGGGCATCCCCGCCCTGGTCGTAGACGAAGAAATCTACCGTCGCCTACCCGCTCTGCTCATCGCCACAGTGGACAAGTTTGCCCAGATGCCCTGGAACGGGGCGACGGCCATGCTCTTCGGCCAGGTCAACGGCCAGTGTGAGCGCCACGGCTATCGCTCGCCCGAAATCGAGGACAGCAACAGCCACCCCAAGAAGGGCGTCCTCCCGGCCGCCCGCACCCTGGAGACGCTGCCCTTGCGCCCGCCCGACCTCATCATCCAGGACGAGTTGCACCTCATCAGTGGGCCGCTCGGCACACTCGTCGGCCTGTATGAGACCGCCGTCGACCGACTTGGCTCGTGGGACGTGGACGGGATGCGCGTCCAGCCCAAGGTCATCGCCTCCACGGCGACCATCCGGCGCGCCGACCGCCAGGTGAACAACGTCTTCCGCCGCCGCGTCGCGGTCTTCCCGCCGCACGACCTGGACGTGCGGGACAACTTCTTCTCGCGCCAGCGGCCGCC
>JAHCIP010000419.1 GCA_026129165.1 Anaerolineae bacterium
TCCTCCCTGGCCTTCGCCACCGCTCATCATTCGGTCAGCCCCCACTCCTTATAGAACCGTCGCGTGTGTCACTCCGAACGAAGTGAGGAGTCTGCTCTGATACGCCTGTCGGGGCAGACGCCTCGCTTCGCTCGGCATGACACCTGAGCGGTCAATGCTGTCTAACGCGCCTCTACGTGGATGGTGGTCAGCAAAGGTTCGTCACTCGCAGGCTGGCCTGCCGCATCCGTGGCGGCCAGCCGCGTCTGGGTCTGGTGGTCATAGAAGCCCAGCGTGAGACGGTACTCGCCCGGCGGCGCAGTGTCGGGGATGGTCACGCTATAGCTATCGCGGACCATCTCGCCCACCTGCCAGGTCGAGGTCGTATAGAAACGCCGGCACGGCTCGCTGTCGTCCTGCGCCCATAGGGGGCCACCTGTCGCCGGATTGGGGCCGCCGAGCAGGTGGACAAAGACAGTGTAATCCGTCTCCATCGCCTGGAGCGCGCGGTAGTACAGCGTCACCTGGACTGTCTGACCGGGGCGATAGGCGGAAGCGGCCAGGTCGTAGCCCAGCAGGCCAATCTGGCCTTCCCACGTCAACGGCCTGCCATGCGATGGCGTGACCTGGGCCGTCGCGCCAGGCGGCACGCGGAAGGCCAGGAAATAGGGCTGGCCGTAGTGGAGCGGTCCCTGGTCCACCACCGCCCCCTGCGGAAAGGCGCTCCTCAGGAGGGGCAAGCTGTTGCTGTCCCCCTCTGGCACGACTACATAGGTGGTGGACCGCTCGGTCTGACCCGGCGTGACAAAGCAGGTCCGGCCGTTGTAGCTGCGCAGGCCCTCGCGCAGCCCCGAGTTGTAGCGGATGCCGGGGTGGTCGGGCAGTTCGGGCGAGATGTAGACCTCCTCCTCGGCGGGCAGGCGGCCGACGTACTGGCCGATGGCTGTGCGGCCGGCCTCGAAGTGGGTGAACAGATCGGGGTCGCGGCCCCAGATCAGGAAGTAGTCGCGGTAGGTGACGACGCCCGTGTAGACGAACGCGGCCAGGCCGAGCAGGGCCACCCCTGTCGGAACGCGCCGCGCCCAATCCACTCCCCGCGCTGACGCCCAGCGGTAGACGGCCTGGCCCACGCCGAGCAGCCCCAGCGCGATGAGCATGGCGACGGCGGGCAGCGTTCCAATGGCCCGCTTCTCGGCCGGCCCAATCCCGGCCAGCATGGCCGGCACGGTCATCACGGCCATCCAGACCAGCAGGAAGGCGTAGAGGGAACGCCGGACGCGCCGCAGGCTCAGGCCCAGGCCCAGGAAGAACAGGAGCGAGAGGACGGCGTTGAGGGCGGGACGATAGGGGATATTACTCAGCGGGCGTTCGTCACCGCGAAAGTTGAAGGCCAGCAGGGCCTTGACGACCTGGGAGCCGAGGGTGGCGACCGGGCTGCCCGACTCGTCGGTTGTCAGCACCAGCGTCTGCTCGATGCGCTGGTTGAACTCGCCGGGGTGCTGGACCACGTACAGGCCCAGTGGGGCGAAGACCAGCAGCGAGACGCCGACGACAGTGGCGAAACCTTGCCACGTCGCACCCCTGAACTTCTGACGGTCGAGCCGGACAAGGAGAAAGGCCAGCACGACGAGGACGGGCAGCAGCCGCGCCGCCTGGTAGGTGTAGAGGCTCAGGCCCAGGCAGACACCGCAGCCGACGAAGGCCGCTCGGCTCCCCGTGCGCAGCCCGCGCCACAGAGTGTAGACGATGAGCGCAGTAAACAGCGGGACCAGGATGGCGCGCACGCCGTGGCGGCTCCACTGCAAGTCCCAGTACGAGACGGCCACCATCAGCGCGGCGGTCAGCCCGCCATACTTCCTCAGCCAGCCGTCCTCGTCGGCGAACATCGTCTCGGCCATCAGAAAGACGGCGGGGACGGCCAGCAGGCCCACCAGCGCCGAGGCGACGTGGATGGCGAAGGGGTTGGCGCCCAGTAGGGCCGTGAACAGGGCCACAAGGTAGCTGAACATCACCTCGCGGCCATGATTCGTGGGCAGATAGACCGGCCGCGCCCCGCGCAGAATCTCCAGCGCGTCCACCCCGTACCACGCCTGGTCATAGCCGTCGCCAGGCGGTAGGGTGTCCAGGCGGTAGAAACGGAAAAAGGCTGCGAGCAAGGTAATGCCCAGCAGCAAGATAAGTTTATGTCGTGTTTGAGGTCGGTTCAACGTTGTCAGCACGAGTAGGCTGTACCTCCGCCAAGAAGGGTATTATACTCGCCCTGACGGCGGCTACCAAGGAATTGTGCTTTCGACGGCCCATGGCTACAATTACGCCCATGTCCTTCCGTTGGCCTTCCCTGTCTTCCTATCCCCAATCGCGTCGGCTCGGCTGGTGGCTGCTCGCCATTGTCGTGCTCGCCCTGGCGCTGCGTTTCTACCGCCTCGACGGCCAGAGCTTCTGGTACGACGAGGGCAGCGCCGTCGTCCTGGCCGAGCGCGACCTGCCCACCATCGCCCGCGACGCGGCCGCCGACATCCACCCGCCGCTGTACTACTACCTGCTGCACTACTGGACCGGCTGGTTCGGCCAGAGCGAGGTCGCCGCCCGCAGCCTGTCGGTCCTGCTCGGCGCGGCGCTGGTCGGGCTGACCTGGGCGTTGGGGCGCGAGATGTTCGACGGGCTGACCGGCGCGACGGGCGCTTTGCTCCTGGCCGTCTCGCCGTTCGCGGTCTACTACAGCCAGGAAGCCCGCATGTACACGCTGGCCGCGCTGATGGGCGCGGCGTGTTTCCTGGCGACCCTGCGTGTCGTCAAGGGCTGGGAGCGCGGATCCGGTGTGCCCTGGCTCCCATTGCTCGCTTACTTCGTGTTCGCCCTGGGCGCGCTCTACACCCACTACTTCGCCTTCACTGTCCCCCTGGCCGCCAACCTCGTCGTCGGGCTGTGGGTACTTCGGCATCGCGCCTGGCGTCAGGCCGTCACCTGGGCCGCCGTCCAACTCGTCATCGCCGCCCTGTTCCTGCCCTGGCTGCTGAGTACCCTGGACGCCATCCGCAACTGGCCCGCCGTCAGCCAACCGTTTACGCTGAGCTTCCTGCTGGCCGATAGCCTGCGCGTCTTCAGCCTCGGCCGAGGGACACCCTGGGCGCTGGGCGCGGTGCTATACGGCGTTGTGCTGCTCCTGGGCGCGGTGTGGCCGTCGGGAAAGACCCTCACCCGCACCCTTGCCTCCATCCTTTACCTCGCCATTCCCCTGCTGGTCATGGCCGTCCTGTCGTTGCGGCGGCCCATGTACAACCCTAAGTTCCTGCTCGTCGCCCTGCCGCCGTTTGCCCTGCTTGTCGCGCGCGGCGCGCTCATTCCGCTGCGCTGGAATCGGCGTCTAGGGCCGTTCGTCTCTCTCGTCCTCCTCGCCGCTCTGATCACCGTCGCCGCGAGCGGCCTGGCCGGCTACTACTTCGACCCGCGCCAGGCCCGCGACGACTATCGCGGCATCGCCCGCTACATCACGGCCGCCGGCCGTCCCGGCGACGGAGTCCTGGTCAACGCGCCGTCGCAGGTCGAAGTCTTCGGCCTATACTACCACGCCGACCTGCCTGTCTACCCCCTGCCACGCCAACGCCCGCCCGACACAGCCGCGACCGAAGCGGAACTGTCCCGCCTGGCCCAGCAGCACGACCGCCTGTTTGGCCTGTTCTGGGCCACCAACGAGAGCGACCCGCAGGGGATTGTCGAGGACTGGTTGGGCAGCCACGGCTACCAGGCGATGGATAGCTGGTGGGGCAACCTGCGTCTGACCCTGTACGCCTCCCCCAAGGCGACAGGCGACTGGCGAGCGGTGAACCTCGTCCTGGGGGAGCAGCTTCGGCTCACTGAAGCCCGGCTGGGTCAGACCACTCTCCAGGCGGGCGATGTCTTGCCCGTCGGCTTGCGCTGGACCGCCGAGAAGTCGGTCCAGGACGACCTGAAGGTCTTTGTCCACCTGGTCGGGGCGGACGGCTTGATTATCGGCCAGCGCGACGCCGCGCCGGGCGGCCGGCCGACAGGGGGCTGGGCAGCGGGCGAGACACGCGACGATAACCACGGCGTGCTCGTCCCCTTCGGCACACCGCCGGGCCAAGCCGAGGTGCGCGTGGGGTTGTACCAGGCCGCGACCGGCCAGCGGCTGCCCCTGACCGACGGCCGCGACTACCTCGCGCTCGGCCAGGTGACACTGACCCGCCCGGCCAGCCCGCCGCCGGTCGAGGTCTTCAACCTGCCCTATCGGTCAGGTGCGGCGGTGGGCGACCTGACCCTGCTGGGCTACAGCTTCTACAAGCGCGGCTTCGACTATGCCCCCGATACGCCCATCCACCCTGGCGACG
>JAHCIP010000042.1 GCA_026129165.1 Anaerolineae bacterium
AGGCCCAGCTCACCGCCTGGCAGCAGCGTTCGTACACCATCACCTTCACGGTGCCGCCCGATCCGCTGCTCCTCGGTACGGACCTGATCACCACGGCAGCGGTCACCAGCGTGGCACTGGATGGTAACCTGGCCAACAATACGGCCACGAACACACGGACCATCACCGGCAGCTACGACCCCAACGACAAGCTCGCGCAGACATCGTTGGGAAGCTCGAGCGCTTGGATCATTGATGAAGATGGGTGGATCGACTACACCATCCGCTTCCAGAATACCGGCACCGATACCGCCTTCAACATCCTGATCACCGACACGTTGCCGGCCAACCTGGATCCAGCAACGATCCAGATGGGTGCGGGATCGCATGCCTTCACCTGGGAATTGCGGGATCAGGGCACCCTGAAGTTCTACTTCCAGAATATACTGCTGCCGGATAGCAACTTCAACGAGCCGTTGAGCCATGGCTTCGTATGCTTCCGCATCCGCCCGCGCCTGCCGCTATTGCCCGGGGATGAGATCACCAACATCGCCAACATCTACTTCGACTTCAACCCGCCGGTGATCACCGAGCCGAGCGTGCTGGTGGCGACGATCAATACGGGCATCGTCACGACCGTATCGCAAGAGCCCAAGATCTATCCGAATCCGGCGATCGACCAACTCTTCATCCAGTGGCCCGAGGATCAGCCCGGCCGAATGCACTGGCGCATCCAGGCGCCCGATGGCCGAGGGGTGCGTGAAGGCCGGCTGGGCAGCGGTGAGAACACCATCCCTTTGGGCGATCTGGCAGCGGGCACATACATGCTGTTGTTGGATTCCGCGAATGGACGGTCGATACACCGGTTCATCCGCTCAAGCCGGCCTTGATGTTCCGATGACCTTGTCCAGCGCAGTGGAATGCGGGCCGACCATGGTGTGAGGCGAGCAGCTCGGATCGATCAAAGAACCCATCGGGCAACCCTTGGCGATACCCGCGTCATTATGACACTCAACGGACCGACCTCAACCACTGCTCCATGGACCGCTCCCGAACCGCCCACCGCGGACCCCTCATCCGGATCAGCGCCGTCATCTTCGCCCTGCTCGCGGTGATCTCCTTCGCCCTCGCGCATTCGCTCTGGTAGCCCGGGCCAGCCTGGCATCGCCGATGGCGAGCCGCCTTGCGCGTTCCGTCGCTTCCTTTGCGGCCATGTGCGCCGTCCTCGGCCGGTCCTGGCCCATGCTCCTGTTGCTTGCCGCCTGTGGCCGCCCCGGCGCGGACGATGGGCGCACGGTGTTCCGCTTCAACCAGTACGCGGCGCTCACCAACCTGGATCCGGCCTTCTCCAGCCACATGCAGAACGAGAAGGTGTGCGACCAGTTCTTCGACGGCCTGGTGGAGATGGGGGCCGACCTGCGCGTGCGGCCCGCCATTGCGGCGCGTTGGACCATCGCGGACAGCGGCCGCCTCTACACCTTCCACCTGCGCCAGGATGTGTGGTTCCATGATTCGGAAGCATTCCCGGACGGCCGGGGTCGTCTGGTCACCGCGCAGGACTTCCGTTACAGTTTCGAGCGGATCCGTGATCCGCGTGTGGCCTCACCAGGACGCTGGGTGTTCGAGCATGTGGTCCCCGGCCCGGAAGGATTCCAGGTGATCGATGACAGCACCTTCGCAGTGCGGCTGGTACGACCGTTCGCGCCCTTTATCGGCATCCTCTGCATGGTGTACACCAGCGTGGTGCCGCGCGAAGCCGTGGAGCACTTCGGCACCGAGTGGCGCAGCCGACCCGTGGGCGCGGGACCCTTCCGCTTCTTCCACTGGGAGGAAGGGGTGAAGCTGGCCATGCGGCGGAACGAGCGCTACTACCAGCGTGACGAGGCGGGCGAGGCCTTGCCCTATCTGGATGCCATCGCCATCTCCTTCGTCAAGGACCGCAATGCCGAGTTCCTCGGGCTGGTGAAGGGCGAGTTCGACATGATGAGCGGCGTGGAGGGCAGCGCTTTGAACGAGATGCTGGACCCCCTGGGCCGCATCCGCCCGAAATACGCCGATCGTATCCGGCTGATCCGTACCCCCTCCCTGGAAACGAGCTACCTCGGCTTCTTGATGGACAGCGTGGCAATGCGCAACAGCCCCTGGCGCGATGTGCGCTTGCGGCGCGCGGTGAACATGGCCATCGACCGTCAGCGCATCATTTCACACATCCAGCACGGTATCGGTGTACCGGCGCACAGCATCATTCCGCCCGCCTTGCCCGGCGCATCAGGGCGGGGGCGTGGCTACGATGCCACGGAAGCGCGCCGCCTGCTGGCCGAAGCGGGATTTCCCGATGGCCAGGGCCTGCCTGTGCTGACCGTGGCCACAACGTCCACCGGCTTGGAGCTGTGCGAATTCATCCAGCACGATCTGGCGGCATTCGGCATCCGGCTGGCGGTGGATGTGCTGCCCCTCAGCACCCACATCTCCGGTGTGGCCAACCGGGAGCACCCCTTCTTCCGCAAGAACTGGTCGGCGGATTACCCGGATGCCGAGAACTTCCTGATGCTTTTCGTCGGGGCCAACAGCACCCCGGCCGGTCCCAACTACACCTGCCTGCGGAACAGCACCATGGACCGGCTCTATGCGGAAGCGCTGAGCGTGGTGGACGACAACATGCGCATCGCGCTGTATGAACGCATGGACAGCCTGGTCGTGGCCGAAGCACCGGCGATCTTCCTCACGCACAATGAAGTGGCGCTGTTCGTTCGCCATGAAGTGCGTGGTCTGGAGGCCCATCCCATGAGCCGGTTGGACCTGTGCCGTGTGCGGAAGGAGCCCGTTGCTCAAGGGGCGGGCAGGTAGCCGCGTACGCGCAGCGTGTCGATCAAGGCCGCATTGAACAGTTCCACACCACGCTGGTTGAGGTGGTGGTTGTCGTAGAAGTGGAGGCGGTCGTCGAGCTCCGCCGCGCCATTCATGTCGATGTAGGTGGCACGTTCGCGCATCCGATCGGCGAAGCGGGCGTGGTCGCTGTAGGAAGCGTAGCGTGCGCTGGTCACCGGCGCCTCCACGAGCAAGACTTCGATGCCCTGCGCTTGAAGCATGGCCAGGGCGCGGTCCAACGCGGCGAGTTGCATGGCACGCGGTGTCAGATCCGCCCTGCCAGCGCCGGGGACGCGCGTGTTGTAGGCCATGTCCTGCTCCACGAAGCCACCGGGGATGTAGGTGTCCGGCCCCTTGCGCCGCTCCTCCACATCCGCCGCACCGAGGCCGAGCACTTGTTTGCCGCCATTGTGCAGCAGGGCGTTCCAGGTGCGCAGGTGCCCGATCCGCCACGCCAGCCGCAGCACATCCCGATCGATGGGGCCATTGGCCATCAGGTCCAGCGCCCCCTCCACACCGTCGCTCATGAACACATGCGGCTCCACTTCGATGATGACCACGCGAGGCGAGAGGTCCGACAGATGCCGCTTCAGCAGCACCTCGTATTGCAGGGGCGTCTGCCGGCTGCTGCCCAGGTTGAAGCTCCTGGCGCCGGCTTGTGCGAAGATCCGCGTGTCGAACCCGCGGTAGGCGTGCGATGAACCAAGGAACAGGATGTCCACCTGGCCCCAGGTGCGCGCCTCGGCCATGCGCGTGAGGTTGTGTCCGTAGCCACCGCGCGGCACGTTCAGGTCGCGCACCACGGCGGTGGGCAGGGGCCTGGGCAGGCTGGTCAGCAACACCGTGTAGAAGACGCTCGCGAAGACGCCGAAGCCCAGCACGCGAAGGAGGAGGCGAAGCTGTGCCATGGCTCAGAACTGGAAGTAGATGAAGGGTGTCTCCTCGGTGCTCATGTACAGTCCGATCAGGGTCAGCACCATCGCGTACATCCCCCAGCGCAGGATCGTGGGCCACCGAAGTCCGATGCGTTCCAGAACATGTTGGTCCGAACGCCCCAGCCATTCCATCAGCAGGAAGAAGACCATGGGCACCACCAGCGTCCGCGCCGCCAGCTTGGGCGTAGCGAACAAGGTGGGCGATCCGATGCGCGCCAGGATCTCCCACGCCTGCGTCAGATCCTCGGCGCGGAAGAACACCCAGGCCAGGCAGGTGAGCAGGAAGGTGAGCAGCATGCGTAACGCATCGGCCAGGGTGGGCAGCAGGCGGCCTTCGGCCACGGTACCCAGGTGCGTGCGGTTGCGGCCGGCGAGCAGCAAGGGCAGGAAATACAGGGCGTTGAGCGCACCCCACACCACGAAGGTCCAGTTGGCGCCATGCCAGAAACCACTCACCAGGAAGATGATGAAGGTGTTGCGCACCCGCATCGCCGTGCCTCCGCGGCTGCCGCCCAGGGGCACATAGAGATAGTCGCGGAACCAGGTGCTGAGCGAGATGTGCCAGCGGCGCCAGAACTCGGCGATGTCGCGCGAGAAATAGGGGAAGGCGAAGTTGCGCATGAGGCCGAAACCGAACAGGCGCGCCGTGCCGATGGCGATGTCGCTGTAGCCGCTGAAGTCGCCGTAGATCTGGAAGGCGAAGAGCACCGATGCCAGCAGCAAGGTGCTGCCGGCCATTTGCACGTGCGCACCGAACACACCGTCCACCAGCAGTGCGCAGTTGTCGGCGATCACCACCTTCTTGAAGAAGCCCCATAGGATCTGCCGCAGGCCGTCCACCGCGCTGGAGCGATCGAAGACGCGGGGCGCGGCGAACTGGGGCAGCAGGCTGGTGGCGCGTTCGATGGGGCCGGCCACGAGTTGCGGGAAGAAGGCCACGTAGGCCGAGAAGGCCAGCGCATCGCGCGACGGCGCCAGGCGGCGGTGGTACACGTCCAGCGTGTAGCTCAGCGTTTGGAAGGTGTAGAAGCTGATGCCCACGGGCAGCACGATGTCCAGTCGGTCCGCCGCGATGGGCGTGCCCATGAAGGTGAAGGCGTCCGTGAAGCTCTCGATGAAGAAGTTGGCGTACTTGAAGAAACCCAGCAGGCCCAGGTTCACCGCGAGGCTGGTCCACAACAGCAGCTTTCGCCTCCGCGGATCCTCTTCGGTGGCGAGCCCACGCCCCACGGCGTAGTCCACCGCGGTGCTCAGCGCTATCAGCCCCAGGAAACGCCAGTCCCACCAGCCATAGAACACGTAGCTGGCCGCCAGCACCACGGCATTGCGGCGGGTGGTGTGGGCGCCCACGGCCCAGTACAGCAGGAAGACGAGCGGCAGAAAGACGAGGAAGTCGATCGAGTTGAAGAGCATGGCGCCGCCGCTGGCACAGGCGCCCAAAGATGCGGGTTCCTGCGCTGCGCGATCACGGGCGCGGGGCGATCATGCACGAGATGGCCCGGTGGTCGCTGAGTTCCTCGGGGTGTGTGACGAAGCCCCAACTGGCGATCGCGTCATCGTGCAGGATGTGGTCGATCCGCAGGCTGGGCAAAGCGCCCACATAGGTGCCGCCACGCCCACGGCCACTTTCCCGGAAGGCGTCACACCGGTCCTTTCGCAGCATATGGTAGCCGTAGCTCATGGGCACATCGTTGATGTCCCCGCAGAAGACCACCGGGTGCGGGCTGCCCGCCATGTGCGCCGCGATGCGTTCCACCTCGGCCGCGCGCTGCCGCAGCCCTCTTCGCAGCAGCCGCAGGATGCGCAGCCCGCCACGCCGCAATTCCTCGCCCTTGGTGTCCGTGTCCAGTTCGCCGATGAACTTGTAGTCGTCGTCACCGAAATGGTAGGAACCCAGGTGCGCGTTGTACACGCGTATGGTGTCCCCCGGCAGGGCGATGTCGCTCCAGATGCAGAGGTTGTTCGGGTTGGCCTCGAAGGTGATCGTGCCCCGGTCCACCACGGGCCATGCGCTGAAGGTGGCGATGCCGAAGCGCTGGCCGAAGCGCGCCTCATGACCATAGTGCTCATGCAGGTGCCGGTACCGGAGATCCTTCAGCAGCGGCTCGCGGGTGCGGAAGAAGCGCTCGTCATCGCTGTGGAAGAACTCCTGCAGGCACAGGATGTCCGCGTCCTCCCGCAGCAGCACGTCGAAGATGGCGTCGCGCGTCACGCGGTTGCCACTCCAATTGTAGAGGTCGAAGAGGCGCACGTTCCACGACATCAGCTTCACGCCCGGCACTTCGATCCCCTGCGGCGCACCCTGCCTGCCGAAGAGCTTGAAATGGTCGGCGATGTGGCCGTATCCCAGCAGGAGCACCGTGATGGGGAGTAGCATGCGCTTGCGGCGGAAGAGCAGCCACAGCACGATGAAGCCCGCCTGGACGAGCACTTGGAAGGGGTAGGCCATGGCCAGCAAGGCCAGGGGCCAGAAGTGGTCGGGGCTGATGTGTGGCGCTGGATAGGTGATCAGCAGCACCAGCGCGGACAGACCGTTGAGCCACCACAGCGGACGCAGCCAGAAGGAGGGGCGCCGTTTCCGGGGGGCTTCTTCGTTGGCTTCGGCCATGGCGGTGGATGGCCGCTCACTGGCTGGCCTTGAAGAGGAAGTCCTTCTCTTCCTTGGTGAGGCTGTCGTAGCCGCTGCGGCCGATCTTGTCCAGGATGGCGTCCACGCGCGCCTGCTTGTCGCGCTTGGCGGCGTTGAAGCCCGCATCGCGGTCCATCACATTGCGCACGGGCTTCTTGGCCACCTTCATGCGCGGCCCTTTGCGCGGGGTGAAAGCCCGGCCGATGGCCTCCAGGGCCTGCACAAGCCTCAGCGAGGGGTCACGGCCTTTCATCAACTGGCGCGCCGCCAGGTAGCCGTAGATGGCCCCGCCGAGATGCGCCAGATGTCCGCCGCTGTTGCCGCCCTCGCGGATGCTCACCAGATCGATGAACACATAGATCAGCGCCAGCCATTTCAGTTTGATCGTGCCCAGGATCAGCAGGCGGATCTCCAGGTCGGGCCGGTAGGTGGCGATGCCGATGAAAACGCCCATCACGGCGGCGGAGGCGCCCAGGATGGTGCTCGCCTGCGCGTATCGCTCGAAGGCGGGCAGCAGGTTGTAGCCCAGGAAGTACAGGGCCAGCCCCGCCGTCCCAATGGCCGCCGTCAGCGGCCCTTTCACCGCCGTTTTCCCCAGCGTCCACAGCGCCTGCGCCACCACCGCCAGGATGGCCGGTTTGACGCCGTAGAGCAGCCAGGCCGCTTGCGGCAGGCTGCCATAACGGACATAGGCCCAGGCCAGCCCCATAACCATCAGCATGGCCGGGACGATAAACGCTGTTCCCGCCGCGACCAGCCCCCGCCAGCCAGCCCGCACATAGCCCAGGTGGATCGCCATCTCGGTCGAGTTGGGGCCTGGGATGAGGTTCGTCGCGCCGAGCAGGTCCAGGAAGTGCTGGTCCGTCACCCAGCCACGCTGCCGCACAATCTCGTCGCGCATCAGGGCGATGTGCGCCGCCGGCCCCCCAAACGCGATAACCCCCAGCTTGAGAAACAGGCGGGCGACTTCGGCCGGATGCCCCTGACCATTCTGTGTCGTCTCGGTCATACGACCCCCTTGTAACACCGCGGAGAACACAAAGGGCGCAGAGAATTATACTTCCTCTGCGCCCTTCGCGGCCTCTGCGGTGTATACCTGCCGCTACCGAGATTGTTCCAGAACCACAATTTGCATTGACTCAGCCAGGCTCTTCGGCGTCACCTCGAGCGTAGACTGCTTATGCCAGGTCACCACTTCCGCCGGGTAGTGGGAGGTGAAGTCCGTGACGGGCAGGATGTTGAGGACGCCACGCGGGTGATAGTAGTGCATCGGAATCACCAGGCGCGGGCGGATGGCGGCAATGAAGCGGTGCAGATCAGGCAGCGGGATAGTGGGCAGGCCACCCGCCAGGGCGAACAGGACATCCACGCGATCTGTCAGGTAGTTGACGTAGTCCGACTCCGGCGGCCAGCCCGCATCGCCCATATGCAGGATGCGCACCCCGCCCAGGGTCAGGTAGTACATGGCGTTGTCGGCCGACTGCTCAGGCTTGTTCTCGCGGTTGGGGATGCTCTGGATGCGGATGCCTCGCACCATCGTCCCATACGGGCTGACGGTCATAGCGTCAACCACCTGGGGGTCGCCGGGCACCTGAAGCGCATCGCTGTGGAAGCGGTCCATCGCCGACGACATGACCACAATATCGCACGTCTCACCGACCGGCTCGAACTGGGCGATGCTTGGCGTGTACGGATCGGTGATGAGGGAGAGGCCATTATGTTCCAGGCGAAAGCAGGCGTGGGCGTAAAATTTTATCTTCATAAATCACGATGAACCGAGAGGGCTGTGACCAGCCGGGCGGACAATAGGTTGTCTCAGTATAGCAGGTTTGGGGCAAAGGTTCGGATGGCTTTGATAACAGCAGATGGTGAAATCTCCACCCGGCCGCCTCTCGACCTTCACGGCGTACCAGCCTCAAACAGCCCATGACTCTGCGTGCTGAGTACTCGCTCACAGTGCAAGATGAATGCCCACCTCGTTCACATTGGCGAACGAGGTGGGCGTCATCCTGTGAGATAGAAACGGTCTTTACTTTGACGCGCTCAAAGCTGGGCGACTTTCGCCTCGGGGCGGTTGAGACTGGATGGGGTACGCTTTGTAACGAGGGCCTGGGCCTGCGCCTCTTCCCTCTTCTTCGCCTGGTAGTAGGTGTAGTTGCCCGCGTACTCGACTAGCTTGCCGTCGCGCAACTCCACAATCCGAGTGCAGAGGCGGTCCAGGAAGTAGCGGTCGTGGGAGATGATGAGCGTCGTCCCCTTGAAGTCCTGCAGCGCATCCTCCAACACCTCGCACGACGGGATGTCCAGGTTGTTCGTCGGCTCGTCCAGCAGCAAGAAGTTGGCGGGGCTGAGCATCAGCTTCGCCATCTGCAACCGCGCCTTCTCCCCACCGCTCAGCGTCTTCACCTGTTGCTGCGCCTTCTGGAAGCCGAACAGGAAGCGGCCTAGATACCCAAACGCCTCGCGCTCGTACATCGGCTTGACGCTCCGCACCTGCTCCAGCGGCGTCGAGTCGTAGTCGAGCGTCTGGTGCTCCTGGGCGTAGTAGGTCAAGTTGACGCTGGGGCCAAGCTTGATGGAACCCCACGTTGGCTCGTCACGGCCCAGGACTAGGCGGAACAGGACGGACTTGCCCGCCCCATTCGGCCCTACCAACCCCACCCGCTCGCCCTGCCAGATGAGCAGGTCAATGTCCTCGAAGATGAACTCGTCGCCATCGAAGGTTTTGGCGACATCTGTCATCTCCAGCACCTTGTCGGAGCCGCGCGTGCTCATCTGAAACTGGAGGCCCATCGTCTTGCGCTCCAGGATGGGTTTGTCCACCTGATCGTCTTTGAGCCGTTCAATGCGCTTCTCGACGTTGCGCGCCCGCTTGATCATCTTCTCGTTTTGGCCCCCACTGGAGAAGCTGATGATGCGGAACATGGCCTGGCGCAGCCGTTCGATTTCTCGCCCTTGTAACTCAAACATCTTCTGCTGCTGGAGCAGCGCCTGACGCTTGGCAAAGGCGTACTCTGAGTAGTTGCCCGGCCAGACGATGATGCGGCCATCCTCTAGCTCAGCGATTTCCTCCGCGACAATGTCGAGCAGGTAGCGGTCGTGCGAGATGATGACGACCGTTCCCGGATAGTCAACAATCAGCCTTTCGAGGAAAGTCTTGCCCTCCACGTCCAGGTGATTGTCTGGCTCGTCCAGCAGCAGGACATCCGGCTGGAAGACCAGCAGACGGGTCAAGTCCACCAGCTTCTTTTGACCACCCGAGAGAACGCCGCAGGGCAGGTCCAGATCGCTCTCGGTAAAGCCAAAGCCCCGCAGCGTGCTGACGACGCGGTTGCGGTAGGTCAGCCCGCCCGCGTGCTCGTACTCGGTGAGCCGCCGTTCATGCTCGGCCATGACCTGGGCCAGGCGGTCCATGTCACCGTAGACCTCTGGCTGGGCCATCTGCTCTTCGAGCGCCTGGAGACGCCGTTCCAGCGCGCGCAGCGGGGGCACGGCGTCCAGGGCTTCGTCGAGAACCGTGCGTTCAGGGTCGAGGCGAGGCTCCTGGGCCATGTAGCCGATGGTCGTGCCGGGGTGCCGCCAGATGGTCCCGCCGTCGGCCTTCAGATCGCCCGCCAGCAGCTTGAACAGGGTCGACTTGCCAACACCATTCGCGCCGACCAACCCAATCTTCTTGCCCTTGCCGATTTGCCAGCCCAAGCCTTCAAAAACAGTATGGCCGCCATAGTGGATCGTGAGGTCATTCACCGTTAAGATTAGCATCGTCGTCCCTCAAATACTTGACGTAGTAGACCCAGGCTGGCAGCCGCACAAAGCCGAACTTGGCGTTAATCGCCAGCATAGGATAGTTGAGCGAATTGTTGGCCGTACGGATGAAAGCGTAGCCCTGCTGGCGGGCGTAGTCAAGGACGCGCAGCTTGAGCGCCTGCGCCACCCCCTGCCCGCGCCCCCGCCGCGCCACGCCGGTATAGCCTGTCTCGACATCCTGCCCTGGCTTCGGGCGCAGCAGATTGCTCAGGCCCAGGTATTCGCCGTCCCGCACGGCCACAAAATAGCCATCCTTGTCCATGTAGGGGCCGTAGATAACACTCTGCCGCCACGTTTCGTAGTCTACGGGCGTTGCCTCGTCCCGCATAGGCGCATCTGGGCGCGCCTCGGCCAGCAGGTCGAACAGCTTGCGGTCGCGGTTAGGATCATCGGCCAGGTCACGGAAGGAGCGTAACGTGATGCCCTGCTCCGCGAGACGCTCCTGATAACCGGCGAAGGGCGTCGGATCGAACGCGGCCATATCGAGCCGCGACTCCCACGACCGCCAGTCCTCCCGGAACCCGCGCCGCGCCAGCCACGCCCGGCACCCAGTCATGTCCTCGCGCAGCGCGACGCGCACCAGCCAGGGTTTGAAGGGCTGGAGAGCCGTCAGAACGGTGTCGTATAGGGCGGAGCCGATGCCCTGCCGCTGATGGTCGGGGTGGACGAAGAATTCCAGCCAGTATTTGTCGGGGTGGTAGCGCCCAGCAAGCTGGTCATGCTGCGCCCAGCCGAGAACCGTGCCGTCCACCTCGGCCACCCACCGACCATGGCGGCACTTGGCGTCACGGTGCTGGTCGTCAAAGCGCAGTTCGCCCAGATCCATGCTATACTCAGGCCAGATGAGATTATGTAACTCGATAACCGTCGGGTAGTCGGTCGCGGTAAAGGATCTAATCTGAATGGTCATTGTGCTCTTCCTGGGATGCTAACTCGTAGACAAAGCCAGGGCCGCCATGTATCATACCCTACCTGCCCCGAAGATGCATCACCCAAATGGTAGACCGTCTATCAGCCTTTTCTCTCATCTCCGGTGGGTGTATACTTCGAGTCGTATTGCGTACTGCGTATTTCGTATTTTCGCCATCCATAAACTCTATGCATTGGGAGAGAAATACGAACGACGCAATACGCAACACGAAATAGGAATTCTGGAGGATGCATGACCCAAACCGTTCCAGCCCGCAGTGAAGTTCCCAAGCAATATACCTGGAATACCGAGAGTATCTTCCCCACTGACGACGCCTGGGAGGCCGAGTTCACGGCGGTGGCCGAGAGCCTGCCGGCCCTGACGCAGTTTAGGGGCCGGTTGAGTGAAGGCCCATCGGTCCTGGCAGATTACGTCGAGGCCAGCGAGGATGTGACGCGGCGGCTGGGCAAGGTGTTCGTCTACGCCAGCATGGGCGCGTCGGTGGATACGGGCGATCAGGCGGCTCAGGCCCGCAGTGACCGCGCGCGGGGGCTGATGGCGCGTTACGGCGCTGCCACAGCTTTTGCCGAGCCGGAATTGCTCCAGATTGGCTTTGACACGCTGCGCCAGTGGCTCCAAACCGAGCCACGGCTGGCCCACTACGGCCACTACCTGGACCGCTTGGAGCGCCGTCAGGCCCACGTGCGCTCGGCTGAGGTCGAGGAGGTGTTGAGCCAGGCGATGGACCCGATGCGGACCGCCTCGGCCACCCACGGCTTGCTCGCCAACGCCGACCTGCGCTTCCCGCCGGCCCGCAGCCGCCAGGGCGAGGAATTCGAGGTCACGCAGGGGACCATCAATGCCCTGTTGAGCCACGCCGACCGCGAGGTACGGCGCACGGCCTGGGAGGGCTACGCCGACGCGCACCTGGCGACCAAGAACACGATGGCGAACGCCCTGGCAACCGGCATCAAGCAGGACGTATTCATTATGCGCGCGCGGAGGTACACCTCGTCCCTGGACGCCGCGCTGGAGCCGAACCACATCCCCACCGCCGTCTTCCACAATCTCATCGCAGTGTTCAAGGCCAACCTCCCCACCTGGCACCGCTACTGGCGGCTGCGGGCGCGGGCGATGGGTACGGACAAGCTTCGAGTCTACGATGCCCGCGCCCCGCTGAGCGAGCATAAGACGGAGGTGCCATTCGAGCAGGCGGTGGACTGGATTGGCGAGGGCATGCAGCCATTGGGTGAGGAGTACGTGGACATCCTACGGCGGGGCGTTCTAGAGCAGCGATGGGTGGACGTCTACCCGAACCAGGGCAAGCGTATGGGCGCCTTCTCTACGGGCGTGTTCGGCACCTACCCCTTCATCTTCATGAGCTTTAATAACGACCTGTTCAGCATGAGTACGCTGGCCCACGAGTTGGGCCACTCGCTCCACTCGTACTATGCCTGGCAGACACAGCCGCTGGTCTACTCGCGCTACGGGCTGTTCGTGGCCGAGGTGGCGTCCAACTTCAACCAGGCGATGGTCCGCGCCCACCTGCTCCACTCCAACCCCGACCGCGACTTCCAGATTGGTCTGATCGAGGAGGCGATGGCTAACTTCCACCGCTACTTCTTTGTCATGCCGACCCTGGCCCGCCTCGAATTGGAGATTCACGAGCGCGTCGAGCGCGGCCAGGCTCTCACAGCGGACTACTTGATTAACCGCATGGCCGACTTGTTCAGCGAGGGCTACGGCGGCGACGTGAACGTGGACCGCGACCGCGTGGGCATCACCTGGGCGCAGTTCCATACCCACCTCTATAGCAACTTTTATGTCTACCAGTACGCCACCGGCATCTCTGGCGCCCACGCCCTGGCCCAGCGCATCCTGGACGGCGTGCCCGGCGCGGCGGACGCCTACCTCCAGTTCCTCAAGGCTGGCGGCTCGGTCTATCCGCTAGATGCGCTCCAGCAGGCCGGCGTAGACCTCGCCTCGCCCGAACCCGTCGAAAGCACCTTCGCCGTCCTGGCGAGTTATGTCGACCGGCTCGAACAGTTGGTGTAATAAGGAATCACCCCATGCTCACTCGGATTAGCATTCCACCCGCTGAGTTTGCCACCCGCCGCGCCCGGCTCGGGGAGTACGTGCAGAGCCAGGGTCTCAGCGGTGTTGTCCTGTTCGACAGCTACTACATCCTGTACTTCGCCAACTTCGCCTTCATCCCCACCGAGCGGCCCATGGCGTTTGTGATGAACGCCGAGGGCCAGGCGGGGATGTTCGTCCCACGCCTGGAAGCGGAGCACGCTCGCGCCAAGACAGGCTTCGACCGCGTGGACCACTACCTGGAGTATCCAGGCGAGACGCACGCCATCCAGTATCTCAAGACCATGCTGCAGGACATGGGCATCACGGGCCGCATCGGCGCGGACACCGACGGCTACCCATGGATTCTGGGCTATCGCGGCCCATCGCTCACGGAGTTGATGGGCGCAACAGTCGTACCAGTGACGGGCTATGTCGAAGACCTGATGATGATCAAAAGCCCGTCGGAGATCGCGCTCATCAAGGAGAGCGTCAAGTGGGGCCACCTGGCGCACCGCCTCCTGCAGAAGTACACCCAGGTGGGCGTCACGGAAACCGAGGTCAGCCAGCGGGCCAGCATGGAAGCCAACGCCATCATGCTGGAGACGCTCGGCCCCATCTACGCGGCGCAAAGCATGTCCACGCGCGGCGCGTCGGCCGGCTATCGCGGACAGATTGGCCGCAACGCCGCCATCCCGCACGCACTGGCAAACAACATGGTCTTCCAGCCCGGCGATGTGCTGGTGACGGGCGCAGCCGCGCCGATGTGGGGCTACCTGTCCGAGCTAGAGCGCACCATGTTCGTCGGCCCGCCCAACGCCCGCCAGCGCGAGATGTTCGAGCACATGAAGGCCCTCCAGGAGACGGCATTCGAGGCCATGCGCCCCGGCGTGAAGTGCTCCGACGTAGACCGCGCCGTGCGCCGCTACTACGACGAGCACGACCTGATACCGTACTGGAAGCACCACAGCGGCCACGCCATCGGCCTGCGCTACCACGAAGGCCCGTTCCTGGACACGGGCGACCCCACCGAACTCAAGCCGGGCATGGTCTTTACCGTCGAGCCTGGGCTGTACGCGGCCGACCTGGGCGGCTTTCGCCACTCGGACACCGTCCTCATCACCGACGACGGCATCGAGATTCTGACCTACTACCCGCGCGACCTGGAGAGCCTGATTATCCCGGTTTAGCCCTGCGCCGCCTCGAGATACGCAGCATACAACCGCGTGTCTTCGAGCCGCAGCCCCTCAAATAGGACCCGCAGCCGGACCGGACCGCCCGTCATCACTACGACGTCGCGGTCCTGCCATGTCACCGCCTGGCGCAGACCAGCCTCGCGTAGCGGCTGGCACGCCTCGCGCGTGTAGCCAGGCAAGGGATTGAACTGTTCATCCAACACCTCGACCCTCACCTGGCTGTGGTCGCCCACGCCCGTCAGGTTCAGCGATACCCGCGCCGCCCCGTCTTCCAGGTCAATCGGAGCCGAGACAACGTGGGACTCACCCGCGCCCACACGCCGGCTGGTGAACGGCTGGAAGTAGCCCAGGCGGTCGCGTGTCCAGGTCGCCACCCGCACGCCGTCGCTGTCCTGTTCAGGCCACGGCGCGTACCAGAACAGCGTCTCGTCGCCGATGTTCTCGAAGCCCTGGCCCTGGACGAGGGCCGGGAAGTGGACGGCGGTATGGCCTCGCGGCGGCACGTCCCAGCCGTCCTCGGCGGCGGACACGATGGGGAAGTCGGGACCCGGTTCGCGGTAGTGCAGGCCGTCGTTGCTCACGGCCAACCCCAGGTCCATGGTCAGCAGGCGGCGGTCGTTGGACGGGTGGCCGTGCCACATGCCGTAGAAGCCCAAAACGACGTTGCCCCGGTTCCAGAGGCTCGCGCCAAGATGGACCTGCTCGCCAGCGTTGCCACCGAAGGGCACTGGGCGGGGCGGCAGGTTGCTCCGCCGCAACCCCATCGCCGACGCCTGTGACCAATGTTCGAAATCATACGATACATACGTCACGAGTTGGCGGATACCGCCGGCGTGCGCGCCGCCCTGGCCCGTCAGGTAATAGCAGTCGTCCCGGCGCATTCCGCCCGACATTTCCAGCCACGACCCAACCGGGTTGTTGGGCGAGGGCTGCCACGTCAGACCATCGGCGCTGTAGGCGACGGCGAAGCGGCTCTGGTACTCGCGCGTCTGGTAGGCCATCTTGAAGCGGCGGGCCGGGTCGGGGTCGTCCGGCTCATAGAAGACGACGCACGACTGGACGTGGCGCTGGCCCTGATACAGGTCCACCAGGTTGTTGTTCCGGCTCCCGTGGTACTCCACCAGACCCAGGTTGGGCCGTTCCCAATGATAACCGTCCCGGCTCTTGGCGAAGCACACCCGCTCGAACCACGTCTCGTCCGGCCCCTGACCCAGATACCACATCCAGTACTCATCGCCCACCTGGCGCACCGCGCCGTAATACACCACCCGCACACTGTCCGGCGCGCCCTCCGGCCCCAGGCCCAACACAACCTTCGTGCGGCCACATGGGGTACTGTGGCCGAGTAACTGAAGCTGCACGCCATGCTGGAAGGGCAGGCTATGGTCGTCAAAGGGGAAGAGGACGATTTCGTTGAGGCTTTGACCCGGACCGCCGTTATGAATGCGCATAGTATGTCCTTGTTTGGATAGTCAGTCTACACGACACCGAGCCGTCGTCCGCGCCAGTAGGCGTCGAGCCAGAAGACGACGGTGCGGGTGGCAAAGAGGGGGGGTGGGAGGTTGTCGCGGAACGCGGGAGGCATCTGCTCGGGGTGGGTATAGACATACCCTCGTATCGTCCCCGTGTGCTCCTCGCGTACCGCCTCCAACAGCCGCCGCCCGACTTCGCCCGCGTCCGGGTCATAGCCCAGTTCCTGGACCAGCATCGCCAGGCAGGCCATCTGCGCCGTCGAGGCGGGATGGCGGGCGTCGGTTTTCCAGTAGCCATGATGCACGTCGTCCACCGGGCCGGGGGTATACGGCTCCAGGAGGCCATCGTCGCGGAAGAAGCCCTGGCCGATACATAGGCCATCAGGCTGGATGGAACTTTTAGCCGTGCGCCAGCACTCCTGGATGAGACGGCTCCAGTCGGCCTCATCGGCCAGATCGGTGTCACGCATAAAGTAATCGTAGATTTCGGCCCAGTGATAGAGTTCCTTGATCTCGCCGCGCGGCCCTCGGTGCATCCGTAGCGCGCCGTCGGCCTTGGCCTGGCGCACGATGCGCACCGCCTCGTCGCGCAATTGGGTGTCGCCCGTCATCTGGTAGGCGATGTGCATCCCAATGGGCAGCTTAAGGGCGCTGGGCGACCCGATGCGCTCGCCAAACGCCTTCCACACTTCGCCCAGGTAGTCGTAGCTGTAGTGATGGCGTATCCACCAGTGGCCGTGGGCCTGCAACGCCTCACCGATGACCGCCTTCTCGGCGTCGGTGGCGACGTGCTGGGCATAGCGCCACAAGGCTATCACGGGCGAGTACGCCTGGTCCAGACTCGTCTCGGTATAGACCTTGTCCACAGCATACTCACCCTGGAGCGCGCCGTAGGGCTTGGGCCAGTAGCCCCGTTCGCGCTTCGTGCCCTCGAAGTAGGGATAGATGGTGGCCTGGTAGCTTATTTCAGCGTCCTGCCGCGCCGCCTCGTTATGCTCCGCCAGCCAGCGCCAGACCATCGCCACCAGGTAGCGGTTGCCGACGTAGTTGGCGTCCTCGTACATGGCATAGGCCGGCGTCCCCTGGAGGGGATGCCACTTCAAGCCTTGCCGCTGCCGCCACTCGCGGTCCTCGCGGGCATAGGCGAGTTGGTCATCGGGTATCGGCCCCCGCTCTGGATAGGTCAACTGGTGGCGAATCAGACCGTACTCGTCCAGGGCGTCGTCCAGGACCATGCGGTTGAATACCTCGGCGCGTTGGTCGAGCATCGTCATGCGGCCTCCCCAAACTGAAACGCAAACAGACTGGCCTGGCGCAACTCGATGGCGAGGCGCACGGGTTTGTTCCACAACGCGGCCACGCTCGGATTGCCGCGCCAGGTGACAGTGTGCCACACCTGGTCACGCCGCGCGGTGGTGACGGGGTCACAGTCGTCAGCCGCGAAGCCGTCGTAAGGTTGGAAGTAGGGGTCCAGCGCCGCGACACGAATGTAGCCGCCGACGCAGTCGGCGTTGAGGCGCAGCGTGTCGCCCTCGAAGACGAATTGCTTGGTGTAGACCGTGCCACGCTCATAGGTAGGCCGCAGTTCGGCCCAGCCGTCCTCGCGTAGGATGAGCACGCCCGTCGAGCGCCGCAGACCGCCGTAGCCGGTCGCCGTGTCGCGCGTCGTCAGCCACTCGTCGCGGGCCGCCTCGAACGCGGCCACCGGCACGACGGGTCTGGGCGGCGTCCCCTTGAACCAGTGCTGCTTCTGCGGCCCGGCCATGTAGTAGACGTGCATCCGCCCGTCATGCGTCAGATAGCCGTTGGCCGTGGCGCAGGCATAGCCGTAGTCAATGCTGCCCGGCCCGCGATTGTCCACCCACGGCCCCGGCCCACAGGCCCGCTGCCAGCGCCGCCCGTCGCGGCTGCTGTACAGGCCCAGGCGTACATGGAAGTGGTCGCGCCAGTTGGCGAGGGTCTTGTCATTGACGCACCACAGCGGGTCGGTCATCGCCTCGCCGGTGATGCCGATGTACTGGCTGCCCACCTTGCGCACCGACATCTCATGGAACTCCAGGTGCGGCGGCAGGGTTGGGTCCCAGTCCGCCGACAGCACGACCTCCTTGGGCGACCAGTTGACGAAGTCGGCGCTCTCCTCGCGTCCAATCTGGCGCGTGCGGTAGAGGAAGTTCCAGTGATGCGAGTACTGGCCGTAGGCGATCCACTTCTGGATGGACTCGTCCCACCAGGGCCGCATGTGGTGCTGATGGCGGAACGGGGCGTCCTCGTGGAGGACATGCCACTGCAAGCCGTCGGGCGAGGCGGCGGCCATGGAGAAGATGCGCTGGCCGCGCGAGGCCGCCAGCCCATACGGGCAGTTGAGCATGAGGAAGCGGCGCTGCGGGTCGCTCTGGTCCGGGTTGAGGACGACCTCGCACGACGAGGCGTCGTAGAAGACGATGTTGGTCTCTTTGTGCTCCTTGTACGGCAAGCACAGGCTGCTCAACGGCTTCTCCCAGTGGAGGCAGTCGGTCGACTCGGCGTAGCACAGCACCTGGCCGGTGTTGAACGGGTCGCCCGTCAGCGACTGGATATACCAGAGCTTGAACTTCTTGTCCTCGGGGTCATAGATAGCCCCCGACGGGCCGGGGTTGGCGTAGGCCGGGTTCTCCCAGGGCAGATCGCCCACTTCGAGGACGCCGCGCTCGGGGCGGTAGGGCGTGGGGATGACGCGTTCAATGCCGTCAAAGTGGTCGAAGATGAAGTTATCCAGGACGAGTTGTTTTTCGGTCCCAATGTGGACAAAGGGAATCGCGTAATCGGGCACGATATAGGGGTAAATCGCCTCCAGGGGCCGGCGGCCAGCCAGCATATCCTCGGCTTTGCGTTGCAGGTCTAGCGGTTCGGTGACGCTCTTGGGCTCAGGGATAGGCATCAAGTCTCCTTTTCACCACGGCTCCGGCCAGTCGGCGGGCCAGACGCCGGGGCCAGGGTGGGGGGCGCGGGGGTGCCACAGGTCGAGGGGCTGGAGGGTCAGACGGCGGTTGTTGTCGCAGTTGAGATGGTCGGGCAGTGGCTCGATGCGGCCCGGCACGCCGCTGACAAAGCTGTTGGGGGGAATGTCTTTCGTCACCACCGTTCCCGCCGCGATGAAGCTACGCCGACCGATCCGCACGCCGGGCAGGATGGTGCAGCCACCGCCGACCATGACGTCGTCCTCGAGGGTCGCGCCCCTCGGTGTGGGCATGGGGTCGCGCCGGCCGGGGTAGCGGTCATTGAGGAAGGTGACGCCCGGCCCGATAAAGACGTTGTCTCCGATCCAGGTGCGGGTAGGGATATAGGTATTGGTCATGATACGCACGCCGTCGCCGAGTCGGGTAATGCCCTCGATACATGAGTGGTTGAGGAGGGTGCAGTAGTCGCCCATGCGGACCAGGGCGCGAACGACGGCGTAGTGGCCGGACTGGAAGTGGTCGCCAATCTCGACATCGCCGTAGATGACCGTACCCAGGCGCAGGATGGCGTGGCGGCCAATGCGCGCGCGACCGCAGTCCTGGTGGTAGCGGAAGCCGACGGTAACGCCCGGCTCGATGAGGGCGTCTTCGCCGATGGTCGCGTTCTCAAACTGACCCACGTCTGAGGTGGCCGCTATGGGGTGTGACATGGGCCTAGGCTCCTTGAGCAGTCAGTCGCCCTTCAAAAGAGTAGAACGGGTCGGCCTTGTCCAGCGGGAGGCTGACGGGCTGGTGTTCGGCCGCCGACTTATAGAGGGCGCGCACGACCTCGACATGATGTCTCGCCACTTCGACCGGGACCAGCGGCTCGGTGTCGTCGCGGATGGCTGCGAGCCACAGGCGGCTCTGGTACGCCTCGCTGGCCCGCGTGGGTACCGGCTCCACCTCGGCGCGCAACGCTTCGAGCGCCGCCACGGCGGCTGGGTTATCGCTGGAACCAAAGCTGGTTTGGGCCTCCCAATAGCTGGCCGCCGTCAGGCGCGGGCCGGGGTTCGGGAAGTACTCCTCGCCGACCAGCATGGAGGCATCGTAGCCAAGAATCTCGATGCGTCCTTCTGGCGTCAACGGCTGGCGGTGGTTGAGCAGCGAAGCGTGCAGCATCCCCGTCGCGCCGTTGGCGAAGCGGAGGACCGCCTGACTGAGACTCTCGTGTTCGATCTGGCGCAGCATCGGCCCCGCGTAGGCGAAGACCTCCACCACCGGCGCGCCCACCACCCACAAGAACGGGTCCACGCTATAGCGGCCATGATGAAACGCCGCGCCGCCGCCTTCCCCCTCCCAGGCGCCATGCCAGCCCCGATAATAACTCTGCGGGCGATACCAGTTTAGCTCGACCCGCGCGCTGCCCATCTGCCCCAGGCGCCCGCTCTCGACAGCCCGGCGAGCCAGGACCATATCACGGGGATAGCGCGCCCCACACTGGGCCACAACCTTCACGCCGGCCCGGCGCACGGCCGCCGATATGGCGTCGGCCTCGGCCACGCTGCGCGCCAGCGGCCCCTGCGTAAAGACGTGGCGGCCACTCTCCGCCGCCGCGATGGCCGGCTCGGCGCGCACCGCCGGCGGCGTGAGCAACACCATCGCCTGAACCGCGTCATCTTTGAGTAGCTCGTCATGGCTGCGATACACCCGGATGGGCGTCTGGCGAGCTGCGTCGGCCGCGGCCAGGCGTTGCAGCAGACCGACGCGGTCCGCCTCTGACCGAGTCTCGGCCGCCTGGACCCGCGCCTGGTAGGCCTGCGCCGCGTAGGCATCCCGTAGCACCTGCGCTCGCTTTTCGGCCAGCTCCGGTTTCAGGTCCGCGACGGCCACAATCTGCGCCACGTCCACGAGTTGCGCGTAGATGTCGGTGTAGAGCGGCGCGATCCCCCCGCAACCCACCAACCCAACGCGAATCCGTTCATCAGCGGCCATCTTGCCCTCCGCTTGGGTACTCACTCCCCTCTCCCCCAGTGGGAGAGGGGACGGGGGTGAGGGTAGCTGAGTCCAGCCACGTGCAGTACGGGTTGTCTCGGTTCTGGAGCGGAAACTCGACCCGGCTCCGCAGCCGCTGCGACTCGTGGACCGCCATCACCATTTCCAGCGCGGCCCGCGCATCGCGCCCGCTCGAACAGGTCACGACATCGCGGTCCTGCTCGACCGCCTGGAGGAGTTCCGCCACAATCATCGTATTGCTGAGCCGCATCTTGTCCGTCTCCGAACGCAGCCGCCCCTCTGGTCCTCGCTCCCACTCGTCTAGCGTCACTCGCTCCCACGCTTGGTCAGGCGTCCACAGCCCGCCGCGATATAGGTACATCTCGGTCCCCGGCGAGTTACGGAGGGCGATGATGCCGTGCGTGCCGTAGATCTCGAAGCCAAACCAGCGATTGCTAACCTCCGGCGTTTCCGGTGTACCCCGGTACGATTCATAGTGCGCCGTGAGGCCATTCTGAAAGACATAGTAGGCCGCCACCCCATCGCCCGCCAGCAGGCCCACGCCCTCGTCGCCCGCGTGAATGTCGTCCACCGTCACCTCGCGGCCGCCCTGTGTCACATGCCCATGCGCCCAGGCCACCTCCGAGCCAGCCATGTAGCGCATACTGTCGAGAACGTGCGTCCCCAATACGGTCAAGTCCATCGCGCCGGCTCGGTGGTCGGCCTTGCCATGCCCGCGCATCACCTGAAGCTGTCCAATGGCGCCCTGCGCGACCAACTGTTTGGCGTATTGCTCGTAGGCATTGGCGCGGCGGTGGGCGACGGCCAGCCGTACGCCGTGCCGCTCACACGCCGCCAGCATGGCATCGGCCTCGGCCAGGGTGCGGGCTAGCGGCTTCTCGCACAGGATACCCTGGACGCCCGCCTCGGCGCAGGCGATGACCATCTCGGCGTGACAATCAATCCAGCGCGGGCCGACGCTCACCAGGTCAAGCCCTTCCCGCGCCAGCATCGCCCGATAGTCGGGATATAGCCGTTGGACGCCTAGCCGTTGCCCGGCCTCCGCCAGGCCGGTGGGATTGTCGTCGGCGACGGCGACAAGCTGGATGTTAGGAAAGCCTTCGAAGGCCTGATCCAGGTAGTGGCCGAAGTTGCCCCGCCCCGTGCGGCCAATGGTCCCGGCTCGATACATCGCCATGTCCTCTCCTCTGGCTAGAAGTCGGCCCGCGTGTACGGCCCCAGCGTCAGCCCGCCGTCCATGAGCAGCGTCCCCCCGTTGGCGAAGCGCGCCTGATCGGACGCCAGGAAGAGGACGGCGGCCGCGATTTCTTCGGGTTGGGCGATGGCCCGCACCGGCGTCGCCTGGATGAGCGTCGTCGGCTCGCGGTCCTTCATCGTCGCCTCGACCCCGCCGGGGGCCACGCCGACGCACACAATCCCCAGCGGCCCCAGTTCCAGGGCCAGGCTCTTGGTCAACATCCCCAGCCCGGCTTTCGCCAGATTGTAGGGCAGCGAGTGGCGTTTGGGGACAAACTGGTGGACCGAACTGATGTTGATGATGCGGCCCCAACCCTGCGGGGCCATGACGCGGGCCGCGCGTTGGGCGCACAGGAACGCGCCCTTGAGGTTGACGGCCAGCACGCGGTCCAGGTCGGCCTCGGCCAACTCCAGGGCCGGGGCCTCGCGCAGCGTCGCGGCGTTGTTCACCAGGATGTCAAGCCGACCGAAGCGGCCGACAAACGCGGCTATCATGCGGTCCACGTCCACGGACACCGACACGTCACCCTGCTCGAAGTGAAAGTCGTAGCCCTGGGCGGTCAACTCGTCGCGCATCGCCTGCGTTCGTGCCGGTTCCTCGAACCAGTTGAGAGCCAGTCGGTAGCCGGCCCGGCCCATCTCCAGCGCGATGACGCGGCCAATGCCCCGGTTGGCGCCGGTAATCATCACCACGCGCCCCGTCGTCTCACCCGCCATGGGCCGCCTCCTCCCGCCACACCGCCAGTGGGTGGCGGCGCTCGGGCAAGGGCAGCGTCACCGGCTGGCCCAGGCGGTGCGAGGTATAGACGGCCATGACCGCTTCCAGCGCGGCCAGCCCGTCGCGGCCGCTTGAAATATGCTCGCGTCCTTCCTCGATAGCGGCAATGAGTTCGCGGAGCATGCCGTGGCAGCGCGTGAGGGCCGGCTGCCAGTCGTCGTAGTCGGACGGGCCGTGCGGCTCCGGCGGGAGTTCGACCGGCTCCCACGGGTCGTGGACGGCCCAGGCGTGGCCGCGCCGTCGAAAGAGCCACATCGCCATGCCCCCGCGCACCGCCAGGCTGCCGCGCGTGCCGATGACATCCACCCCATCGTAGTGCGAGTCCTGGCGGGGGCGGTTGTGGAAGCGCGCGACGGCCTGGATTTCGCCCGCGAAGCCCAGCGTCACCGTCCCGCGTTCCCCCAGCACCAGCCCGCAGTCGCGGTCGGTCGGCACGGCGACCTGGCTGTGCTGAATTTCCTCCAGCCGCGCCGGGTGCGCCGCCCTACCGAGGCCCGTCGAGAGGCGGCCGAACAGCCACTCCAACTCGTCGGCCCGCCGGCCATTTCCCAGGTCGTAGGCGTTTAAGAGAAAACGCGCCATGTCAATGTAGTGCGTCGCCATTTCCATGAGCGTATTGCCGATAGGCCGCCCGCCCTTGTCGTGGATGTCCACGGCCACCACGTCGCCAATCCCGCCCGCCGCGATGAGTTCACGGGCGACGCGCGGGGCGGGAGCGTCGCGGCGCAGATGGTTGACGGCCAGCCGCACGCCGGCCTTGGCGCACGCGGCGACCATCGCGTCGGCCTCGACTAGATTCAAGGCCAGCGGCTTCTCACACAGGACATGGACGCCCCGACCGGCGGCGGCCAGGGTGATGGGCGCGTGTTGGGGCGCTTGGGTGGCGACCACGATGAAGTCGGGCCGGAAGTCGTCCAGCAGTCGCTCATAGTCGAGGTAGCGGCGGTTGGAGGCGACGCCAAACTCGTCCCCCAGGCGGTCCAGGCTGGTGGGCATGATGTCGGCCAGCGCTAGGTCCACATCGTCCATGCAGGCCAGGGCCGCCGCGTGATGCCGCCCCATGCCGCCGCACCCAATCAGGCCCGCCCGATAACGTTTCGGCATAGCCCACCTCTAGTCCGCAAAGGCAAACGAGTAGACTGTCGCGGCCTGCGCCTCGAAGACCAGCCGCACCGGCTGGCCCTGCAACGCCGCGAGAGTGCGACCGCTCCGCCAGGTCACGGGCGCGTCGGTCACATCGGTCTGAATAGGCTCGCAGTCGGCCAGGCTCAGGCCGTCGGCCTCCAGGACGCCCACGCGCAGCGAGCCGCCCGCCGCGTCGGCGCTGACGGTCAACTGCGCGCCGCTACATAGGACGGGCTGGGTGACGACACGGCCGACCGCGCCCTGGTCAAGCGGCGCGCAGCCCGCGAAGCCGTCGGGCCGCAGCCAGGCCAGCCCGAAGCCGGTCCGCCGCCAGCTACCGTGGGTGTCGTCGCCGCCGCCGTAGTACAGGCGCAGGCGTCCGTCAATGAGGAGGGGCGACGCCGCGCCGTAGATACAGCCCCAGTCGAAGCTGCCCCGCGGACCGCGCGGGATGAGCGACGCGCCAGGGCAGACGCGGTCCCAGTGCTGCGTATCCTGACTGACCGCCAACTCACAGTCCACCAGGTCGGTTGCGGTATCCAGAATCATCAGCAGGCCCAGGTAGAGGCTGTCGTAACGGAAGGGCAGCAGGGCATACGTCTGGCGGTGCGGTTCGTCGGGCAGCGAGCGCAGGATGGGCATGGCCTTCGTCCAATGGCGGAAGTCCTGGCTCTCCGTCCAGCCGACGACCCGCTGTCCGCCGTCCCACAGGCGCGTGATGCCGACGTAGCGGCTCCACTCGACGTCCCAGAAGGCGAAGTTGTGCGTGTCGCCCCGCGCCTCGATCTCCGGACACGGCGCGACCTGCGACCAGTGCAGCCCATCGGGGGAAACGGCCACGCCTTCCTTCATAAACGCCTTGAAACGACGTTCGCCGTTGGGGTCGCAGTCGTCGCGGTAGACCCCCGCGCCGTGGATGGCCCGCAGGACGAGGTTGTTGTGGCTGCTCCCGCCAAACTCGATGATGCCCAGGTCGGGTTTGTCCCAGGCGATACCATCGCGCGACACGGCGTAGCAGAGGCCCATCTCGCGCTGCTGCGGCTTGTACACCGTGTGCGGGCGTTGCGCGAGCGGCGTGGTTTCGTACACGCGATCCATGATGAAGGGGTTATACCAGCACTGGTAGAGGCCGGCCGCCGTGTCATAGACGACATTGGCGTACAGGTTGTCGAAGCGCACTTCCCACGGCTTGTCCTCGACAAACAGCGGGTTGTGCGGGTCTTTCTCGACGCGGCCGAGAACGAGCCGGGCGTTGTCCCACGCTTCGATCAGGGCGGGGTCCAGAAGCAGGTATTTAGTGGAGGTGGCTGGCGTCATGGTTCACCTGGCTTCAAACGTTTAGCGCCGCCGCGTCACCTGGCGGCGTAGGACAGCCATCTGCGCGTGGGCCTCTTGGATGGATGCGCCCAACTGCTGCGTCGTCGGCGACGGCCCGCGCAACGTGTCCAGAATGACCTTCTCGGCGGCCACAAAGGCGTCGCCAATATCGGCCAACTCAGCGGCGATGTCCGTCGGGATGGTCGTGACGCCGTTCACGTCGCCGTGCAGCAGGTCGTCGGGGTAGACGACAATGCCGCCGACATGGACCGGGATGTGGATGTGCAGGACGTGGCAATAGCCGTGGGCGCAGATGGTTCCGTCAGTGAAGACCGGGAACTTGATGGCGCGGACCTGGTCCAGGTCACGCCCGGCCCCACTGGTAATCAGGCCGACCGCGCCGAAGGTCTTGTAGGTGGTACACATGACCTCGCCAAACGTCGCCGCGACAGCCGGCGAGTCGATGTCCTGGAAGACGACAACGGGCGGGCCGGAGAGTTCGCCAAAGCGTTCGACCTGGGCTTCCGTGCTGCCATAGGCGTCGCCGCTGCGGGGCGGTCCTGAGGCGCGGAAGGTGGCCGTGGCGGCAAAGCCGACCATGGGCGGCAGTTCGGGGAAGTTAGCCCTGATGCGGCTATCCATGTAGCCGGTGTTACGCGGGCGCACCTCGAACAACTCGACCAGGTTGCAGATAGTGGGCGTGTCAAAGGTGCGCAGTTTGTCGAGGACAGCAGTGGTAAGGGTCATGGCTGGCTCCTAGTCTTTGTATTTGTCTTGGGGAATGCGGTATTGGGAGGTGAAGCCGACGCCAGGCGGCAGCGGCGCCAGGCCGCCGACCATCTCGGCGCGGCGGCCCATCATCGCTTCGGGCGCTTCGGTCCCGCGCTCCAGGTCGGCGTCGGTGATGGGCAAGGTGTAGCGCACCATGGGCAAGAAACGCTGGAACTGCTCGGCGTAGGCGACCGAGGCGTGGTTGCCCAGGTGGCCGTCCTCGCTCTCCGCGCGCTTGCGGGAATATGGGCCGGCGTAGTATTGGCTGGCGATGCTGTCGAGCGCCTGGACCTTCTGGGTGATGACATCGGTGATGTCAATATAGAGGTCGGCGCGGCCCGTGCCGGCGTATTCCAGGCTGTTGTTGCCGATGTACGCCTGGGGGTTCATAAAGAAGATGACCGGCACGTGGTGACGCACCTGGCGGCCCCGGCCTACGCCCGACGCGACTTGCCAGGCGTAGAGCGTACACTGTCCAATCGTGCCGTGCATCTTGAACCCACCGCTTTCATACGGGTGATGCGTGATGAGGACATCGGGTTTGACCTCGCGGATGACGTCCGCGATGGCCTCAATCTTGTCCTGCGTCACCAGGATGTCGTCATCATCGAAGCCCAGGTCGCGCACGTCCTCGAAGCCCAGGATGCGGCAGGCGTTGCGTACTTCGGTCAGCTTCTCCTCCACCGCCTGTTTTAGGCGGGCTTCGACATCAAAGTCGGCCCCGCTGACGCGCTTCTGCTCCAGTAGTGCCCAGTGGTGGGAACGCACGCCGGTGGTGGCAATGGCGATGGCGACGCGGTCGCCCTGCGCGACGTGGTGGGCCAGCGTGCCGCCCGCCGCGTCAAAGCTGTCGGCCGGGTGCGCGGCGATAAGGAGAATCTGGATGGGACGGCTTGCCATGAGCGGCTCCTAGCTTGAAATTTGGAAGGCGTACAGGCTCGCCTGGTGGAGGTGGAACACCAGCCGCACCGGCTGGTTCCAGAGAGTGCGCAGGTCGGCGTTCCCCCAGCGGACGGTATGCCACACCTGGTCGGGCTGCGCCGTTGTGACCGGCGAGCAGTCGGACGCGGCGAAGCCTGGATAGGGGTTGAAGGACGGGTCGAGGACGGCCACCTGGAGATACCCGCCGTAGACATCGGCGTTGACGCGGAGCGTGTCGCCCTCGAAGACGAACTGCTTGGTGATGACCGCGCCGTGTTCGTGGCGCGGCCGCAGGACGGCCCAGCCGTCCTCGCGCAGGATGAGCGCGTTGACACACCGCTCGTGGCGCGGGTACTCGCTTAGGGTCTGCCCCAGGCTCTCCCACTCCCGCCGCGC